>JAIXPK010000107.1 GCA_027486335.1 Verrucomicrobiaceae bacterium | reverse complement strand
GTCAGGCGGTTTTACGTTGAAGGATTTCAGCGGGTGCCATCCGAAGATGAGGTGGAGCGGAGCCTGCGGTGGATGGAGGAGGCGGAGATGGCGGGGCGGGTGAAAGCGGAGAAGGAGGAACGGATGCGTCGGGAGTTAGCGGAGGCTAGGGCGGCGCAGGAGGCGATGGTCGCGCCGGTGGTGGCGAGGTTGCGGGCGGCGGTGCCTTCGGCGGATACGGCTCCGGCGGCGCTGGCCGAGTGGGATTTCGAGACGGAGGCATCGGCGATTCCGCTGCGGCTGCATGGAGGGGCGAAGATTGAGAAAGGGGCGCTGGTGTTGAACGGGCGGGATGCGTGGGCGTCGACGGGGCCGTTAGGGGTGACGCTGCGGGCGAAGACGCTGGAGGCGTGGGTGACGCTGAGCACGCTGGAGCAGGCAGGTGGCGGGGTTTTCACGGTACAGGATCTGACGGGGACGACGTTTGATGCGGTGGTTTTCGGGGAGCAGGATCCGCGGCAGTGGTTGGCGGGGAGTAATGTTTTTGCGCGCACCAAGCCGGCGAATGGGCCTGTTGAGACGGATGCGGCGACGCGGCCGGTGCATGTGGCGATCACGTGGGCGGAGGACGGGACGATCCGATTGTTCCGGGATGGATTGCCGTACGGGCGGCCATATAAGAGCAGCGGGCCGGTGGCGTTTGCGGCGGGTCAGTCGATGATGCAGTTAGGATGCCGGCATGGCAATCCGGACGGCAACCGGCTGCTGAGCGGGAGCATTCACCGGGCGCGGCTGTATGACCGGGCGTTATCGGCGGAGGAAGTGGGACGATCTGCGGGACTTGAGGGAGTTTTCATTTCGCGCGAGCGGATGCTGGAGGCGCTGACGCCTGCTGAGCTGGAGCGGTATTCGAGGTTTGATGCGGTGATTGCGCCGCTGGAGATTGCGTTGGCGGCGGAGCGTCCGGCACCGCCTGGGGATCCGCTGGCGAGCTTTGCGCTGGCGTTGCTGAATGCGAAGGAGTTCATTTATCTGCGCTGAGGGGGGATTGACAGGGTGGATGGGGGCTGGGATGGTGCTGGGCTTTCCCATGTGCCGCCTGAAATACCTGATGCTTGTTGTGACCCTGGTGACGGGGCGTGTTGTGAGTGCAGCGCCGCCGGCGCTTCCGCAGATCATCAATGTGTCGTCGTATGATCCGAAGGAACGGCAGCGGAAGGGGAGGAGTTATTCGGAGAATGATGTGACGGCGCTGCGGGACAACGGGGCTGCGGGGTTGATTGCGCGGGCGGGCAAGGGTGGGAATCTGGACACGAAGTGCGCGGCGTTCATTCAGTCTGCGGATCGGGTGGGGATGCTGCCGGGGTTGTATTACCGGGTGCAGCGGCATGTGGATCCGGTGGTTCAAGCGGATCAGTTTGTGAACCGGGCGATCGCGCTGGCGCGCAGCCGCCGGTGGAATGCGCCATCGCTTCTGTTGTGCGGCGACTATGACGGAGACCTGACGTTGTCGGCCATCTTGCGATTCATGGATCGGGTAGAGGCGCGGACGGGAGTGGTGCCGGTGGCTTATCTTGAGAACAGCACGCAACTGAAGCAGCAGACTCGGGCGGCGGACCGGGCGACCCGGGCGCGGTTGGGCCGGGCTCCGTACTGGCTGGCGCTGTATTCGCACGAGAGCGGAGCGGGGCCGGTGTTTCCTGCGCCTGGCAGTCCGGAGGGACTGGTGGGGCAATACCGGCTGTGGAGCGATTGGACGATGTGGCAGTATGGCGGGGTTGACTGGGCGCGCGGGGCGTCGCGCCCGAAGGTTTACCAGCATGGGCGGTGGCAGTTCAGTCCGTGGTTCGGGAATCTTGACCGGCCGGTGGAGCGGAGTGTTTTCAACGGTTCGGTGCGGCAGTTGACGGGATTCTGGCAGCGGCATGGACTGCGGTTGAGGTAGGTGCGCCCGATTGACGCCGCGGGTGGGCGGTCCCAGAGATTTGCGGCATGAGCGATCTTTGGAATGGACTGAGCGATGGGGCGCGGGCGCGCCTTGAAACCCGGCAGTATGGAAAAGCGCCGCTGGCGGAGCGGTTAGGAACATCGGGTGTGGAAGCGCGAGAGATTGTGTCGGTGGACGGAGCGCCGGGGGGATTGGAGGACGTGTGGATTCCTGGGGTGGTGGTGTTTCCGCGGACGATTTATCCGCAGCACAGCCGAGGGTTTTTCGGGGAGTTTGCGCGAGAGACGGATGGGGCGCTGCACCGGATTGGGATGTGGCCGCGGCAGTGGGCGGCGGCGCGGATGTTTGCGGGGACGGCGAAGGGATTTCACATTCATCCGCCGGCGATACCGGAAGGGACGGATGCGGCGGCGTGGTTCCGGCGACTGTTCGTTGATGAGCCGGGAAATTTTGGGCTGAGGCCTTATGAGCGGGAGCAATGGGACGCGATGTTCTTTCTGCAGGGCATTGCGGAGATGATTCTGGTGGATGAGCGGCCGGGGTTGCCGCGGAGGGTGATGCGTTTTATCTTGTGGGGTGATGATCTTCCGTCGGCGAACAATGCGGGGGTGGTGATTCCGGCTGGGGTGGCGCACGCGCTGCGGTCGGCGAGCAGTCAGGACTTGCTGATGGTTTACGGGACGAGCACGACGTTTGTGCCGGCGAACGAAGGACGGATTGCCAGCAGTGTGGAGGCGGCTCCGCTGCCGGCGGTGTGGCAGGAGTATCTTGATGATGCTTGAGATTCGCCGATTGCTCTGCGGGCGGAGGCGTGAGAGCGTTGGCAGTTATTAACCGACAGACCTGCCTGCCATGAAGAAGCTACCACTTGCCGCCATTCTGTTTCTTGTTGCCTGTGACAATGACAAGGCGCGGGAAGCGCAAGCCAAGGCGGCGGAGGCGGCGACTGCGGCCAAGGCAGCGGCGCGAGAGGAAGCGGGACAGGTGGTGACGAAAGCGAAAGAAGTGGGAGCGGTGGCGGTGGACAAGACGAAGGCGGTGGCGGCGGCGGCGATCGAGAAGTCCCGCGAGTTGAAGGCCGAGGCGTCGGTGAAGGCGGTCGATCTGCGTGCTGCTGCTGCGGAAAAGGCGGCTGCGATTGCGGCGGCTGCGCGAGGTAAGGGGAGTGCTGCGGTGGAGAGTTTCCGTACGCGGCTTGCTGGTTTTCACGAATGGCTTGCCACGAAGGATGGTGCCGCGGGTGACCTTAAGAACACGGATTCGGTGATGAGGGATATGATGGCGAACCTGAAGTCGATTCCGACGGACGGACTTCCTGAGGATTTGAAATCGGGTTTTGGTGAGTACCAGAACACGCTGATCGAAGTGCAGAAGCTGCTGGCGACGATGCCGAAGGCGGAAGGTGCGGCGCTTGCTCAATGGGAGACAGCCAACAAGGCGGCGTTCGAGTCGTTGAACGCGAAGATGGCGGCTGCGGTCAAGGGTTTGAAGGAGGCGGCGGCCCGGCATGGGATTCCGGACCTGCCGCTTGGCGAGTGAGGTTACTGGTGTTCGGTGCTGTCGGCATCCGATGAGCCGGCGAAGGCGCGGGAACACATGCGGAGCATGCGGGAGCCGGCTTCGAATTCGTCGTGGACGACACCGCCAGGGGCGACCCTGCGGAGCATTTCTGCTTCGTCTGGAAACCGGGCGCGGCAGAGGAGGACGGCGTCCGGGTTGCGTTCGCGGGCCTGGGTGATGACGGTTCTGGCGATTTCCGCCTGGGGGAAGGTGACGACGAGGAGGCGAGCGCGGGAGATGCCTGCGAGTTCGAGGGTATCGGCTTGGGCGATGTCTGCGAAGAGGACGGCGTGACCTTCTGCGAGGAGCCGTGCGACGGTTTCGGCATTCAGTTCGATGATGATGACGGGAATGCCGAGCCGCTGGAGACCGCGATGCAGCATTTGTCCGACGGTTCCGTAGCCGCAGAGGATGGCGTGGTCGGTGATGCCGCGGATTCGTTTTGCCGCGGCGGCTGCGGAAGGCTTGGCGGGTCCTTTCTGAGTGGGGGAACGCTGCCGCATGGGTTCCTGGAACCAGCCCCGCGAAGCGGCGGATTTCATGAGGAATGGGGAGACGGTCAGGGAGAGGGCGGTGACGGCGAGCACGCCATTGGCGAATCCCGGCGTGAGCAAGCCCCGTTCTGCTGCTTCGCGGCAGAGCACGACGGAGAATTCGCCGCATCCGGCGAGTGCGAGTGCGGCGGCGGTGCCAGCGGCTTTGGGAGATCCTGAGAGCCGAGCGCCGAGGGAGGTGAGGAAGGGTTTTGCGGTTAGGGAAAGAACGGTTGCGCCAAGGATGAGCGGCCAGTGCGCAGCCAACACCGGGAGGTTGACGAGGGCACCGAGCGAAAGGAAGAAGACGGTGAGGAAGAAGTCCCGGAAGGGAGCGGCATCAGCGAGGATCCGGTGACTATATAAAGAGCCGCTCACAGTGACGCCGGCAGCAAAGGCCCCGAGACTCAATCCGAGGCCGAGGGTGTCCCCGAGCGCGGCGACGCCGGCACATAGTGCGAGGACTGCGAGGGTGAACAGTTCGCGCGAGCGGGTTTTGCTGACGGCGCGCAGGAGCGCGGGCACAGCGATCCGGCTGAGGAGGGCGGCGCATCCGATGAAGAGGAGAGCTTTGAGTGCGAGCCCGCCCCAGCGCGCGGCAGCGCTGCCGCCATCCGGAGCGCTCTGGAGCAGCAACAGGAAGATGATGACGAGGATATCCTGGACCAGAGCGATGCCGAGGGTCAGTTTTGCGCCGGGATGTTCTGAGATGCCGGTGTCATCGAAAAGGCGAACGCCTACGGCTGTCGAAGAGAGTGCTGCGGCCATGCCCGCGGTCACGGCGGCTCCGGTGGACAGGCCGCATGCAAGCGCGAGGGCGGCAACCAGTCCGCCGGTCAAGCCCACCTGCCAGAGACCCGCTCCGAGGCCGCGTTTCCTCAACTGCTGCAGTTCGTGTTTCGAGCATTCGGCTCCGATCGTGAACATGAGCAGGAGGATGCCGACGTCGGCCATCTCGCCGAGCAGTTTCGCCGCTTCCGTACCTTCGCCCATCGGGATCGGGCTCAACCGGGCGAGCAGGAAGCCGCAGAGGAAGTACCCGGGCAGGGCTGGAAGGCGGAAACGGCGCAGCAGCAGAGTCAGCAGCACTGTGGCGAGCAGCGTCAGCGCCAGCAACGGCATGAACTGGCCGCCGCCACCTGCAGCAATGACCGAAGAGGACCTGAGGGTGAGTTCCATAGCAACACGGCTGCGATTCCCGGGCAGCCGTTGCCAGTATCGGTCTGGTCGATGATTCGGCCATCAAAACCTCCCCTTGAGGCCTTGAAACGGTGGGACCGTGGGGGTGGCGGGAGAAAAAGCAAAAAAGAGGGAGAAAAGAGTTGCATGGTGATGAGGGTGTGGTATTGAGAGGTGTCGCACGAAACAATGCGATCAGCGCGGCTGAATGACCTGGTTGTGACGGAAACGATCACAATC
>JAIXPK010000325.1 GCA_027486335.1 Verrucomicrobiaceae bacterium | reverse complement strand
GAGGGTGTGAGGTTGTGGGTGACAAGGTGGGAGCGGGAGGGCATGGTGAGGGGATGCGGTGTGTGCTGATGCTGTTGGTGATGCTTGCTGCCGTGATGGGTGGTGAGGCGGGGGCGGTTCTGGTTGTTGGGAGGGAGGAGGTGGCGGCGCAGCGTGAATGTGGCGACCAGATGACATGGGCGGCGCCTAATCGAGGGGATGGTCACCGCACAGCGGAGGCGCGAACGAATGACGAGAGGCATCGGGCGAGGTGTCTTCCCAAGGCTGCGCGGGATGCAGCCTCCGGCTTGGTGTATCAAGCCGCCTTCGCGGCAGGGCGTTGCCTTCCCAAGGCTGCGCGGGAAGCAGCCTCCGGCCTGGTGAATCAAGCCGCCTTCGCGGCAGGGCGTTCAAAGGAAGCAGAGGCGACCGGATTGCTCGATGAAGGGTGCCGCAACCGGGACATGGAGACGGGGACGTTCATCAGCCGGGATTCGTCCCTGTTTGGAGAGGGTGCGTCGCGTGGGCTCGCCCATGTAATCCGGGGCACAGGCAACTTCGGGACAGGGTTCTTCTCTCCAAGGATGCGTTTCCTCTGCTTCAGGCAGAATGAGTGCGTTTAAGTTTCTCAGGCACAAAGGTGGCACCAGTGCATTTGCCGCAATCACATTAGAGCCGCACGCTGGCTCAGATGGAGGCGTTGAATGGATGTCCGGAGTGAAATCCTTCGAGCCGCTTTATGGCGAAGCCGTCGCATCCGGCGTGCGAGATGCCCTTGCTTGGCATACACAAGAGGGGGGAGATGTGATAGCTTTTGCGGTTATTGCGCTAGAGGAACTTCTAGTCGATACGAAACCCGATGCAGTCCGATGTGCCGCAACAATGGCCGCATGGAAGGCTCTTGGGCATGATGAATCCGGAATTCGTTTTGTGTTTGAGGGTGAATGGATTGCGTGCCGCAACTCGCCGCCGCGAGAACCCGATCTCCCGGCTTCCGCCTCGCGTGGCTGAGCGTGCAGGTGTGGTATTCCGGGGGGCGTCTGGTGTGTTGGCGGAGTCTTTTGGCCCGCTGCCAGCGCTGGGCACCGACACAGTAGCCTCAGGAAGCATGGTTTGCGAAGCGCCCGATTTGCGATATTTCCGGATATCATGGACACCGTCACTACCGCAGATCTGCGCGATCACTTCCGCACAGCGGAGGCGCGAACGAATGTCGAGAGGCAACGGAGTTGGTGGACGGGCCGAAGGTGGACTGCTTGTTCGGCGGAATCCATGGAGTGCCTTAGTCTCGGAGAGTTCGTCGAAAGCCGATGCAGCAACTATTGTTATGAACATTGAACATTTAGGGGAGCTTGCTCTGTACGAAGGTGCCTATTGGAGTGAGGATATATATGTTACAGCTTTGAAGAAAAAGTTTGGATTTTCGATAGATGGAGTTGCCCTGCTCAACAATACGAGAGCGGTCGAGGTTGCGATTCGCAATCTCCTCGAATTACAGGAGTCTAGGATAATAGAAGCTGAATTCTACTTTTTCTGGTACTACAAAGAAACCATGGAATTAAGCGACGTGGATTGCGTGATCAATTCACAGGGGGAGGTCTGGAAGTTCATTTCCTTGAGGGATACTATCTATGTTCAGTTCAGAGAAAGTGATCAGAAGGCCTACCTGCTCATTACTTGTCGCTGCGCCTGGTGCGATCAGGATTCCGACCAGGTGCTTCGCAATGGCATGGATATTGCGAGAATTGGCCTGGGCAGTTTCCATAATACCAACGCCGAAGCTTATGGAGATCCTGCTTTGGAGAATGTTATCTATCATGCTACGGGCTCGCCTCCGCCAGTTCCCGATTCGCCGCCTTCCGCCTCCGGTGGCTGAGGGTGCGGGTCTGGAATCCGGGGGCGTCTGGCGTGTTGGCGGAGTTCGGTGGCCAGCGGCGAGAGATGGCTCAAGTCCCGAACGAAGAGAGCGATTCCGTTCGGGCGGCGTGGCGGATAGTGAACTGGGTGCGGCGGGTGGGAGCCTCCTGAGCATGAGGGGAAGCAGGAAGGGGTGAGCGGGGGGGCGCTGGAGGGGCGTCTTGAGAACGTGGGGCCGGAGGAGGGGCGGCGGCTGGGACGGGCGTTGAGTGGGGGAGAAGTGCGTGCTATGATCGGGGCGGGAAACCCGTATCATGGAGAGCGAATGTCGATGACCAAACGAGCTGCTGTGACGATGATGGTGTGCTGGTGGAGCCTGAATGCCGGGGCTGCGCCGGTGGATTTTGTGCGCGAGGTGCGGCCGATTTTCGAGAAGCACTGCACGGAATGCCACGGGGAGAAGAAGCAGAAGTCGGGGCTGCGGCTGGATGTGAAGGTGGCGGCGCTGAAGGGTGGGGATCATCATGGGCCGGACATTGTTCCTGGAAATGCGAAGGAGAGTCCGCTGATGAGGTTGCTGCGGACGGATGACGAGGATGAGGTGATGCCGCCGGAGGGGAAGATTTCGGCGGCGGAGATTGAGGTGATTGGTCGGTGGATTGATGAAGGTGCGGAGTGGCCGGAGGGAGTGGACCGGGTGCAGTTGGAGGATCCGAGGGAGCACTGGGCGTTCAAGCCGGTGGCGGATGTCAGGGAGGGGACGCTGGATGGGTTTGTTGAAGGGAAGCTGCGGGCGAACGGGCTGGAGATGTCGGTTCCTGCGGCGGCGGACGTGTGGTTGCGGCGGGTGACGATGGATCTGACGGGATTGCCTGCGACGCCTGAGGAGCTGGCGGCGTTTGCGAAGGAGATGACGAACGAGAAGACCGCGGTGGGGGCGCGTGAGAGGGAGGTGGATCGGTTGCTGGCGTCGCCCCGGTATGGTGAGCGGTGGGCGCAGCACTGGCTGGATGTGGTGCGTTATGCGGACACGCATGGTTTTGAAGTGAACACGGAGCGTCCGAATGCGTGGCCGTACCGGGATTATGTGATCCGGGCGTGCAATGACGACGTGCCTTACGACCGGTTCATCCGCGAGCAGATTGCGGGGGACGCGGTTGGTGAGGATGCGGCGACGGGGTTTCTGGTGACGGCGTCGGTGCTGCTGCCGGGGCAGATCGGGAAGGATGAGCCGTCGATCCGGCTGGCGCGGCAGGATTCGCTGGATGAGATGGTGACTAACATTGGGCAGACCTTTCTGGGGTTGAGTGTGGGATGTGCGCGGTGTCATGATCACAAGTTTGATCCGATTACTGCGAAGGATTACTATGCGATGCAGGCGTTTGTGGCGGGGGTGGAGTATGAGGACCGGGAGTTGCGGGTTAGCGGGGCTGAGGAGCGGAAGAAGGAGGCGGTGGTGGCGCGGGAGCGGGAGGCCTGGATCAGGGAGCGACTGGCGCGGCTGGCTCCGTTAGCGGTGCCGGGGCGCAAGGATGGGGTGGTTAGGGCGACGGTGCGGGCGCTGGGGAACACGGATCGGTTCGGGCCGGTGCGGACGAAGCGGCTGAGATTCACGGTGCGGGCGACGAACAGCCTTGAGCCATGCCTTGACGAGATCGAGGTCTTCAATGCGGCGGGTGTGAATGTGGCGCTGGCGAGTGCGGGGGCGAAGTTCACGACGTCGGGGGACAATGTTTCGCCGGACCGGCACGAGCCGAGGTTCATCAATGACGGGCGGTATGGGAATGAGCGGAGCTGGATGTCATCGGAGAGCGGGCGGGGCTGGGTGGAGCTGGAGTTTGCGGGCGAGGAGGAGGTGGTGCGGGTGGACTGGGGGAGGGACCGGCTAGGGACTTATGAGGACCGGCTGGCGACGGATTATGTGATCGAGGTTGGGGAGGGTGCGGGATGGCGTGTGGTGGCGGATGCGAGTGACCGGCGGGCGTATGTGGCGGGAATGGATGGGGGGCCGGCGTTCACGACGGGGGGATTGGGGCCGGAGGAGGCGGCTGAGGTGAAGCGATTGGTGGTGGAGCGGGAGGGACTGCTAGGGAAGATTCGGGAGGCGGAGACTGGGCAGCTGGTTTTTGCGGGGAAGTTCCGAGCGCCTGATGTGATTCGTGTGCTGCTGCGGGGTGATCCGGAGCAGCCGAAGGACGAGGTGGTGCCTGCGGTGCCGGTGGTGTTCGGGGATTTGAAGCTGCGGGTGGACACGGCCGAGCAGGATCGTCGGAATGCGCTGGCGGCGTGGATAGCGAGTCCGGCGAATCCGCTGACGGCGCGGGTGATGGTGAACCGGATCTGGCAGGGACATTTCGGGCGCGGGCTGGTGGCGACGCCTAGCGATTTCGGGCGGAACGGGATGAAGCCGACGCATCCGGAGTTGCTGGACTGGCTGGCTGGCGAGTTTGTGCGTTCCGGGTGGAGTGTGAAGCAGATGCACCGGCTGATCGTGCTATCGCGGACGTACGGTCAGAGTGGGGCGGTTAATGGGGCGGGGATGGAGAAGGATGCGGAGGTGCGGTGGCTGTGGCGGTATCCTTCGCGGCGGCTTGAAGCGGAGGCGATCCGCGATGCGATGCTAGCGGTGAGCGGGAGATTGAATCTGAAGATGTACGGGCGTGGGTATGATTTGTTTGACCTGCGGGGCGGGCTGAGCGGGTTCACGCCGGTGGAGGTGCTGACTGAGGAGAACCAGCGGCGGATGATTTATGCGCATAAAGTGCGGCGGGAGACGGAGGCGGTGTTCGGGGCGTTTGATTGTCCGGACGGGGGCCAGAGCACGGCGGTGCGGCGGGCGAGCACGACGCCGATACAGGCGCTGAATCTGTTCAACAGCCGGTTCACGGTGGAGGTGTCGGCGGCGTTTGCGGCGCGGGTGAGCGGGGAGGTGGGGGATGATTCTGCGGCGCGGATCCGGCGGGCGTGGCAACTGGCGCTAGGGCGCGAACCGGGTGCGGATGAGGTGAGCGACGCGCTGCCGGTGGTGGAGACGCATGGGTTGGCGGTGCTGTGCCGGGCGCTGTTCAACAGCAACGAGTTTCTGTTCCTGCCATGAAGTCAGAGAGTCTTGAGACCAGCGAGCCGTGCGAGGGAGTTGGCTTTGGCGTCGAAGGAGAGGAAGCGTCGGCATTTCAGTTTGAGGGCCGAGGCGACATGGATGATGTCGTAGGTGCGGAAGCCGTGAGTGGCGGTGTGGCGGCGGACGAGGGAATCGAATTCGCGTTCGATGTCGGTGAGGGTGAGGGGGATGCGCCGCAGGCGGACACCTGCCGCGAGATCTGCCTCGAAATCACCGTGCGCCAGCAACGCCCATTCGGGCGTGATGCGCTGGCCGCTGCCCTTGCGGGACTCGAAGATCATCCGTTCGACGGCGTTAGAGAATTCAAACCGCAGCAGGTCGGAGACTGGGCAAGAGGGCGCTTCGTGCGCCGCGCCTGCGCGGATGAAATTCATGGCGGTGGATTCGCCGGGCCGGTGCAGGTAGATCTGGACGAGCGCGTTGGTATCGATGTAAGTGGTCATTCCTCGCCTGCGATGATGCGGTTGAAGCGTTCCTCGTCCCATTCGCCGGGCTTTGGCGGCACGAAGCCGGCGTCGATCATGCGCTGCTCTCGGACCTTCATTTCCGCTTCCCACGCAGTAACGGGATCCACTTTCTCTTTTTTGCTTTTTGGGGAGCTGGCGACTTTCGGTGTCAGGAGAATCACTTCCCCGGAACGACTGCGGACTTCGACGTGCCCGTACTTCCGCATGGCCGCGAGCACTTCGGCGGTGCGGCGGCTGAGGTCTCTGAGGGTGAAGGTGACCGGTGGGCTCATGTCTGACATAGAATGTCTGACATTGGTCCGGGATCAAGCCGACAATTATTCATGAATGCTGAACAACTATCTGCTGCTGGCCGGGTGCTGCTGGACCGACGAGGGTTTCTTGCGGAGAGTGCGACGGCGCTGGGATCGATGGCGCTGGTGAAGCTGCTGAGCGGCGATGGATTGCTGGCGGCGGAGGGGGGGGAGCCGGAGATTGATCCGGCGCGGCCCTATGCGGCGCGGCGGCCGCATTTTCCGGCGCGGGCGAAGCAGGTGGTGGTGATTTTCTGTGCTGGTGCGGTGAGTCAGTTGGAGACGTGGGATTACAAGCCTGAGCTGATCAAGTGGGATGGGAAGCCGCTGCCGGGAGGGCCGGCGGTGACGTTTCAGGGGCCGGCGGGGAATCTGGCGCGGCCGCAGTATGAGTTCAGGCCGCGCGGGCAGACGGGCAAGTGGGTGAGCGACATGATTCCGCATCTGGCGGAGCTGACGGATGAGATGGCGTTTGTGCATTCGCTGACGAGCAAGTCGAACACGCATGGGCCGGCGGAGAATTTTCTGTCGACGGGATCGATTCTGGATGGGTTTCCGTCATTGGGTTCGTGGGTGACGTATGCGTTAGGGAGTGAGAGTGAGGACCTGCCGTCGTATGTGGCGATTCCTGATCCGCGGGGGGTGCCGCAGAACGGGGCGAACAACTGGGGGCCGGGGTTTCTGCCGGCGGCGTTTCAGGGGACGACGATGAGTTCGAAGCAGATGGTGAGGCATCTGGCGGCGGCGGGGGTGTCAGGGGGTGCGGACGAGGCGGCGCGGTCGTTGCTGCGGCGGATGAATGCGCGGCATCTGGCGGCGAATCCGGGGGACAGCGGGTTGGCGGCGCGGATTGCGAGTTACGAGCTGGCGGGGAGGATGCAGCTCAGCGTTCCGGGGATCAGCGATCTGAGCACCGAGCCGGCGCACATTCTGAAGATGTATGGGGCGGACGACGCGGTGAATGCGGACAAGGCGGCGTTCGCGAAGAACTGCATCCTGGCGCGACGACTGATTGAGAAGGGCGTGCGGTTTGTGCAGTTGTTCAATGGGGCGTATGCGAGTGGCGGGAAGCTGAACTGGGATGGGCACAACGCGCTGAAGGAGCAGTATGATGTGCATGCGGGGATTCTGGACCAGCCGGCGGCGGCGCTGATCCGGGATCTCAAGCAGCGGGGCCTGCTGGAGGATACGCTAGTGGTGTGGTGCACGGAATTCGGGCGGATGCCGTTTTTCCAGAAGGGCAGTTTCGGGCGGGATCACAATCCTGACGGATTCACGTGCTGGCTGGCCGGGGCAGGGGTGAAGGCGGGAGTGAGTCATGGGGTGACGGATGAACTCGGGCGGAAGGCGATAGAGGACGAGCATCCGCTCTATCATTTCAACGCGACGATCCTGCATCTGCTGGGGCTGGATTTCGAGAAATTGAGTTTCGAGCATAACGGGGTGCAGCGCCGGCTGACGAATGTTGAGGGGAAGGTGATTCGGGAGCTGCTGGCGCATCCTGTTTGAGGGATGGTTGGTGGAGGATGGCGTGGTGGCGGATGGAGAGTTTTGGGGTTGTGAGAGGGCGTGGGATTGGCTATAGTGAGGGACGATGAAACGCAAGACATTCGGGATCGGTGCCGGACTGGCGGCGGTGGCTGTGGTGGTGTGGTATGGATGGCGTGGGCTGGATCAGTCTGTGGCGAGCGCGGGGCGTGCGGTGGCGAAGGGAGGGATAGCGGGGAAGGGCGTGGTTCGTGCGGCGTCGTCGGGGACGGTGGAGCGGTGGCCGGAGTTCGGGACCCCTGAGTTCGGGCAGGTGGCGAGGGAGCGAGTGGAGGCTTGGCTGGCGTCGCGGGGACGGGATGCGGCGGGATTGGTGGGGGCGTGGGATATGACGGGGGATGAAGCGTTGTTGATGGAAGCTGCGGACCGGTTTCCGGGGGATCCGAGGGTGTGTGTGGCGATGATCTCGAAGCTGTGGAGCAGTGGGGAGGATGCGGCGGAGTGGATAGATCGGCTAGTGGCTGCGGAGCCGCAGAATCCAGGGGCGCTGTATCTTCGTGCAACGGCGCAGCACATAGCCGAGGCGAGCAAAGAGGCGATGGCGACGCTGAAGCGGGCGGCGGCGTTGTCAGGGAAGCTGGATCTACATCAGCGGGATCGGATGGTGGCGGTGCAGGAGGCGGCGCTGGCGAGCGGGGCGGGGGTGCGGGAGGCGGCGATGCTGCCGTTGCATACTTTGCGGAGCGAAGGGGGCGTGGCCTATCTGGGTGTCCCGTTCCGGGTTGTGGCGGATGGAATCAAGGCGGCGGTGGCAGCGGGAGATACGGAGGAGGTGGTGGCGCTGGCGGGGATCAGTCTGGGGATGTTGAATCAGGTGGCGGCTGCTCCTGCGCCTGATTTTGTTGACCAACTGTTTGAGAATGCGTACCGGCGAATGACGCTGAAGGCGATGCCCGGAGAGACCGAGTACGGGGATTCCGGGACGACGGTGTCGCAGCAACTGGAGCTGGTGGAGGCGCACCTGTCCGAGCTAAAGGCGGCGGCGGTGGCTAGGGAGTCGCAGCGGGTCGCGGAGTGGCTGGAGCAGGCGTCGGACGCGGAGGTGGCGAGTTATGTTGACACGTGGCTGAGCCGAGGCGAGCTGGAAGCCATCAAGATGATCCCGGCGGCCGGGGAGCAGTGAGGGTGGCGGTTGGTGGTCAGCGTTCCAGATCTGTGAGGGTGAGGAGGAAGGCGATGAGGTCGCGCTGTTCGGAAGCGGAGAGCTGGAGGCCTTGCGGGGGATGTTTGGCGAGATTGGGGTCGAGGGAGGGATTGCGGTGGATGCCGGAGCTGTAGTGAGTGATGACGTCTTCGAGGGAGGCGAAGCGGCCGTCGTGCATGTAGGGGGCGGTGCGGGCGAGGTTGCGGAGGCTTGGGGTGGCGAACTTGCCGGAGTCGGCGGGATTTCCGGTGACGGTGGAGAGGCCGGGGCCGGGATTGGCGAGGCCGTTGTCGTGGAACTGGTGGTCGGTGAAGAGCGGGCCGCCGTGGCAGTGGAAGCAATCGGCTCCGCGCTGGCCGGTGCGCGGGTCTGATTCGGTCATGAACAATTCGAGCCCGCGCTGTTCTGGAGGGGTGAGGGAGGCGCGGCCGAGGAGAGCGAGGTCGAATTTTGAACGGGAGGCGATGAGCGTGAGGAGGTATTGTTCGAGGGCGAGGGCGATTTTCTGTGGGGTGATGCCGGGGGATTTGAAGGCGGTGCGGAAGCGATCCGGGTAGTCCGGGGAAGTGGATAGGGTGGCGGCGGCGGATTCCGGGGACAGGTCCATTTCGCGGTGATCGGCGATGGGCATGAGGACCTGAGCACGGAGGGAGGGCGCGCGGCCGTCCCAGAAGAAGCGTTGTTTCCATGCGAGGTTGAAGAGCGGCATGGCGTTGCGGTCGCCCTTGCGGCCATCGATGCCGGTGCTGACGGGGAGGCCGTCGGTGAAGGCGGATTTTTCGGCGTGGCAGGAGGCGCAGGAGATGGATCCGTTGCGGGAGAGGAGGGGATCGTGGAAGAGCTGGCGGCCGAGATTGACGCGTTCGGTGATGAGGGGGTTGTCGCGGGGGAGATCGGGGATGGGGAAAGAGCGGCTGATGGTTAGGGGGAAGGGAGTGAAGAGGTCGGGGAGGTCGATGGGTTTGAGGGGAGGTCCGGCGGGAGTGGCTGGGTTGGCGGTGGCGATGCGCTGGACGTGGAAGGCGGCGGGCAGATTGGCCTTGAGGGCGGCGGCGAGGGGATCGCCGTCGCGCGAGTGGGTGGCGGCTCCGTCGCGGGTGAAGGAGAGTGTGCGTGGGGCGTGGAGGAGGGAGGAGATGTCGAAATGGATGAGGATTCCTGCGTCCTTGTGGAGATCGAGGTCGGCGCTGAGGGTGACGGGAGTGCGGTTAGGGTCGCGGGCGAAGTGCCATGTGAATCCCTGAGGGTCTGCGGAGGAGGCGGCGGGGCGGAAGTGGCCTTCGAGGGCCATGAAGATGTAGTTCTGCTGCCAGTGCCAGTGGAGCCCGTTGAGGTTGGGATTGAGCGGGTGGGAGGCGGGGAAGCGGGAGGGGTCGGCGGCATTGGTGGCGGCGTCCGGTCCGATGTGGAAGCGGAGGGCGCGGTACGGGGCCGGGGGGATGGCATCGATAGTTAGGAAATGGCGGCGGCTGGCGGCGTCGAGCCATGCGATGGTGTCGGGGATTTCGAGCCATGCGCCGTTTTCCTGCTGGAGGGCGAAGCCTGAGAGGAGATAGCTGAGGCGCGTGACGGCGAGGGTTTCGCCCGCGGCGTTCTGATAGCGGAGGGAGTCGAGCTGGAGGGGATCGCCCTTGTAGCGAGGGGAGACGGTGATTTCGAGGCGAGCGGCGGTGGCGGCGACTGCGGCGGAGAGGAACAGCAGGGCGACGAGGGCGGCTGGAGACCAGCGGGACATGGGTCAGTTGACGGTGAAGCCGTTGGTAAGGGTGTAGGTGGGAGCGGGGGTGAAGGTGACGACGACGTTTTTGAGGCCTGGGGTGGTATTGGCTGGGATGACGAAGGTGGCGGTGGCGGTGGTGGCGGAGGGCCGGGTGATGGCGGTGCCGGTGATGCCGCCCATGGTGATGCTGGAGGGGAGGAGGTTGGCTGGGGGGTTCGGGGGATTGGTCGGGAGCGTGATGGTGATGGTGACGGTGGTGCCGCGGGCGGCGCTGCCGCCTGGGGCGATGGCGTTGTTGCCGGTGCCGCCGGTTCCGCCTCCGGTCGAGAAGTCGAAGCCGTTGGAGTCGAAGGTGGCTAGGCTGGTGCGCGAGACGCGGTAGAAGCGTCGGGGTTGCCCTGAGGCGGAGGGATCAGTGAGGGAGGCGATGTCATCGGTGGCGGTGACGGAGGGAGTGAGGTCCGGCCATGAGGAGAGGTCCTCGGAGGATTCGACGAGATAGGTACCGCCTTCGACGGCGGACCATGTGAGGGTGACGTTGCCGCTGGAGGCGTTGAGTTGCGGGGTGCCGATGGGTTTGTTGGGTCCGCCGTTGAAGTGGGTGGTGACGGGTTCGCTGATGGCGGAGTTGCCGCCGGTGGGGCTGCCGTAGTACTGGCGGCCGGTGGTGTAGGGATAGGCGGGGGAGCCGTCGGCGTTGAGGGTGGTGAAGTAGGCCCATGTGCCAGAGGGGAATTCCGGGGTGACGCACCAGCGGACGTTCTGTTCGTTGAGGTCGAACTGGGTTCCCTGGGTGAAGCCGCGGTCGCCGAGGTAGTCGAAGTCTTCGATGTAGTGGCCGAGGGCGTAGGCGGTGGTGACGCCGGGGCCATTGCGGAAGGCGACGGTCTGGATGCGGGTGGCCCATGCGGGGAGGGAGGTGCGGCCGGTGGTGGTGAGGTTGGTGGTGCCGCGGGTGCCGTCGCGGAGGACGAAGCCGGAGATCATGCGACGGACGCCGCTGGAGGGATCGAGCGGGCTTGAGTAGCCGTAGGGGCCGTAGACGGGCAGGCCGTCGGCGGCCCAGCCGAGGATGGGCGAGTGGCGGGTGATCGGGGTGGCGCTTTCGGTGTAGCGGTTAGTGGTCGGGTTGTAGTCGACGTGGTCGCCGAGCTGGTGGCGGAGGGCGATGGGTTGGGCGTGGTAGTGGTAGTTGCTGCCTGCCTGGTGGGCGAGGGCGGGGTCGAAGGTGACGCCTTCATTGTGATAGCCGTCGCGGTTCCAGACCCCGTCGCCGGTGAGGCCGTTGACGGGAGTGGCGTCGGTGCTGCTGCCGCTTGCGTAGGAGAAGGCGTCGCGGCTGTCGAAGATGGAGACACCGTTGACCATGCAGCCGGTGGCTCCGAGGCCGGTGAGGGATTTGGTGCCGGGAATGACGGGGGTGCGCGGGATGCGGTAGAGCTTCGCGGTGTTAGCGGGGAAGTTGGGGAAGTTCTGGGATTTGGCGGCGTCGAGGTACCATGGGCCCATGATGTGACCGGCGAGGCCGGTGGCGCGGATGTAGACCCAGTTGGCGGAATAGGAGATCTGGCTGACGCCGGCGTAGGTCGGGTTGCTCTGGGTGCCTTGGCCGCGGGTCCATGTGGTGGAGGCGGTGCGTGCGGTCTCGGCGGCGGTGGTCTGGTAGATTCGGGCGTACTGGCCGGAATCGGCGGTGTACCATGAGGTGAGCCGCGGGTCGGCGAGTGCCGAAGTGGTGATCAGCGAGAGGAGGGCGGTGGAGACAGCGGGAAACAGGATCGAGGATTTCATGGGTGGACTCGGGTTTCATCTAATGGACGGCTCCGATGGGCTGGCGGCAATCTTTGAATTGTAAGCTGAAGGTAAAAGTGCTGTAAGGAGGGGGGGCGGTGCCGGGAAATTGAGAAGTGGAAATTGGAAATTCGTAATGGTGAAGGTGGAGTGTTGGGAGAAGGGCCGTGGGGAAGATGGGAAGGGGCTTGATGCGTCTTGGGAGAATGGGGGGGCACGCGAAGGCGCGAAAGATGGTTTGTCAGGAGGGAGGTGGTATGCGGCGTCCCTACAGGACACGGGGTGTTTGGCTGGGAGTTTTCCTGGGGTGTTAGCCCGGGCTGGCTGGGTGTCGGCAGGGGCGGAGGCACCGGCTGACGTTTTGTGGTGGGGGTGCATGAGACTGGAGGAGGAGGGCGTGGGATGGAGGGGAGGGTTCGGTTTTGTCGAGGAGTGGGTGGTGGGTGGGAAGAATAGTGGCCGGGAAGTCAGGTGATTCGGGAGTTGATGGATGGTGGGCTTGCGGTGATCGGTGGAGCTGTTGCGAAGATAACACCTCATGAAGAAACAAATCGCGGGAACAGTTCTGGGAGTATTCTGCTGCGGCATGATGCTGATGGCGGACGATGCGTCGGACAAGGCTGAGAGGTCTGGGCCGGGGATGGTGCTTGGCGAGCCGCTGTGGCGGTCGCAGGCGAGTGATCGTGAGCCGGTGCTTTTCATCCGGGAGGAGGGCAAGCAGCTGGCCACGGGGAAACTGTTGTTCATTCCGAGCGAAGGGTTCCAGATTACCCATCCGGATCTGAATATGAGGTATGAGGAGGGCAAGGATTATACCTGGAAGCCTGGCACGAACATCATTGAGCTGACGCTGACGTCGCGGATTCCTTACAAGACAGCGGCGGAGATGATGCCACCGGCGGGCAGCCCGAACATGTTTGCGACGGTGCTGCATTCCGAGGGGCGTTTTTTCCACGATCTTCAGGTGCAGGTTTCCTACTGGCATAAGACGGACCCGTGGCCAGTGGAAGTGAAGCCGCAGCCCGAGAGGCTGACGCGGGTGCTGACCAAGCTCAGAGCCAAACAGCCGATCAAGCTGGTGGCGCTGGGCGACAGCATCACGCAGGGCTTCAATGCTTCTGGTTTCAAGGAATCGCTGGCGGAACCTTATCAACCTGCGTATCCGCAGCTGGTCGCGAACACGCTGCAGAAGCGTTTCGGGTCGAAGGTGACGCTGGTTAACTTCGGTGCGGCTGGTGCGGAAGCGGGGTGGGGAGTTGAGATGGTTCCGAAGGTCACCGCAGAGAAGCCGGATCTGGTGTTTCTGGCGTTCGGGATGAACGATGGCGGTGGCTACGACACGAAGATGACAAAAATGAGGGATGATGTGATGGCGGCGAATCCCGATGCCGATGTGGTGCTGGTGGCGCCGATGACGATGAATCCGCTGTTTGCCGGGGCCGACGGGTTTCTCTGGAAGGCGAAGTTCCTGGGTGGGCTAGTGAGGCCGAATGTGGCGCTGGCGGACGTGGCGACGCCCTGGATCGAGATCCTGAAGAAGAAGAATTATTCGGATATCAGCGGCAACAATGTGAATCATCCCAACGACTTCGGGCACCGTCTCTATGCGCATGTCATTCTGGAACTGCTTCCGGTGGCCGCACCGAGCAAAGAATAAGACGACAGGAGAACCGATGAAGATCAGAACCACGCGAAGACTGGTAAGGGGAGGAATGGCAATTGCCATCCTGTGGGCGCTTGCAATCGTTGGGGTGGCGGAGCCGGGAAAGGTTGACGATCCGCTGGGGATTCTCAGGAAGCCCATTCCTGAGCGACTGGTGGTATTCACGTTCGACGATGGCTGTGCTAGTCATGCGACGGTTGCCGCTCCGATTCTGAAGAAGCATGGTTTCAATGGCACGTTCTATGTGTCGGATGCCTATCTGTTCCGTGAGCGCAAGGATTGGTACATGACGTGGAGACAGATCCGGACGATGTCCGAGCAGGGATTCGAGATTGGGAATCACACCCGTGGACATGGACAGTTGTCGATGACGGATGTCGGTGGTTGTCAGGCGTATGTGTGGACGCTGGAGGATGAAATGATGGCGAACCGCATTCCGAGACCGACGACGTTCTGCTGGCCGTTCTATGATTCGAATCCGAAGTTCTTTTCTCTCCTGAAGAGTTGGGGTTATACCTTTGCGCGCGGCGGTTACGGCCGCACGTATGACCCGACGCAGGATAATCCATTCGATGTTCCGTCGTTTGCTGCTGGTGGCGCGGGTCAGACGCTGGAGGGGATGATCAGTGCGGTTCAGCAGGCGACGGGAGGCAAGGTGGTCGTGATGACCTTTCATGGCACGCCTGACATGGAGCATGCCGGTGTGGGAATCGATCCTGATCTATTTGAGGACCTTGTGGAGTACCTGAAGGCCAACCAGTACAAGGTGATCGCGATGCGGGACCTGGTGGAGTATATTGATCCGGAGAAAGCAGCGCAGTTGCCAGCGGCGATGACGATGCTGAGGACCAAGAAGGAGAAGGCCGAGGCGCCGCCCCTTGTTAAGGGAGACAAGCCGTTTGTGCCCGGCAAGCGGGAGCGCCGGGGTTATGAGTTTCCGAAGGAGCTGACGGGTCCATGGACGGTGAAGGAGATTTATCGGTTAGCGCTGCCGGATGCGGGCTCGACGGCCATCAACGGCTCCACGATCACGATGATTGTGCCGCCGAGTGCGGAGGTGAAGGCGCTGGCTCCGGTGTTTGAACTGGCGCGGTTTGCCAAGGCTGAGCCGCCTTCCGGGACGGTGAGGGATTTCTCCAGTCCTCAGGTTTACAAGATCACAGCGCAGGATGGTTCCACGAGGGATTATACCGTGAAGGCGTTTCAAGCTGCCGAGCCGATGCACTTCACGTGGACTGCGAAGGACGGCGGGGATTTCGGTGAGAGCGGCAAGTGGAGGAACAATCTGGGCGCTGCGGCGGGTCCGGGCAGTGGAGGCGGTGCGGATGTCATTCTCAGCTTCAATGCGCCTGGAAGATTTGCGTTCACGAAGGCGGGCGAGGGTGATTTCGTGCTCAATCAACTCAATTTCACGGGATCACTACCCACCTGGAGTGGAAATGGGAGTTTGGTTTTCGCGAAGAGCAGTTTGTCGGTGCTGCCCCGCATGAACAGTCAGACCCGTGCCGAAGTCACGATCAAGGCGCCGATCCGGCTTGATGCCGATCTCACGGTCGACGGGCTGGAGATGGACGACACCCGCGTCTTCCTGCCGGGTGTGATTTCCGGAAAGGGTGCGTTGATCAAGGATGGCCCTCATTCGCTCTACGTGAGCAATCCGGAGAACACGTACAGTGGCGGGACGATTGTGAATGGCGGCTCGCTTTCCGTGCAGAAGCAGGGCCTGGGAACCGGACCGGTGACGATCACCGGGGATGGGGCGATTGGCATCGGTGGTGATGCGGTGATGAACCGGCTCACGGCGAATGGCGGGCGGATTTTCTCGGGCGGCAACGGCCGATGGAGCGGGCCGGTGAGACTGGAGGGGAATACGATGGTGAGTTGCCCTGACACGCTGGTGTTTGACAACCTAGACGGCGGTATGAGTGGTCCTGGTGGATTAACGCAGACTGGCCACCGCGTGGATCATGGAACGAAGAGCGGGACGGTTAAGCTTTTTGGTCGCAACACGTACACGGGGCCTACCAGAGTCGAGATGGGGCTTTTGGAAGTCGTGGGTTCGCTTTACGACAATGATGCTGCGCAGTGGATGCCGGCGAACATTACGGTGAACGGGGCAGCTGGTGAATTGCGAGTGCATGTGGGCGGGCCGGGGGCATTCACGGCGACGCATGCTGGAGTCATGCTGAGGAATCTGACCACGAACATCAATCAGAACGGGCTGCTGGCCCGCAGCACGTTTGGCATTGATACGACTGGGGCAACGGATGTGCAGGAGATCGGGAGCACGATTACGGATTCAAAAGGCGCGGGAGGCGGCAGCATTCATCTCAAGAAGTGCGGTGCGGGGACCTTGAGGCTTTCAGGTCCGAACACCTATAGTGGACAGACAATCGTCGAGGGCGGGGTGCTCATGGTGGAGTCGCTGAACAGTCTGGTGAATGGCAGGCCGAGCAGTAGTCTGGGCGCGCCCCGGAACGAGAGCGATGGGGAGATATTCCTCAGTGGTGGCTGCGCGTTGGTGTACACCGGTGACGGTGAAACCACGGACCGGACGCTGAATTTCCCGGGTCACGATGATTCCATTACGATTGATCAGTCGGGCAACGGAGTATTGAAGCTAACCAGCCCCTTTGTGATTTCCGGTTATGGCGAGAATAAGTCCATTGTCCTGACTGGCTCCGGGACGGGCACTGGTGAGATTGCCTGCGACATCGAGAACCCTTTCGATCGGAAGGAGAAGGCCACGACTGCCGTGACGAAGACGGGAACTGGCCGCTGGGTGCTTTCCGGGAAGAACACGTACACTGGTGCGACGACGATCAAGCAAGGCACGCTGGTAATTTCGAGTCCCCATGGTCTAGGCGAGCGGGCGACGGTCTCGATTTCAGAGGGTGGCGTGCTTGAGTTGAACAACGGACGCGAGATTCGGATTGGCAAGCTGGAACTGGACGGCAAGCCGCAGCCAGCGGGTGCTTATGATGCGAAGAGTTCTCCCGCGTTCATCAAGGGAGGCGGGGTTCTGAGGGTAGAGTGAGGGGATCGACGTGGTGGGATGGGGCGGGTCTCGCCCTTTCAGGGCTTTGGGGTTTAATGTTATCGACGTCCTGGGGCGTTACCCCAGGCTATCACCTTTAGCCCCTTTGGGACTGGAGGATGACGGCGGGTATGGAGAGGGGCTTGCGGGTTTCGGCAGGGGCGTGAACGGAGAGAAGGTCTCACGCGAAGACGCGAAGGGCTGGTGGGGAGAGGGAACGGGCTGGCGGGTGGGTTGACTTCTGGGGGCGATGGTGGGATAGTCCTCTTTCAATGGACCTTTGCCTTCCATGACATGTTCGGTGTCGGTCAAACCATTGGCGTCTGTGAATAGAGGCGCGTTTCCTTGCACCATCTTATGAGGCTATCCATGCGTTTCCGAATGCCGTCCTGGTTCCGTGGGACTTGTTGGTTTCTGTTCTTCGGCTGCGCTGCGTGGGGTGCCGATCCGCCGACTGCTGGCGACCGCGAGGCGGTTCTTGCGAAGCTGAAGGCGAACCAGGTGAACCTGCTGAGTTTGACGATTGAACCCAAGGATGGCGGACCGGCGGTTAACCTTGGCACTGGCCCGAATGGGGGTGAGGCGAACAATGCGACTGACGAGAATCTGCGGCTGATCGCGCAACTGCCGGAGATTGAGCGGGTGATGATGTACAAGGGGAAGGTGACCGCGGACGGGCTGGGCGCGCTGGCTGCGCTGCCGAAGCTCCGTTACCTTCAGATGTATGCGACGGAGGTGGCTGCCGGTGCGTTCGCGGTGCTGCCGAAGCTGACGCAATTGAAGGCCTTGAGCCTTGGCAGCTATCCGGTTACGGACGAGGTGCTGGGCTATGCCGGGCAGATCAAGGGTCTCAAAGCGTTCGACCACACGACGTCCAGCATCACGCCTGCGGGTTTCCTGAAGTTTCTGAATGGGGTGGAGAGCCTTGAGCAACTGACCTTGTTCGGGGATTTCGTGGACGATGCCTGCATGGCACGGATTGGTCAGATGAGGGCGATGAAGCGGTTCTGGACGGACAGCAAGGCGATTACCTCGGCCGGGTGGGTTCATCTGGCGGGGTTGACGGCGATGCGGGATCTGTTTCTGTCCAATACGAACTTCGGGGACGTGGATATGAGGGCGCTGGAGGGTATGAAGGAGCTGAGTTTTCTGGGCCTGAACAAGACGATGATCACGGATGCCGGGATGCCGTCGCTTGCCGGACTGACGAAAGTGCATGACCTCGGGCTGGACGAAACGATAATCACCGACAAGGGGATGGAGGCGCTGAAAGGGATGACCGAGCTGGACAACCTTTATGTCGGGATGACCGACGTGACCGCGAAGGGGTTGGCCGTGGTGCCCAGGAAGGACCGGATGGTGATGATGCGGGCGGGTAAGGGCGCCCTAACGGCGAAGGAACTGGATGAGATCCTGCAGATGTACCCAGGGACGCAGATCTTCGATCCCAGCGGCTACTGGACGCCGGATCGCGTGACGGCGGCGATGAAGGAACTGGGTAAAGAGGTGCCCGTGCCGAGGAAGTGAGGGTTCGGGTATGGTGGGCGTCTGATGGCGCTGGTGAGCTGGGGGCGTTCTGGCATCGCCCTCCGTCAATTCTTAGGCTTGTGGTATGGAGGGCCTGCGATTGGACAGAGCTCTGCGACATTCTCCACCCTTATTTTCCAGCCGCAGGCAGCGAAATGCCTGACCACAAGTCTTCGCCGAACGCTCGCGTGAACCAGCCGATTTCGAACGGACTTTCCTGGTTGATGGGCGTGACGGGAACCCAGTCGTCGGCCGTTAGCGGCGTGCCGCGCACATCACCGTAGCCGTGGGAACTGGCCCACATCGGCTCATTTCGTGGGGCGAGTTGGTCGGGTTGGATTGTGCCAGTGGCGATGCCGTAATTCAGCAGATAGTCGAGCTGCGCCATGCCTTCAAGACTGACAAAAAACGTCTTGCCGCCGGCCCCTGCCATATACTGCTTCAGAAACCGCTGCCGGACCACTGCCAGATTCCTCTCGTCAACAAGCCGGCGGGCAGCAGCTAGTTTCACCTCAGTCGGACTCTGTTTTGGTTTGCGAAATGCGGCTCGGGTTTTTTCCAAGCCGCCGCTCTCCCATGAGGCCAACAATTCCTCGCTGTAACCAAGGTGTGATTTCACCCGGCTGAATAATTCGACTCCCTTATGCCTGCCAAAATCCTTGGGCCACGTCTGAGGCTGGTCATGCCGGTAGGTCTGGTAGCCCACGCTGAACACGGAATCTCCGTCGGGTGTGTACTGATAAGCCCAACCACCATCAGGTCCCGGCTTCTCTACCGATTTCATCCAATCGTGCGTCTCCTTTATCAGCCTGATGTAGCGTTCTTCACCCGTGGCCATATAGAACCAACCGGCCATCTGGCTAATGAAGCGGTTGAAGACGCGACCTTCGATTAGAGGCATTTCAAAGTTGCGCGCAGTGGTGGGCTTGCCGTCGACGCCGTACTGCTGACACCAGCCACGGACCTTGCCTTTGCCCCATTGGGAATCGAACAGCCATTGTCCAAGCTGGGGGAACCTGGCCAGATATTTCTGATCTTTGGTCAGACGGTAGGCGCAGAGAAGAATGCGCATTGAAGCGCTGGTGGACCCGTCGTTGTAAGAGGAGCCCTCCAACGTTCCCGAAGTTGACGTGACCGTCTTTCCGGTTCGCTTGTAATCCTGTGTCCAGTAATCCGGCCATGTGCCATTGTCATTCTGGACCAACAGGAGATAATCCGCCGCCCGGATCGCGGAAGCGCGATACTTCTCGTCAGAGGTTTGCTTGTAGGCAGCCAACATCAGGTAGAACGGCCCGGTCTGAAAATAATCCTGGAAGCGACACATCTCGCCTTTGTCCTTTTCCTGATAATTTCTTTGATCGATGATTTCCCACCGCTCTCCTCCGCTTCCGCGAGCAGGGGCAACCAGATATTTGCATCCCCAGAATCCTTCCTTCTCCTGGATGGTCAGAAAGAAATCCGCCATCTCGAGGGCGGCCTTACGGTACTTGGAGTCGCCGAAGACCAACGTGCCATCGAAGTAGGGAAAAGCTGCTCCGGCGGCCATGCTCCACTGCAAGTTGACATCGAATCGGCCATCGCTCGTGCGCTTGAGATAACCCCATTCATTGGGGCCAACGCGGAGAGGGACAAACGGGCCGGTTCGATTGGTGAGTCCAGCATCCAACCAACTACGGAAGTCGCTCTGGCAGTCGGCCAGGAGTTGCTTGTCCACCTTCGCCAACAGCGAGTCGAGTTCAGCCTGTTCCTCCCCGGCGGCTTTCGCTGTTCCGGCGGGAGCAAATAATGTCAGCAACACAGCCGCAAGACTCACGAGCCAAAAGGAACGGGTCCTGCAGAAGGACAAACAATCATTTGCTAACAGTGGATGGTTCAGGGCGACTTGGTTTTCTTTGGTGTTCATTTTCTATCTTTATGAAGAGACGGCAAGGTGGATCTTCAGATCATGATTTAAAGGCCTGTCCCTTGGTCAGGAACGATCCGGTGGCCGGATTCGAGGCGGCGGAATAACAGGTTGCGGGGAAATAGGGGGCATTTTGGTAAGGCTGAAACGCTGGACGCTGAAAATCTGA
Organism: Verrucomicrobiaceae bacterium; assembly: GCA_027486335.1. Taxonomy (GTDB): domain Bacteria; phylum Verrucomicrobiota; class Verrucomicrobiia; order Verrucomicrobiales; family V1-33; genus V1-33. The sequence continues at coordinate 12,864 of JAIXPK010000325.1, read as the reverse complement.
AATCAAGAAGCTCCTCGGAGGCCGGGATCCTGCGGATTGGGGAGATTCTGGAGGGAAGATCATTCGACATGAGTGGAAACCTAACGGCTGAATGGTTTCCATCGCCGCGGAGAAACTCATTATCGCCCCGCCTATAGCAGCTTGACTCATGATTTTTCCGGGATCCAGACGGTCATCGCGCCCTTGGTCCGGTTTTGCCACGCGTAATAAGGAATGGCTGTCACGTTGATAGGATTGCTGCCATCAGCGAGAGCTTCGCCTTCGAGAACGGTGACACCACCCAAGAGGTCGTTACGATGTTTGGCCTTCATTTCTGCGGCGCGTGGCAGAATCAGTCGGGTGAGATTCACGTCCGGTTGATCGGCGGCTTCCATGCAATAAACGATGGGGCCGCGCATCAAGGCGACCTTGCCGCGGTCAGCCTCGACTTTATCGTTTGCCAGGATGCGCCGGATCGGCATGGGCAGATCCAGTTCCACCACGTCGCCTCCCTTCCAGGTCCGCTGCAGATGCACATAACCGTCATCGCCGGGCGTGGCATCGGTCTTCTGGCCGTTGACCGTTAGAAGGACCGGAGAAACCTTCGCATCACTGGGGCGGTATAAGTCGCTGGGAACAGGCCGGCCGAGCGCCCAGCCGGGAAGCCGCAAATTCAGGGAGAGGTCAGTTGCCTGCGGCGGATCGACCGTAAGGCGGACTTTGCCATTCCAGGGGTACTCCGTCTGCTGGGTCAGCTTGAGGGTGGATCCATCGTCCATCTGCAGCTTCGCGGTGCCGGAGGCATACAGGTTGACGAGAACCTGCTTCTTGCTTTGTGCATAAACCAGACCGCCGATCTGCGGAAGGATTCGCGCGAGGTTGGTCGGGCAGCATGACAATCCGATCCAGGAATCGCGCGGGCCGCCATTTTCGCTGGCCAGCGGATTCTGATAGAAGAAATGGTCGCCGGAGATTGAAATCCCCGAGAGCACCCCGTTATAGAGTGCCAATTCCATCATATCGGCATACTTGGACTGGCCTTTGAGCAGGTTCATCCGGTGTTGCCAGAACACATGGGCGATCGCCGCGCAGGACTCGTTGTAGGCAGACTCGTTGGGCAGGAGATAGGCGTCACCAAAACCTTCATCGTCATATTGTCCCGACCCAAGACCGCCAGTGATATACATTTTCCGTCCCACCACATCGTTCCAGAGGTGATCCAGAGCGTTCTCGTAGCCGGGTGCTTCCGTGAAGCGGAGAATGTCCGCCATGGCTGAGTACATGTAACCGGCCCTGACCGCATGGCCGACCGCTTCGTGTTGATCCACCACGGGTTTGTGATCCTGCATCCGTCCGTTGCGCAGCCTCAAACGCGCATGCCAGAACTCGCGTTTTTGTTCCGGGGTCAGTTTACCCTCAGGGGCTTTCGGAAGAACCTGCGTCCTGGGATCGAACGGTTTTCTTTCGGAACCGTGGGCATATCCACGCTCATCCAGGAAGAACTTTGCGAGGTCTAGATAGCGGCGCTCACCGGTGGAGCGATATAATCTGACGAGAGCCAGTTCGACCTCCTGGTGCCCGTCCACGTCATATCGCTTGCTAGGTCCGAAGGTTTCGTCGATATGATCAGCGAAGCGTTTGGCGGAATCGATCACCTTCGGCTCAACGGTGAGATGCCGATGCTCCACCGCCATCTCGAAGAAGTGGCCAGCATTGTACATCTGGTGCTCCAGGCGGAGATCTTCCCAGCGTTTGTCGAGTCCGTTCACGATGAACCAAGTGATGAGAAATCCATCCTTCTGCTGGGCGGCGAGGATGCGGTCAATGATGCCGTCCACCCGTTTCTTCAGCGCCGGGTCGTTGAATTGCTCCAACGAATTCAAGGCTCCCTCCAGCGTTTTGTATAGATCGGAGTCGAAAGCATGGTGGCCCTTCAGCGGCACGTCGAGATTACCCGCCGCCCTGTCGAAGTTGGTGACGTGGCCGTCTTTTTCAAGTTCATCGAGCGCGTGCGGAATCGTGACTTCATGTGTGGTCTTGATTCGTGGACCCCAGAAGCCGCTGCTCAATTCGACCTGCGCCTTCCCAACTTCCTGAAAGCCGCGAACCGGCGGTAGGTTCCCTTGATTCCCGGCGGCGATCCCGCGGAACATCATCGCGCCCATGACGGCTAGAGCGAACAATTGTTTTTGTTGTGTTCTCATGAGTATTCAGGGGTGAGGAGTGGCGATGCTGACGGGTTGGATGTTGATCCGGTAGGTGGAGATGAAACGGCCGGGCGCAGCCGACGGGATAGTGAGCAACGGCGTGGCGTCGGCGACGCTGTAAGGCGTCAGGCTTGACTGGATGCTGCTGAATCCGTTGTGGTGTCTGGTGATTAGAATCTTGTATTTCATGCCGGTTTTCTTAGCGATCCCAGCCCTGCCCGGCGGGGTCTCGGCGGCACTGGCCCTGGCGCTCATCACCACCGTGCAGCGCGGCCAGAGGCCAGTGCAGTGGGGCGAAAATGACTGTGCGGCAATTCATCGTGTTCAGGGATCTGAATTCACTGCTTCTCCAGTGGCACCTGCTGCGTGGTGCGGAGGTAGGCGATGAGGTCGCGGACTTCGTCGTCTTTGAGGTTTTTGAGCAGGCCCTCGGGCATCATGGAGATGGGGGATTTCTCGCGGGAGAGGATTTCGGATTTGGTGACGATGCTGTCCTGCCCTACCAGGCGGAGCGTGAGCTGCTGATTGTCTTCTGCGGCGACCGTGCCGGAGAGGGTGCGGCCATCGCGAGTGGTGACGATGACGAGTTGATAGGTCTCCTGCATGACCTCGCTGGGGTTGAGGATCTGCGAGAGGATGTAGTCGAGATTGGCGCGATTGGAGCCGGTGAGATCTGGGCCGACAATGCCGCCTGCGCCGTAGAGCATGTGGCAGGCGACGCAGGTGCGCTCGAAGATGGCGCGGCCATGACCGGTGTTGGCTTTGGCGAGCGCGGCATCGGTGAGCATGGCTTTGTACTTTGCCATATCGGCTTGCTTGTCGCTGGCGAGTTGGGTGATGGGACCCCAGAACTCGACGAACGATGGCCCGAGCACGCGGTAGAGCTGGCGGGCGTCAAAGGCGGTGACATCGGTCTTCGGAATGGTGTTCTTCTTCAGTTCAGCGACCAACGCGCTGGCGGTGCTGCGGCGTGCAGAGAGCGCTGAGACAACATCGGATTTCTCGGCGGCGGAGAGCCTGGCGTAGCGGTGGATCAGGGTGGCGGCCACCTGAGGATCATCGAAGGAAGCCAGCGCGCGGATGGCATCGCGGCGCACGGTCGGTTCATCGAGCAGCGATAGCACCACGGGCAGTGCAGCGGCATAGGCATCGCGTGCAAAGGCGGTGAGGATTTGCCGACGACGCTCTATCGGGGCTGCTGGGTCCTTGAGGACGGCAAGTTGTGCGGCGGCGGCTTTGGTATCGCCGAAGAGCTGACCAATCTGCGCGGTGAAGTCGGAGAGCTTCGCATTCTTGGTCGCATCGAGCGCGGCTAAGGCGTCGTCCCAGTTCTTCGGCTTCGTGACCACATTGCGGCCCAGCGATTTGAGTCCATCGCGCACGCCTTCGAGAAGCTGGAGGCGCAGGGCGAGATCGGTATTGCTCAGCAGTGTGGCGGCCACGGGCTCAAGCTGTCTGGCAGCGATGGCACGGCGGGCGATGTATGGCACGAGCCGCGGGATCCTGCTGTGAGTGGCGAGCGCCATCGCTCGCGAGGCGTCGGCTTCGACCATCGGCTCGATGCCGAACCAAAGCATCTTCGGCAGGTTGTGATCCGCAGCGTCCTCTGCATGAGCGACGAGGTTCTGCGCGATGGGCCAGCGTTCCGCCACGTTCATGCGCTGAAGCGCCGCCGCGAGGTAAAGCCGCACGATGGGCGAGTTGTCCTTCTCCGCCATCGCGGTGAACTTTGCCAAAGTTGCCGGGCTGTAAGCGCGATCTTCGCCAAGCAACTGGATGGCCCAGCCGCGAATGTAGGGCTCGGCATGATCGAGCAGCGGCAGCAAACGTTCCGCGGGGAGATTCTGGGTGATGTGCAACGCCCAGAGTGCGCGGAGTTGATGCGCGGAGGTCTTGGATTGCGCAAAGAGTTCCCACAGCTTCTCAGGCACTGCTGCATCGAGTTGACCCGCAGCAGCGCGATGCTGAAGCAACACGCGGGCACGACGGCTATACCAATCGTTGCGATGCGTCAGCAGGCCGACGAGTTCGAGATCGGTCTGCGCGGCGAGATTGATGCCTTGCTTCCCTTGCAGGCCCTTCGGCGCGAGGCGGTAGATGCGGCCGGTGTCTTTGTCGTGTATGGCATCGCCGCAGATATCGCTGTCATGCCAGTCGAGCACGTAGGCCGCACCATCAGGTCCTATCTCCATGCTGAAGCCCACCCAGGCGTTGTCGTGGGCGGAGAGTGGTTCGTCGCCGTGGTGACCGATGAAGCCTGATCCGCTCGGTTCCAGGATGTCCGTGATCACATCGTGCTCATGGAGGTTGGCCATGAAGATGCGGTTGCGGTATTCCCTTGGAAACTCATCGGCCATGTAGATGCGAGCACCGCCATGGGCGGAGCGATGGCTGTGGTTGGCAATGGTCTTGATGTCGTCGAAGACGTACGGGTTGATGTGGCTGCCGCCCTGGCGATGATAGATGCCGCCGGGGATCACATGCCAGAGATGCGGTATGACGCAGGCGGTAATGAACATCTGGCCGTGGTCGTCGAAATCGAGTCCCCAAGGATTGCTAAAGCCGTGAGCGACGACCTCAAAGCGATCTTTCGTCGGATGATAGCGCCAGACGCCGCCGTCGAGGTATTGACCATCCTTCACCGGCATTTCGACGGGGAATGGATCGCCCTTGCGGAGAATTTTTCCGCCATCGGCAGGCTTGCCCACTGTCGAGCGTGTCGCGAAACCCTGGCATCCGTAGAGCCAGCCATCGGGTCCCCAACTAAAGCTGTTAAACACCTCATGCCGATCCTGAATGCCCCAGCCAGTGAGCCGCACTTCGAGCGGGCCGTCGGCATGGTCGTCGTGATTTTTGTCGGGCACGAAGAGCAGATTGGGCGGTGCGCCGAGCCAGAGGCCATCGAAGCCGACCGCGATGGCGGAGGGAAACGGGATACTGTCGAGAAAGACTTTACGCGTGTCGAATTGTCCATCGCCGTTTGTGTCTTCGAGGATGAGAATGCGGCTGTTGCCATCGGCAGAGAAGCCTTTGCTGCGCGTTTCATAGTCACGATTTTCCGCGACCCAGAGCCGTCCGCGATCATCCCAACAGAACGCCATGGGTTGCGTGATCATCGGTTCGACACCGGCGAGTTTCACCTCGAATCCGGCCGGCACGGTCATCTTCGCGACTGCCTGTTCGCCAGTGAGAAAGACACGGTCCTTTTTGCCATCCCATGCAAGTCGCCCGGATTCACGGTAGGCAGATGTCCGGCTGAAATTTTCCCAATCCTGATCCAGCGTCTGGATGAAGTTGCCAGTATAGACAAGGAACTGATGCCGCACGCTCTCGGTCTTTCCCTTGGCTAGGGTCCAATCTCCGGAGATGGCACGGCATGGGCCGACGCCCATCTGGTTGTCCACGCGCCACGCGAGCGGATAGCCAGTGTTTTTCGGATGATCAAAGATCGCGATGTGTGCCTGATTGGTGCGACCTTCGAGCTTCAGGCCAACATCCAACCAGATAGCGCGCTGTGCGGTGGCAAACTCGTTGCGCTGACGGCTGCTGTTCACCACGCCGCCTTCCATGCCGGATCGCCACGGCATGCGGAGGAAAAGCCCGCCGTAATCGTATTTTGCGAAGGTGAGATCGACCAGAGCTTCGCCTTTCCATTCGAGATCGAGGAGGTAACGGCTGCCGCTGTCGCGCATGGTCCAGACCTGTGTTTCGGACATGATCGCCTGGCCAGACGCGTCGAGGAGGTGGTAAATGGTGGACCACTTGACCTCGCTACCTTGAGGAATGATCAGCTCACTCGAGATGCGTCGCCAGTAACCGTTGTCGGGATTGTGAAAGTAGTCGCGGCCATTGACCCGAGTGAATCCCCAGAAAAGCCCTGTTTGGTGCTTGTGATGCCCCGGGCTGAATTCGGTGAGTACGGTCGTGCCGTCAGGGGCGACGATCGGATGAAGGTAGGGACGGAAATCAGGCCGGGCGTTCTGGGTGAGGATTGGTTGTGGGATATTGTCACGATAGACCGAGATTGTGTTCGAGGCCGAGTCCTGGCGCAGCGTGAGGTTGGCAGCGAAGGCCGCATGGAGGGTGGCGGCGAGAACGGCGAAGAACGTTATAGCTGTTTTGTTCATTGCGGATCTGGTCTGGTCTGTGCCTGACAGGAAATTGCTATTCGCTGGAGGCGTCATTGGCGGATTCCGGAACGGGGAGTGCGGGGGTCTGTGGGGAGAGAGGGGTGGTGGCATGCCGATTTCCGCGGGAAGGATTCTGAAACGCGCCTGCCGCGAGCCTCCAAAGTGGTCGTTTCGAAGGCTGAATGGGGATGAGGGTGCGATTCATGGCGGCGTTCCAACGGTGGCGAAGATACCGTTGCGAACAGGCAGGCCAAGAATTTATCGCCGCGGTTCCTGGGGAAGTTTGCGGATTGCTTCGGGCCGCTGGTCTCGGGCGATAGGAGAATTCGAGGACGGGCGTGGCGCTGACGTTTATGGATGCGAGCGCCTCGTCGGTCAGGTGTTCTTATCGTGTTGTGGTGGAGTAGCACGCCATGTGAGGGGATGCTGGGAGGGTCGTCTCTGCAGGACGCGGGGTGTCTGGTTGCGGGTGATCCCGGGGCGTTGCCGCGGGAAAAGATAGGGCGCCCTTTCAGGGCTCCGAGTTCGGGTGCGGGTGGACCCGGGGCGTTGCCCCGGGCTGCGTTAGGGAGCGCCGTTTGCGCGGGGGGCGGTCTGTCTCGTTGGGGAGGGCAGAGGAAGAATGGGGCTGATGGGACCGATGGGACCGATGGGACGACTGGGCGGCGGGTGAGAGATGGGGTTGGTGGGGTGGGTCGTGAATGGAGGGGGGAGGACGTGGGGCATAGCCTGGGTGTCCGAGGGTTTTTGAACCGCAGATGGAGCAGATGGACGCATATGGCGGGGGTAGTTGGGGATCGAAAAAAGTCATCGCCTTCCTGCGATTTGAGGGTAGGATTCCGGGACGACCGCTCAAGAGATCAGAACTCTGCCAATCGACGAGAAAGTTCGGATGATGGCGGCGATTTGGGAAGACATGCGTGATCATTACGAGGAAGGGCTGGTTTCCCATGAGGTAATCGATTCATTGAGAGAGCGCCAAGCACGGGTTGTCCGCGGTGAAGCCCAGCTCCTTGATTGGGATAAAGTGAAATTGATTTACGACGGAGCCCTGAAGGGATTGCGACTCGCCTCAACAAAAAGCCGATCGAACAATGATGGTGGCGGTGTTGGGTCGGGTTAGCTCTTTTTTTAGGACTTGGTGATTGATTGGGGAATGGCTTGGAGCGTTATCCCGGGCTGTCCGATACGTGATTTCAGCCAACACGAGATGATTGGGGTGTGTGGGGAGAGGGAGACGGGAGTGCGGGTGGGGAGGGTGGTTGTTTGGTACGGGCGGATGGGGAGAGGTGAAGGATGAAACGGAAACTGATGATGGTGCTGGGCGGGATGGTTTTTGGCGGGGTGGGATGGGTGAGGGGCGGGATGGAGGTGGCGGAGGGGTATGAGGTGAGTGTGGCGGTGCGAGCGTCGCTGGTGGCGCGGCCGGTGGAGGCTTGTTTTGATGATGTGGGGCGGTTGTATGTGACGGAGGTGACTGGGACGAATGAGCCTGCGGCGGTGCAGTTGGAGAAGGCACCGCATCGGTTGGTGCGGTTGGAGGACACGGATGGGGACGGGGAGTTTGACCGGAGGGTGGTGTTTGCGGACAAGTTAGGATTTCCGGAGGGAGTGTTGTGGCATGAGGGGGTGGTGTATGTGTCGGTGGCTCCGCAGATTCTGAAGCTGGTGGATCGGGATGGAGACGGGGTGGCTGACGAGCGGACGGTGTGGTTTGACGGGAAGACGCTGACGGGTTGTGCGAATGATCTGCACGGGCCGTATGCGGGGCCGGACGGGATGTTATACTGGTGCAAAGGGGCGTTCGGGGAGCAGACGCATGACTTGCCGGGGAAGAAGGGATGGAGGAGTCGGGCGGCGCATGTGTTCCGGATGAAGCCTGACGGGAGCGGGTTTGACGTGGTGTTTACGGCTGGGATGGACAATCCGGTGGGATTGGCGTGGACGCCGGAGGGGGATCTGATGGTGTGCGGGACGTTCCTGCAGCATCCGGGGGATGGGAGGCGGGATGGGATCATGCATGCGGTGAGGGGCGGGTTGTGGGGGAAGGATCACGATGTGCTGGAGGGGCATGTGAGGACGGGGCCGCTGCTGCCGCCGATGACGCATCTGGGGCCGGCGGCTCCTGCGGGGATGTGCCGGTATGGTCGGGATCTGCTAGTTTGTCAGTTCAACCTGCGGAAGGTGAGTCGGCATGAGCTGGAGCCTGACGGGGCGACGTGGAAGACGAAGGACAGTGATGTGCTGAGCAGTGACGATCCTGATTTTCATCCGACGGATGTGCTGCAGGCGGCTGATGGGAGTGTGCTGGTGGTGGACACGGGTGGTTGGTACAAGTTGTGTTGTCCGACGAGTCAGGAGGCGCGGCCGGAGGTGACGGGGGGCGTGTATCGGTTGCGGCGGAAGGGGGGCGAGGTTCCGGTGGCGGTGCCGGAGTCGCGGAGTCGGCTGGTGGTGCCGGTGGAGTCTGCGGAATTGCTAGCGAAGGCGGGGTCGGAGGATCTGGGGGAGAGGGAGAAGGCGATTGGGGAGTTGCTGCGGCCATTGGCGGAGCAGGCGAAGAGTGCGGATGCGCATGTGAGGCGGCGGGCGATTGAGGCGTTAGGGAAGTGGTCGGGGCAGCATCCTGATCCCGGGGCTGGGAGGGGTGGAATGGGGCATCTGACGGCGGCGTCGCGCGGGGTGACGGCGGCATTGCTAGGGGCGATGGAGGGGCGGGTGCTAGATCGGTTTACGGAGCATGCGCTGACGGTGGCGTTCATTGAGGGAGCGGATGCGAAGGGGCCGAGGGTGCTGCTGCACAGTGAGGATCCGGTGCGGCAGCGGATGGGGCTTTACTGGGTGATGCAGACGGATCCGGAGATGTTTGATGTGGAGGGAGGGATTGGGGAGTTTCTGGGGTCGGGCGATGCGGGGGTGCGGGAGGCGGCGGTGTATGGGTTGGGTAAGGTGGGGGTGTGGCGGGAAGATGCGGAGCGGTGGCTGGAGGGGAGACTGGGGAAGGCGGGTGACGGGGTGTTGGAGCTGACGGTGGTGAGGGCGGTGATGAGGGGGGCGGGGGACGAGACGGTGGCGAGGTGGCTGCGGCTGGCGGAGGTTAGGGAGGCGAGAGCGGTGCTGCTGGCGGCGATGGCGGAGGTTAGGGATGGGGAGATGCCGGCGTCGTGGTTGCGGGAATTGCGGGTGTTGCTGGGAGGGGATGAGGGGACGGCGGTGGCGGCGGCGGAGGTGCTGGCGGCGCGGCGGGCGGGGGTGAGGGATGCGGGAGTTAGGGCATTGGCGGCGGATGTGGATCGACCGGTGCCGGTGCGGTTGAGTCTGCTGGTGGCAGCGGGGAAGACGGTGCTTTCGGAGGAGGAATTCGGGATGGTGGTGAAGGCGCTGAGGGAGCGGGGAGGAATGGGTGGATGGTCGGATCGTGCGGCGCGGGTGTTGTCGCGTGCGGCGCTGACGGGAGGGCAGTTGAGGGCGTTGGTGCCGGTGGTGGCGGAGGTGGTGTTGCCGGTGCGGCCGCTGCTGTTGAGGGCGTTTGGGGGGTCGGGGGATGAGGCGCTGGGGATGGAGCTGGTGGAGGTGCTAGGTAAGAGCGGGGCTTTGGCGGGATTTTCGGCGGAGGATCTGGGGGAAGGATTCCGGGGATTTCCGGCGAGTGTGCGGGAGCGATTGGCGGCGGAGCGGGCGGCGCTGGTGCCTGGGCTGGCGGAGATGACGGCGCGGGTTGCGGAGCTGGAGCGGACCCTGCCGGTGGGGGATGCGTTGCGGGGGAAGGTGGTGTTTCAGAGTGCGAAGGCGTCGTGTGTGCTGTGTCACCAGGCTGGGTATTTGGGGAAGCCGTTCGGGCCTGATCTGACGAAAGTGGGCGCGGTGCGGACGCGGCGGGATCTGATTGAGGCGATTGCGTTTCCGTCGGCGAGTTTTGTGAGGAGTTTCGAGCCGGTGGAGGTGGTGCGGCGGGATGGGACGGTGGTGGTGGGGATGGTGGTGAATCAGAGTGCGGCGGCGGTGACGCTGGCGACTGGGGCGGTGACGCCGCCGGTGACGGTGGCGGCGGTGGAGATTGCGGAAATACGGGTGGGGAAGGCGTCTCTGATGCCGCAGGGACTGGACCGGATACTGACGGTGCAGGAGCTGGCGGATGTGGTGGCGTTTCTGGGGAGTTTGAAGTGAGCGGGGAGGGGGAACTACGCGGGGTTGGGATGGATTGCGCTTGCGCGGGCGCTGCGGGAACGGACTGAGAGAGACATCAATTGTCCCTGGTCACGAGCATGAAGATATTTCGCGTTAAACCCGGCAGCCGAGTCAGGCTGAACGATTACGATCCCGAGGGGGGATCGGAGATGGTGGATGTGAAGGATGAGGGGTTACGGCAGCTGGAGCTGATGAAGGCGGACATCCGGAATCTGCAGCAGAAGCTTTATGCGGAGCGGAAGCACCGGTTGCTGGTGATTCTGCAGGGGTTGGACGGGAGTGGGAAGGATGGGACGGTGAGGAATGTGTTTACGGGGATTGATCCGCACGGGTTGCGGGTGGTGTCGTTCAAGGCACCGACGGCGGAGGAACTGGACCATGATTTTCTGTGGCGGGTGCATCGAGAGGTGCCTGGGAAGGGGGATGTGGTGGTGTTCAACCGGAGTCACTATGAGGACGTGGTGGCGGTGGGGGTGAAGGGGCTGGCGCCGGAGGCGGTGTGGAAGCGGCGATTCGAGCACATTGTGAATTTCGAGCGACTGCTGGCGGAGGAGGGGACGACGATCGTGAAGATTTTTCTGCATGTGTCGCGGGAGGAGCAGGGGCGGCGGCTGCAGGCGCGGCTGGAGAATCCTGATAAGCACTGGAAGTTTCATCCTGACGACATCGCGGACCGGAAGTTGTGGCCGGAGTTTACGGCGGCGTATGAGGAGGTGATCAGCCGGACGAGCACGGAGTGGGCACCGTGGTTTATTGTGCCTGCGAACCGGAAGTGGTACCGGAATGTGGCGGTGGCTGGGATTGTGAGGGAAGTGCTGGGGCGATTGGAGCTGAAGTTTCCGCCGCCGGCGTGGGACTTGAACGGACTGCGGATACCCTGAGTGTCGCGATGCTGCCGCAGTTTACGAACGAGCCGGCGCTGCGCCTGATTCTTCCGGCGCTGACTCTGCTGCTGGCGCTGACGGGGTTTCTGCGCGGGCTGGGGAGATTGCTAGTGCTGGCGGTGTCGCTGGGAGGGGGAGCGGCGGCGGGGATGGCGTGGTTTCGTTATGGTCCGGCGCTGTGCATTCAGTGGTTCGGGAGCCTGCCGGTGTGGCTGGTGAATTACGGGTCGATGATCGCGGCGGTGGTGGGTGCGTGGGTGGTGCACCGGTTGGTGACGGGGTTGGCTGGGGGTGGTGGGCCGATTGATCGAGGGGCGAGGGTGAGGGGTGGGTTGATCGGGTTGATTCCGGCTTTGGTGCTGACGTGGGCTGGGGCGATGGCGTTGCGGGTGACTGGGGCGACGGCTGGGTTGCGGGAATTGGAGGCGGCGGTGAAGGGGCAACGGCCTGCGGGGGTGAGTGAGCCTGGGTTGCTGCCGCGGGTGAGTCACAGTTTGTCGACGGGGACGGTGGGGGATTTGCTGAACCGGCTGGATCCGCTGGCGACTGGTCAGACGGTGCCGCTGGCGTCGCTGCTGGTGCTGCGGCACAGTCCGGTGGTGTGGGACCGTGCGTTGAGGCATCCGCAGGCGGCGGTGCTGCTGCAGAGCGGGGCGGTGCAGCGGTTGCTGAGGGACAGCGATGTGGGGAATGCGCTGAGTTTTTCGGATTACACGCGACTGCTGACCCTGCCGGAGATGGCGGAGGCGCTGAGGGATCCGGTGTTGCGGGCGGCGCTGCTGAATGCGGACATGGGGGAGCTGATGACGGCGTGCATCACGGGGCGGAGTGGCCCGGCGGTGATTCCGCGGGCGATTCCGGTGCCGGAGTCGTGAGAGGCGGGTCGAGTGGTTAGCGCGGGTAGCGACCGCCGCGTGGGCCGGAGAGCCAGCGCCATGCGCTTTCGACCATGCGGCGCGGGTCTTTCCATTTGGCTTCCCAGCCGAGGACGGCTTTGGCTTTGGCTGGGTTGGCGACGAGTTCGGGGGGATCGCCTTCGCGGCGAGGGCCGAAGGAGTAGGGGACGGGTTTACCGGTGACTTCTTCGACGAGTTTGAGCATCTGGAGGACGCTGACGCCGGTGCCGGTGCCGAGGTTGCAGGCGGTGGAGGGGCCACCTTTGCGGAGATGGGAGAGGGCGTCGGCGTGGGCCTGGGCGAGGTCGAGGACGTGGATGTAGTCGCGGATGCAGGTACCGTCCGGGGTGGGGTAGTCGTTGCCGAAGACGGTGAGAGCAGGGACCTCGCCGGTGACAGCCATGAGGGCGCGCGGGATGAGGTGGGATTCTGGTTCGTGGTCTTCGCCGATGGCGGCGTCATCGGAGCAGCCGCTGGCATTGAAGTAGCGGAGCATGACGTGGTTGATGCCGCAGGCGTTGACGCAGTCGATGAGGACGCGTTCGAGCATGAGTTTGCTCATGCCGTAGGGGTTGATGGG
>JAIXPK010000330.1 GCA_027486335.1 Verrucomicrobiaceae bacterium | reverse complement strand
TTCGAAGACGCAATATCAGAATCATAAGCCTCCGCCAGATGCGGAGCCGCCGCCCGGCACGGCCCGCACCACGACGCTCCCCAGTAAATCAGATAGTGCTCCGGTGCCTTCTCCGCAAAGATATCATGCTTCTTCAGCCGCTTGCCGTCCAGCTTCACCGTGTTCCCCGCCAGCGCCTTCGCAACTTCCCCAGTCTTCGCCTTGTCCGCATTCTCCGCCGCCGCAGCCGCCTCCGCCTTCTCCTTGTCCTGCGCCGCAATGAAATCCCGGTCTTCCTGACTCAGCTTGTCTAGCGGAACCGTCACCGACTTCCCGTTCTTCATCTTGATCGTCGCCTTCTCGCCCTTCACCCCCGTCAACTCCCCGTCAAACGACTTGGACGCATCATCAGCACTCGTCCATTTACGGATCGCAGCTGGCGCAGAAACGGCAATCGCCGCAAAGACAATCGAAAGAAGAATGGTTTTCATTTGAATCAATCTGCGCCCTCTCACCCATTTCCGCAACCGCGCGAAAGCGGATCCCCGAACCCGCTTTTCGCATTGTCCCCGCCCGTCGGCAGCCTCACCCTACTCGCCCCATTCATCTCCACACCCGTATGCCCCCCATCGCCTTTGTCACCGGAGCCAGCCGCGGGCTGGGCCACGGATTCGCCCTCACCCTCGCCCGCGCAGGTTACGATCTCGTCATCTCATCCCGCAACGCCGCAGACTGCGCCGCTACCGCAGACGCCATCGTCGCCCTCGGCCGCCGCTGCACCGCCGTTTCCCTCGATGTCAGAGACTTCGACAGCATCCAGCAGGCCACCGCCGAAGCCGAAGCCGCCTTCGGTCGCATCGACGTCCTCGTCAACAATGCCGGCTGCAACCGCCGCAAACCAGCCCTCGAAGTCACGTGGGACGACTGGAACACCGTCCTCGAAACCAACCTCCGCGGCACGTTCTTCGTCAGCCAGGCCGTCGCCCGCGGCATGATCCAACGTCAGTCCGGCCGCATCATCAACATCGGCTCCGTCACCTGCGTCGCAGGCTACGCAGGCCTCGCCCCCTACGGTGCCAGCCGCGGCGGCGTCAAACAACTCACCATGAGTCTCGCCTCCGACTGGGGCCCCCACGGCATCACCGTCAATTGCCTCGCCCCAGGCTGGTTCCGCACCGAACAAAACCGCGTCATGTACGACGACGCAGGCTGGGTCGATTACCTCAGCGAACGCATCCCCCTCGGCAGACCCGGCAAACCCGGCGATCTCGACGGCGCCCTCCTCTTCCTCGCCAGCGAAGCCTCCGCCTACGTCACCGGCCAGACGCTCCTCGTCGACGGCGGCATCTCCGTCGGTCAGGTCCGCGCCCTCCCGCAGGCCCCGACTCCTCCCGCTCCTTGAAAACCACCGTCTGTCACAAATTCGTCACCACGCACTGCATTGCCTGATCACCCGCACAGCGTCTCTTCATCCCACATGCATACTGTTCTAGTGGTCGATGACGAGACGGACATTCTCGAACTGGTGGTCTTCAACCTCGAACGCCAGCAATTCAAGGTCCTCACCGCTGACAACGGCATCACCGCCGTCCAGGTCGCCAAAGAGAAAATCCCGGACCTCATCGTCCTCGACCTCATGCTCCCAGGCATGGACGGCTTCAGCGTCTACCGCGAACTCCGCGCCGACCCACGCACCAACGGCATCCCCGTCCTCATGCTCACCGCCAAAGGCGAGGTCAATGACCGCATCGCAGGCCTCGAACTCGGCGCAGACGACTACGTCACCAAACCCTTCAGCCCTCGCGAACTCCTCCTCCGCGTCCGCGCCCTCCTCAAACGCACCCGCAAGGTCACCGTCGACGCCAGCCTCAAATCCGGCGACTTCCTCCTCGAACGCAATACCCTCAAACTCTTCCTCGCAGGCCGTCCCGTCGACCTCACCGCCACAGAATTCAAACTCCTCCGCCTCCTCGTCGAAGCCAATGGCGAGGTCCAGGAACGCGACGCTCTCCTCCGCGAGGTCTGGGGCTACTCCGACACCATGCTCACCCGGACGCTCGACACTCACGTGAAACGCCTCCGCGAAAAACTCGGCAAACACGCCGAATGCATCCAGACCGTCCGCGGCGTCGGCTACCGCTTCGTCGGCTCCCCCACCCCGGCGTGACCCCTCGCCCGGCATGACTCCTCTCGAAATCCTCCTCCTCCTCCTCTGCCTCCTCCTCGGCATTGGCTGCTTCCTCCAACGCCGCCGCCGCTCCTCCCCAGCTTACCCAGGCAGCGAAGCCGACCGCGCCGGCGTCCTCGAAAGCGTCCTCGAAGGCCTCGGCGATTCCTGCCTCCTCCTCAACAGTCAGCACCACATCGCCTTCGCCAACCACGAAACCCTCGACCTCTTCCAGGTCACCGGCGATCTCCGCGGCCGCCCCCTCTCCTCCCTCATCGGCGACGAACGCGTCCTCCAGTTCATCCGCCGCCTCGACGCCTCCGGAGCAAAATGGGCCGAAGAGGAATTCCGCAGCCCCATCGTCCGCGGCAATCTAGCCGATGAACGCTTCCTCGTCGTCTCCGCCGCCCCAGTCCAACTCTCCGGCGACGCCCCCGGCCGCTACCTCCGCGTCGTCATCCGCGACGAAACCGACCGCCACGAAACCGAACAGATCCGCAAGGACTTCGTCGCCAATGCCTCCCACGAACTGAGGACCCCGCTCTCCATCATCAACGGCTACCTCGAAAACCTCCTCGAAGGCGACATCGACGACCCCGCCATGTCCCGGAAAGCCCTCATCACGATGCAGAAACACGGCGAACGCATCGCCCGCATCGTCGAGGACATGCTCACCCTGTCCAAATTCGAATCCGTCGGCGAAAAAGGCATCGCCGGCCTCCGCGCCGCCTCCTTCTCCTGCCGCGAATGCGCCGAAGACGTCATCGAACGCCTCGCACCTCTCGTCGAAGAAAAACGCGCCCGCTTCCGCCTCGACTTCCCGCCAGATGGCGCAGACGACATCAAAGGCGACCGCTTCTACTGGGACCAGATCTTCTTCAATCTCATCGAAAACGCCCTCAAGGAAAATAAGCCAGGCAATCTCGAAATCGCCGTCACCATGGCCCGCGAAGACGCAGCCTCCGTCATCCGCATCGCCGACAACGGCATCGGCATCCCCCGCGCCGACCTCCCCTTCATCTTCAAACGCTTCTACCGCGTCGCCAAACACCATAGCCAGAAAATCAAAGGCACCGGCCTCGGCCTCTCCATCGTCCGCCGCGCCGTCGAATCCCACGGCGGCACCATCTCCGTCGACAGCACGCTCGGCCTCGAAACCGTCTTCACCATCCGCCTCCCGGACTATCTCGCGGATCCGGAACCGGACCCGCAGGCAGCCGCAACAGCCGACTGACCTCTCACCCCCCGCTCCTAACACCCCCTCCTGACTTCTCACTTCTCACTTCTCACTTCTCACGCCGCCGCTGCAGCAGCGCCACCAATCCTAACGCCGCAAACGCCAGCCCCATCAGCCCCAGCGCCGTCGTCAGCGCACGGTCATAACGCATCGCCTGCACGTCGTCATACAGGGTGATCGACAGGGTCCGCGTCACCCCGGGAATGCTCCCTCCGACCATCAGCGCCACCCCGAACTCACCCACGCTGTGCGCAAATGTCAGGACCATCCCGGACACCACTCCCGGCCACGCCACCGGCACCGCCACCCGCAGAAATCTCCGCCACGGCGACGCCCCCAGACACGCCGCCGCTTCTAACTGATCCCGCGGCACCGCCGCAAACCCCGCCATGAACGGCCGCACCGCAAACGGCAGGTTGAACAGCACCGACGCCACCAGCAGTCCCGCAAAACTGAACGGCAGCGGCCCGCCCGTCCACTCCAGCCACCGCGCCCCCACCAACGTCCGCGGCCCCAATGCCATCAGCACAAAAAAACCTAACACCGTAGGCGGCAGCACCAGCGGCAGCGCCGTCACCGCCTCCACCACCACCCGCCACCGGCTCCGCGTCGTCGCCAGCCACCACGCCAGCGGCAACCCAGCCACCAGCAGCACCAGCGTCGTCGCCAGCGCCAGCCGCATCGTCAGCCAGAACGCAGTCGTGTCCATCACCGCTTCACCGGTGTCAACCCTCCACGCCTCAGCACCACCCCGCCCTCCGGCCCACTCAGCCACTCGCTGAACGCCCTCGCCTCCTCCGCCTCCGCCGTCCGCTTCAGCACCACGCCCGCATGCACCAGCGGCTCATGCGCGGTCTCCGGCACCATCCACGCCACACCCTCCGCCACCATCACCGGACTCAACGTCAGCGACCACGCCACCAGTCCTGCCTGCGCCGACCCCGACACCACATACTGCGCCGCCTGCGCCACATTCTCGGCAAATACCAGCCGATCCCTAACCGCCACTTCAATCCCCGCACGCCCCAGCGCCTCCATCGCCGCCCGTCCGTACGGAGCCAGCTCGGGATTCGCCACCGCCACCTTCTTCACCCGAGGATCCAGCAGCACCCTCAACCCCAATCCCTCCACATCCAGCCCGCTGTCCTTCCGCACCCACAACGCCAGCCGTCCCTCCCCAAACACGAACGGTGCCCCACTCACCCCCGCCGCCGCCAGCGCCGCCGGCCCAGCCTCATCCGCCCCCAGAATCACATCAAACGGCGCACCCTCCATCGCCTGCGCCTGCAAGGTCCCGCTCGCCCCATACGTGCACCGCAACTCCACCCCCGGCCGCACCGCCCCATACTTGCCCACCACCCCCTCCATCACGGACCGCAACGACGCCGCACACGCCACCTTCAACTCGCTCGACCGCTCCGCCTCCTTCCGGCACCCACACAACACCATCGCCGCCGCCACCCTCAGCAAAATCATCGCTCGTCTCTTCATCCCCACCGTCTGCCCCCGATCCTCCCAGCCGGGAAGCGCAAATTCCTGCCCCTCTCCCCCAGCGCCGGATTCACGGTCGGATTTCCATAGCCACAAGGCAGGAAATCCGCTTCACTCTCCCCAGAGAAAATCAGCCATGAAACCACTTTCCTTCAGCCTCGCCTGCCTCGCCCTCTCCCTCCCAGCTGGCGCAGCCCCCTACGCCTCCGGCGTCACCATCACCGGTCTCGACGTCAGCTTCACTCTCAACGAACCCGCCGACAGTCTCCTCTACTCCATCAACGGCGGCGCATTCCAATCCCTCGACGGTTCCTCCAAAGGCTCCAAACTCTTCAGCCTCGGCGCTCCCACCGACACCTTCACCATCCGCGCCTCCAAAACAGACGCCGTCGGCTACTCCATCCCCACCGGAACCACCATCCCGAACGCCACCTCCGGTCTCGGCCAACCCACCGCAGAAGGCGGCTTCCGTCTCCTCTCCGACGACTCCAGCAGTCTCGTCCGCTTCAACAGTGTCCGCGGCGTCGCCGTCGTCACCAACCCAGCCGCCCCTAACTTCGGCAACGCCTACATCTCCAACAGCGCCGCCGGCAACTCCACCGTTGTCGTCCGCACCCTCGGCGACGGGCTCTA
>JAIXPK010000111.1 GCA_027486335.1 Verrucomicrobiaceae bacterium | reverse complement strand
CCCCGTTAAGGATTCCAATCCCATGAACCACACCTCTCGTCGATCCTTCATCAAGTCCGCCGGTCTCGCCACCGGCGCTCTCGGATTCAACATTCTCCACGCCCAGAACAAGGGCGACAAACTCCGCCTCGCCTTCATCGCCGCTGGCGGTAAAGCCGGAGCCCAGGTCAACACCGCCAAAACCGCCGGCGATATCTGCACCTGCTTCGCAGAAATCGACAAAAACTCATGGGGCGGCGTCCTCGGCACATGGAAAGACGCCAAGGGCTATCAGGACTACCGCCAGCTCTTCGACAAGGAAAAGGACTACGACGCCATCGTCGTCACCACCCCGGACCACCAGCACTACATGCCCACTGCCCTCGGCCTCATGGCCGGCAAGGCCTGCTACACCCAGAAACCCCTCGTCCACACGGTCTGGGAAGCTCGCCAGCTCCTCGAAGGCACCAAAAAATACAAGGTCGCCACTCAAATGGGCAACCAGGGCCACGCCAATAACGGCAACCGCCGCATCTACGAATTCGTCAACGGCGGCCTCCTCGGCGATGTCACCGAAATCCACTGCTTCTCCAACCGCCCCATCTGGCCACAAGGCGGCCCTCGCCCAGCCGGCGAAGACTCCGTCCCCGACAACATCGACTGGGACCTCTGGATCGGGCCAGCCCCCATGCGCCCCTTCAAAAAGGATGTCTACCATCCCTTCAAATGGCGCGGCTTCTACGACTTCGGCGGCGGCGCCCTCGCCGACATGGCCTGCCACACCATGGACAGCATCTTCATGAGCATGAATCCAGGCTTCCCTACCAAGGTCGAAGTCCTCGAAATCAACGGCCACAGCGACGACCAGTTCCCTCTCGGCTCCATCATCAAATGGAGCTACGCCTCCGGCAAACTCCCTAACGGCAAAGACCGCCCAGCCTTCGATGTCTACTGGTACGACGGCAAACTCAAGAACGCCGAAGGCAAGGACGTCGACGCCGCCGACCTCGCCCACACCCGCATCCCCAAGGAACTCCTCGCCATGCCAGACGGCAAACCGATGAACCTCCCGAAGAGCGGCAACGTCTACGTCGGCAGCAAGGCCAGTCTCCTCGTCTCCGGCGACTACGGCGACAACTCCCGCGTCCTCCCGCTCAGCAAAGCCAAGGAAGTCGGCAACCCACCACAACTCCTCGAACGCCTCCCCCTCGGCGGCAACGAACAGGACCACTGGAACGAGTGGCGCGCCGCCGCCCTCGGCATCAAGCCATGGGACAGCCCAGGCTCCAACTTCCTCTACGCCGCCCCATTCACCGAAACCATCCTGCTCGGCAATGTCGCCCTCCGCGTCGGCAAAGGCAGCGCTCTCGAATGGGATGCTCCGAACATCCAGTTCAAGAACAACCCAGCCGCCAACAAGTGGGTCACCAAGGACTACCGTAAGGGCTGGGACATCAAAATCAGCTGACCTCCTCACAGGGTCTTGCTGACCATTCCGCCGCGGGCGCACCCTCCTCAGGGTGCGCCCGCGCTTTTTTCCCCAACCCCTTGCACCACCCCTCCCTCCACCCCACCAGATCCCCCATGCCTCCTCTCCACGCCGCCATCTTCGACCTCGACGGTACCCTCCTCGACACACTCGACGACCTCGCCGACTCCGCCAACGAAGCCCTCGCCGCCGCAGGCTTCCCCACCCACCCGGTCGAGGCCTACCGCACCTTCGTCGGCGATGGCATGCACGTCCTCGTACAGCGCATCCTCCCCTCACACCTCCAGAACGACCCAGCCGCCGCCACCACCGTCCTCGACCTCTACAAGGACGCCTACGCCCGCCGCTGGAACCTCAAATCCCAACCCTACCCCGGCATCGACGACGCCCTCCGCTCCCTCGCCGCCGCCCGCATCCCCATCGCCATCCTCTCTAACAAGGCGCACCACTTCACCCTCCAGTGCGTCGCCCACCACCTCGCCTCTCATCACTTCGACCCGGTCCTCGGCCAGCGCGACTCCGTCCCTCGCAAACCCGACCCAGCCGCCGCCCTCGAAATCGCCGCCGCCCTCAACCTCCCCCCAGCCTCCATCGCCTTCATCGGCGATACCCGCACCGACATGGAAACCGCCACCGCCGCAGGCATGTTCCCCATCGGCGTCACATGGGGCTTCCGCCCAGCCTCCGAACTCGAAGCCTTCGGCGCCCGCCTCCTCGTCTCCCATCCCGCCGAACTCCCCGCTCTCTTCTCCCCCTTCCCTAACTCGTAATCACCTCACGGCACCACCGCCCGCACCCGCCAGAACCGCTCCGCAGGATTCACCGGCGTCAGCAATTCCAGTTCGCTCCCCGTCCCGTCCCGCGCCTCTCCCTCATCCTCCCATCCTGACAAATCCCGCGACCGCTGCAGCACATACCGCCGCCCCGTCGCCGTCGGCACCCGCAGCGCCATCCTCCCCTCACCCATCGCCCTCACCTCGCACTCGGGATGGCTCGACCGGTTCTTCGGATGCGTCCCCCACGCATACTCACCCCCGTTCGCCACCAGATCCCCATCGTCATCCGCATCCGCATCCGGCACCGCAAAATCCAGACCATACTGCCGCTCCCACACATCACTCATCCCGTCACCGTCCAGATCCTCCGCCGGAACATTCAGCGTCACCCGCGCCCCCGGCACCGCCTCCGCCAGCAGCTCCGCATCAAAACTCGCATCGTTGCTCACATTCAGATTCTGATGCAGCTCCACCGCTAGCACATTCACCCCGTCCCGCAGCGCCGCCATCCCCGCCGCCGGGATCACATACTCGAAATACCGCCCCTCGTCACTCCCCTCCACCGGCAGGGTCGCCCCCGCATCAAATCCCGCGCCCGATGCCAGATTGTCCCGCACCACTTCCACCCCGTTCAGATAAACCGCCGCCCCGTCATCCCGCAGCAGCCGCAACCTCAACCCCTGCACCATTGCCTTCGGCACCGGCAGCGAAAACGCACGCCGGAAATACGTCGTCACTGGCGGCACGCCTAGCAAATACGTCAGCTTCGTCGTCTCCACCCGGTCGTCCAATGTGTTATCATCCCCGTACCCGATCTCCCCCGCCCCGCTCGCCCACGACCCATCCGCATAATCCACCCCGCGCCACGCCGTCCCCAGATCATTCCCGTTGTCCTCATACTTCCACACCGACCCCGACCCGATCAGCGCCACCCGCGCCAGCTCGCTCCCGCCGTCGCTGATCCGGTAAATGAACGAATCCGTCCCCGTAAACCCAGCCTCCGGCGTGTACCGGAACGCCCCCTCCCTCCCTAACTCCACCGTCCCCCGCCCGGCCTGCCCCGCCAGCGACACCGTCAGCCCCGTCGAATCCACATCCCGGTCATTCGCCAGCACCCCCGTCAATCCGCGCTCCCGCGTCATCCGCAGGTTGAAACTCACATCCGCCCTGTCAATCACCGGCGGAACAATGCTGAAAAAATCAGTCGTCGAAAACTGGTGCACTTCTACCGCCAGCACATTCTTCCCCTCCAGCAGCAACCCCGGCGGCACCACCGCCGGAAAATACCGCGTCTCGTCCGCATTCGGTATCCGCGACAACGCAAGGGTGGTCGGCCCCGCCCCCGCCGCCAGATTCTGCCGCGTCACCTCAAACCCGTTCAGATACACCGCCGCCCCGTCATCCCGCAGCAACTCCAACTGCACACTCCGCGTCGCATTCACATCACTCAACTGAAACTCCCGTCGGAACCACGCCGTCACATGCGCCGCCCCACTCCGGATATTCGTCGCCTCCGCCCGGTTCTCCGGCAGCCCGGAATCCCCGTACCCTAACTCCGCCGCTCCACTCAGCCACCCCGCATCATTGAAACTCCACGACTTCCACGCCCGCCCCGGATCACTCCCGTTGTGGAGGTACTTCCACACCGACCCCGCCGTCACCAGAGTCTGCACACTCTGACTCCCGCTCGCCGGCACATCCAGCACCGTCCCAGCCCTAACCAGATACCCGTCCCCGCCCGCCACCGGCGCATCATTCACCGGCCTCACCCGCACCGACACCACCGCCGGTTCCGACATCTCCACCGCCGGCAGCGGCAGCGCCGCCTCCCCGCGAATCACCCCGCTCACACTGATCCCCAGACTCGTCTCCGCATCCACCGACACCGTCCCCCGGAAATTGATCTGCATCTCCAGCCTAACCTTCCCCCCGCTCACCGTCACCCGCCCGTTGAACGGCATCGGCAACGGCGGAAAATCCAGCGGCAATCCCGTCTCCGGCAGCACCGTCGCCAGTTGCTCGGTCCCCTTGATCGTCCCAGCCCCAGCCAGCCCGAACTGCGCCCCGTCCACATCAAATCCCCCGTTCGCACGCACCGCACTAACTCCTCCCGCCGCCGTCTGATTCAACGCCAGCGCACCCGCCGCCGCATCAAACTGAATCCCCGCCAGACACGTGTTGATGATCGGCAGACACCCGATCCCCAGCTTCAACTGCACCGCGTCCCTCAGCACCGCATCCACATCCGTCACCTGCGCCAGACTGAACGGCGCATTCCCCGGCCCCACCGCCGCCGCCAGCGTCCCCGTCACCGCCGACGTCGTCGAATCACTCGATATGCTCGGCACTCCCTGAAACGTCACCCGCAGCGACGCCCCCACCGTCAGCCGCGAATTCGCAGGATCAATCACAAAAGCCGTCACCGCCCGGTCCCCGAACACCCGATAACTGAACTGATCCGGCCCGAAAAAATCCGCCGCCGGCTCGTACCGGAACGATCCGTCAGGATTCAGCGCCACCGTCCCCTTCCTCGGAGCCGCCACCAGCCCCGCCGCCGGCTCCCGCGCACTCCCCGGCGCATCATTCGCACTAACACCCTCCGCCACTCCCACCTCCAGCACCCCATCCTCATCAACCCGGTAGGTATCGCCCGTCGCCCGCGGCACATCGGCCCTCACCGCCAGACAACTCAGCAGAACAACAATCGCAGCACGGCTCTTCATACCCGCCATCCTTGTCAGACCACCCACCCCACGTCAACCTCCGCCAGCACCGCCCCGAGAATCCCCACCATCGCCGCGTTCTCCCCGCCACTCTTCACTGCCACCCGCAGCATCCTCTCCCCCATCCCACTCCCCATCGCCTTCGCATCCCTCAGAAACAACCCGCGCACCCGACTCCCCCTCACCACCTCCGCCGCCGTCGGTCCGCTCTCCGGCAGCTCGCACAGCAGAAAATTCGCACTCCCCGGCAGCACCCGCCACCCAAACCCACGCAACGCCGCCGCCAGCCCCTCGCGCAGTCTCCCCGTCTCCGCCCACCGCGCCGCATAATACTCCGGCGACTCCAGCGCCCGCACCGCCGCCACCTGCGCCGGCAGACTCACCACCCACGGCGGCGTCACCGCCCTCAATCCCTCCAACTGATGCGCCCCAGCCGCCAGATACGCCACCCGCGCCCCGCTCAATGCATACGCCTTCGACATCGACTTGCACACCACCACGTTCGCCGACGCCACCGCGTCCCGCTCCACCGTCTCCCCAGGCCCGCAGAAATCCGTGTACGTCTCGTCCACCCACACCCGCGTCCGCCTCGGCACCCCCGCAAGAATCCCCCGCAACACCTCTACCGGGATCAACCGTCCCGTCGGACTGTTCGGATTCACAATCACCGCCAGCTCCAGATCCTCCGCCAGCGCCGCCCGCAACTCCACCGGATCCACCTCCCAACCATTCTCCCGCCCCAATCGCAGCCGCACCACCTCGCAACCAATCACCCGCTCCAGCACGTGCGCATACTCGCCATACGTCGGATCCAGTATCAGCACCCGCGATCCCTTCCTCAACCACGTCCGGAACGCCCGGAAAATCAGATCCGACGACCCCGCTCCCGCCAGCACACTCCCTCCCGGCAACCCCCGCGCCGCCGCAATCGCCTCCACCAATCCCTCGCAACCCGTCGGCGGCGACGTCCTCAGCAACCACGGCAAATGTTCCCGCAAGGTCTCCACCACCGCCGGAGCCGGAGGATACCACGCGTCCAGCACATCCGCATTGATAATCCCCGCCGCCCTCCCCAGATCGTTAAACCTCGGCCCCACCGCCTCAAAAAACGCCCCTCCGTGAAAACACGCAGCCGGTCGCCGCATCGGCACATCCAACCGCCACTCGCACCCGCCCTCCAGTCGCCTCACCACCTGCTCCATCCCGTCCACCACGCCCCGAATCTCCCCAACCTCCGCCGTCATCAGCTCATACCTCACCTGCCCAGCCGCCACCTCCATCCCACACCGCCGCATCCCCGCCTTCTCATACATCCCCGCCACTTCCTTCCTCCCAATCGCCATCACCCGTCTCCCCCCGCGCGATTCCACCCAGCGGAACGCCGCCAGCATCAGCAGCAGCGCCACCTCCGAACCCCGTTCCTCCCGCCTCACCGTTAGTAGCCGGATCTCCCACGTCGACCCATCCACCCCGAACGGCAGCTCCCCCCGCCGGAAATACTTATCCACCGAATACATCCCCGCCGTCGGCGGCGTCACACTCACAAACCCAGCCAGCTCACCCCCGCGCTCCACCACCAGATACACATTCCTCCCATCCAGCCCGTCCCGCAATTCCCCCATCTCATTCTCCGCATGCTGCCCCAGCTCACTAGCATACACCGCATGCCGGAACCGGAAAATCTCCGCCCGCCTCCCCTCACCCGCTTCCGCCACCACCAGTTTGTCAGATAAAAGCGTCGTCGTCATGCCCACCCGCTCGCCCCGACCGTCCCTCAACCCGCATTGATTCTCCCGCTGCAACCATCGCCTCACTCAATAATCGCACGCAACTCCGCCACCTCCGCACGCAACCGCTCCACCAGCTCCCGCAACTCCCCGATCTCCCCCTCCATCCGCTCCCGCCAGCCATCCACCATCACCGGCACCACCACCGGCACCGTCTCCGCCCCAACCTCCACCGGCCCGGAAAGCGTATGCGCCACGGCCTTCACCCGACGCCCCCCACCCGGCGGCAGCACCACCACCAAACCCCCACCTGGATAATCCACCAATCGCTGCACCGCCGCCTCCACCGCCTCCAGATCCCCGAACGCATGCATCCGCCCCGCCCTCGTCCGCAATTCCCCGAACGTCTGCACGTTCCTCACCAGCAACTCGCACAGCACCGCCGTCATCGCCCCGTCCAAGCCCCCGTAAACCTCATGAAACGCATGCCGGTACTTCGGCACCCGCGCCCCAGACAACCGCTGCATCAGCACCAGCTTCCTCAACCTCAGGCTCTCCACCGTCTCCATCACCTCCCGCTCGTCCCACTCCACCACCGGATCCCGATTGCTCTTCTGATTGCACGCCGCCGTCAGCGCCCCCGACGTCAGAGGATAATACTCCGGCGTCGTCAGCTCCTTCTCAATCAGACACCCCAGCACCCGCGCCTCCGCAAACGTCAGCGGCACCACGCCCGTCCCTTCATCTCTCTCTTCGCCAGTCTCAGTTTCCATCCCTCCCTCTCCCCCATCCCGCCCCCCGCAGCAACCGCAGGCTCTCTTCCTTAACCCAGTTCCTCCCCCCACCCCTGAAACGACCCCGCCCCTCGCTCCGTATCTGTCCGGCCGCGCCCGGCCAACGCGCCAGCGCTCCTCATCCCTTACCCACCTCTTTCATGAAGAAATCCCCCATCCTCCTCTCCATCCTCGCCGCCACGCAGGCCCAGGCAGCCCCCAAACCGGTCTACTCCAGCCACCGCCTCACCTCGGAAACCGTCGGCCACTCCGTCGACATCGCCGCTGACCTCTCCGGAGCCAAAAAACTCTTCCTCGTCGTCACCGACGGCGGCGACGGCTTCGCCTGCGACTGGGCCAACTGGATCAACCCAGTCATCACCGGCGACTTCGGGACCCGCAAACTCACCGAAATGACGCCAGTCAGCACGTCCTCCGACTGGGGCAACGTCCACATGAACAAAAACGCCGGCGGCTCGCCCATGATCGTCAACGGCCAGCCCGTCGCCGAAGGCATCGGCACCCACGCCCACTCCGTCATCGAATTCGACCTCCCACCCGGCACCAAAGGCTTCTCCGCCAAAGGCGCTCTCGATAAAGGCGGGGTCGACCAAGGCAACGGCGCCACCGTCCAGTTCCTCGTCTACACCGAAAAACCCGGCACCCCCAAACGCTCCGGCGGCCACAACAGCGGCGGTCTCGCCCCCGAAGACGCCCTCGAAGCCCTCAACGTCGCCGAAGGCCTCAAAGCAGAAACCTTCGCCGCCGAACCCATGCTCCTCAGCCCGTCGTCCATCGACATCGACCACCTCGGCCGGGTCTGGGTCGCAGAAATCGTCAACTACCGCGGCCACGACGGCAAACGCCCCTCCGGCGACCGCATCCTCGTCCTCGAAGACTCCGATAAAGACGGCAAAGCCGACAAATCCTCCGTCTTCTTCGAAAGCCCGGAACTCAAAAGCCCACACGGCGTCACCGTCCTCGGCAACCGCGTCATCGTCGCCGCCGCAGGCAAAATCTGGAACCTCACCGACGACAACGGCGACCTCAAAGCCGATAAAGCAGAAGTCATGTTCAGCGGCAT
>JAIXPK010000453.1 GCA_027486335.1 Verrucomicrobiaceae bacterium | reverse complement strand
GCGGCGGGGAGGCCGAAGAAGAAGCGGAGGGCGTCGTCGTCGGTGCTGCGGCGGCGGCCGATGGTTTGTTCGATGCCGGTTTCGATGGTGACGATGCTGGGCTGGACCTTTTCGAGCATGTCGGCGTAGCTTTTGAGGACGGCTCCGCCGCGCTGCATGGGGGTTTTGTCGATGCTTAGGGAGTTGCGGAAGACGCCTGGGCCCTGGTCTGGGGTGGTTTTGGGGGAAGCGTCCTGGGATTTTCCGCAGGAGGTGAGGGCGACGGAGAGGGCGGCGCAGAGGTGGAGGGAGCGCAGGAAGGAAGGGAACGCGGATTTCATGGCAGGTCAGAGGAGAGGGACCGGAAGGAGTACGGGAGCATGTGGTACCGAGGAGGCAACCCGCATGCGGAAAAGCGTGGCATGGGGGGGAAATTGTTGAACGGTTGTGCGGAATCCATGTCTGGTTTGGGGTGAAAAACCAGCGGGAGGATCTGCGTATTTCGCTGACTCCCAATCATTCCAATCTGTCTCTCATGAATCCTGGATCGTTTCTTTGTTACTGCCTTGCTGCTGCTGCACTTACGTTTTCGGTGCGAGCCGAGGAAGGCGTGCCGATTTTTGACGGGAAGACCCTTGAGGGATGGGATGGGGATCCGCGGTTCTGGAAGGTCGAAGATGGGTGCATTACTGGTCAGACGACGGCGGAGACGCCGACGGAGGCGAACACGTTTCTGATCTGGTCGCGCGGGGAGGTGGATGATTTTGAGCTGACGTGCGAGTACAAGCTGAATGGGGGGAACAGCGGGATTCAGGTGAGGAGCTTCCGGTTGCCGGATCGGAAGTGGGGAGTGGGCGGGTATCAGGCTGATTTCGAGGCTGGGGACACGTACAGCGGGATTGTTTATGGTGAGGCGTACCGTGGGATTCTGGCGAATCGCGGCGAGCGGACGGTGATTGGTGCGAACCATCAGCCGACGGTGCAGGAGAAGGTGGGGGACAGCGCGGAGATTCAGAGTGGGATCAAGAAGGACGACTGGAACACGTACCGGATTGTGGCGAAGGGGTTTACGATTGAGAATTACATCAATGGCAAGCTGACGGCGGCGGTGACGGATGAGGACAAGGAGATGAGGCGGCGCGGCGGGTTGCTGGCGCTGCAACTGCATGCGGGGCCGGCGATGAAGGTGCAGTTCCGGAATGTGAAGCTGCGGCGGTTGCCGATGGAGGGGGTGAAGAAAGTGGTGTTTGTGGCTGGGCGGGTGAGTCACGGGCCTGGGGATCACGAGCACCGTGCGGGCTGCATGCTGTTGAGCCGGTTGCTGAATGAGAGTGCTGGTGAGCGGGTGTATTCGACGGTGTATTCGAATGGATGGCCTGCGGATCCGACGGTGTTCGACAATGCGAATGCCCTGGTGATGTATTCGGATGGTGGTGGCGGGCACATGGTGGTGCCGCATCTGGCGGAAGTGGAAGCGGCGCAGGCGAAGGGGATGGGGGTTGGGTGCATTCACTATGCGGTGGAGATTCCGAAGGGACAGGGCGGCGATTTGTTCATGAAGTGGACGGGCGGGTATTTCGAGACTGACTGGTCGGTGAATCCGCACTGGGATGCGAGTTACGGGAGTCTGCCGCAGCATGAAGTGACGCGCGGGGTGAAGCCGTTCAAAGCGAATGACGAGTGGTACTATCACATGCGGTTCCGGGAAGGGATGGCTGGGGTGACACCGATTCTGACGGCGCTGCCGCCGACGGAGACGCTGAATCGCGGTGATGGGCCGCACAGTGGGAATCCAGCGGTGCGGGAAGCGATTGCGAAGGGGGAAGCGCAGCACCTGATGTGGGTGGCAGAGAATGGGGAAGCGGGACGCGGGTTCGGGTTTACGGGGGCGCATTTCCACCGGAACTGGCAGAATGATGATTTCCGCAAAGTGGTGCTGAATGCGGTGTCGTGGATTGCGCGGGCCGAGGTGCCTGCGAACGGGATTGAGACGAAGGCGCTGACGGACGACGAGATGAAGGCGAATCTCGATGCGAAGTAAGCGTTAGAAGAGATTGCAAAAAGTCCCGGCCCTTTTGATTGAGGGCCGGGACTTTTTTTGTGAGGGTTTGGTGGGGTTGCTGGCAGCGGCGAGGTGGGATGGTTCTGGTTCGGTGGCTGCCGCTGGGTAGAGGGGCTTTGGGCATTGAGGGTCACAGGCGGGACGCCCGTGCCACTTTGCTGGCGAGGGGCTTTGGGCATAGAAGGTCACAGGCGGGACGCCCGTGCCACTTTGCTGGTGCAGCTTTTGGTCACAGGCGGGGACGCCCGTGCCACTTTGACTTGTTTAGTTTTCCGGGGCGGCGAGGGCGTGTTTGAGGACATCGTCGACGGTTTTGACGAAGATGATGCGGACCTTCTTTTTGACCTCGTCGGGGATGTCCGGGGAGTCCTTGCGGTTGGCGTCGGGGACGAGGATGGTGGTGATGCCGGCGCGGAGGGCGGCGAGGGATTTTTCCTTGAGCCCGCCGATGGGGAGGACGGTGCCGCGGAGACTGACTTCACCGGTCATGGCGAGGTCGTGGCGGACGGGTTTGCCGGTGTAGAGACTTGCGAGGGCGGTGAACATGGCGACGCCGGCGCTGGGGCCGTCTTTGGGCACGGCTCCTGCGGGCACGTGGACGTGGACATCGTTCTGGCCGAACGAGCGGCCGGGGATGCCTAGGGCGTCGGAGCGGCTGCGGACGAGACTCATGGCGGTCTGGACGGATTCCTTCATGACATCGCCGAGCTGGCCCGTGAACTGGACGGCTCCTTTGCCAGGATAGCGGAGGGCTTCGATGTGAAGGATATCGCCGCCGACGGGAGTCCATGCTAGGCCGGTGACGACGCCGGGGCGGGCGATGTCGAGTTTTTCGTCGTGGATGAAGCGGGGCGGGCCGAGGATGGCGGCGGCTTCGTCCGGGGTGACCGCGACGGAAGTGTCAGGGTCGATGGCGACCCTTGCGGCGACGGCGCGGCAGATGGAGGCGAGCTGACGTTCGAGATCGCGGACCCCGGCTTCTCGGGTGTAGTCTGCGATGAGAGAGTCGATGGTGTCTGGGGAGACCTTGAGGTGTCTGGTTTTGAGCCCGTGTTCGCGACGCTGACGCGGCAGGAGGTAGCGGGTGGCGATGGCCTTTTTCTCGCGGGCGGTGTAGGAGCTGAGCTCGATGATTTCGAGTCGGTCGCGGAGGGCGTGGGGGATGGTGTCTGCGGAGTTGGCGGTGGCGATGAAGAGGACCGAGGAGAGGTCGAAGGGGACGTCGAGGTAGTGGTCGGTGAAGGTGTGGTTCTGGGCGGGGTCGAGGACCTCGAGAAGGGCGGAGGAGGGATCGCCGCGGAAGTCGCTGCCGAGTTTATCGATTTCGTCGAGGAGGATGACTGGGTTGCGGGTACCGGCGCGGCGGATTTCGGTGATGAGGCGGCCGGGCATGGCACCGATGTAGGTGCGGCGGTGGCCGCGGATGTCGGCTTCATCGCGAACGCCGCCGAGGCTGACGCGGGAGAAGTGGCGGCCGAGGGCCTTGGCGACGCTTTGGCCGAGACTGGTTTTGCCGACCCCGGGAGGGCCGAGGAGGAGGAGGATGGGGCTGCGGCCTTTGGGGTTGAGTTTGCGGACCGCGAGGGACTCGACGAGACGGCGTTTTACCTTTTCGAGGCCGAAGTGGTCGTCGTCGAGGACCTTGCGGGCGTGGACGAGGTCGAGATTGTCCTCGGTGGTGACGCCCCATGGGAGGGCGGCGAGGGTTTCGAGGTAGGAGAAGATGACGGAGCCTTCCGGGCTGCCCTGGGGGATGTGGTCGAGGCGCTTGAGTTCGCGGTCGGCTTGTTCGCGGGCGGCGGCGGGGAGTTGAGCGGCGTCGAGTCTGGCGCGGAGTTTGCCGAGTTCGTCGGTGGCTTCCTGTTGGCCTTCGCCGAGTTCTTTTTCGATGGCTTTTTTCTGTTCGCTGAGCCACGCGCGGCGCTGCATTTCGCCGAACTGGGATTGGACGTCCTTCTGGATTTTGTCCTGGAGTTCGGCGATCTGGATTTGTGAGGCGACGGCGAGCTGGAGGGAGCGGACGCGTTTTTCGACGCTGAGTTCCTCGAGGAGCCCCTGACGGTCGGCGAGGGGCATGTCGATGCCGCCGGCGATGAAGTCGGAGAGACGGCCGGCGTCGTCGATGTTGCGGATGACGACGCTGACTTGTTCGGGGACGTCGGATTTGTGTTCGAGGAGACGGAGGGCGGATTCGCGGAGGGAGGCGGTTTCGGCCTTCCATTCCTGGGAATCGGGCGGGTTGACGGAGGCGATTTTTTCGACGCGGGCTTTGAGATAGGGTGAGGGTTTGCCTGAGGAGCGGATGACGACGCGGTCTTCGACGCTGACGATGGCGACCATGGTTTCGCTATCCTGTTTGATGATGCGCATGACGGTGGCGGTGACGCCGACCGGGTAGAGGTCATCTGCGAGCGGTTCTTTTTCGTCGTCTTCGGTGCGCTGGGTGAAGACGGCGATGCGGCGGTCTTTTTCCGGGAGGTCGTCGATGAGTTTGCGGGAGGCGCTGCGACCGATGGTGAGGGGGACAACCATGCCTGGGAAGAGGATGGCGTTGCGGATGGGGAGGACGGCGAGGAGCGTGCCGCTGGACTCGGTGGGGCCGGCGGTGTTTTTGCCGCGCTGGATGGCGCGAGCGGCGGTATTGACGTTGATGACCAGAGCGGGAGCGTGGGGGGATTCCTTGGCGCGCGGGGGATTTGGTTTCATGGGGAGAGGGTGGGGACGCGAGCGGAGCAGGGGGCGATGTAGGAGGTTCGCGTGTGCAGCATTGGCAGATGCTGGGGAGCGAGGCAAATAATGATCAGGAACTGTGCCATGGTGATTTGGGGTAAGCCGGGGGTGATGGAGCGACACGGTGGCGCAGTTTTGGGGGCGGAATGTCCCGGGTTGCCCAATTGAGATGAGCGTTGCAAGAATGGCTGGAGATGAACCCGCCTAGATTTCGCCGACCAGATCCGATGCAACGCCCGAGCCAGCCAGCGGTGGAGGCTGGTGATGAGGTGGAGGATCGTTGGGAGGATGGGCGTGGGGATGGGCGCGAGGTGGAGGATCGGCGGCCGGTGAGTCCGTCTTCGGAGTGGCCAGCGCCGTGGGTGCAGCTGAAGTATTTCACGTTTCATCCGGCGGTGTATCCGAGGATGATTGCGGCGACGTCGCCGAACATTGCGCCGGGGTCATTGGTGACGGTGTATGACCGGAACGGGGAGTGTTTCGGGAGTGGGTTTTTCAATGGGCGGGCGCGGGTGCCGCTGCGGGTGGTGCACCATGGGGTGGTGCCGGTGGGTGAGGAGTGGTTTCCGGAGGCGCTGGAGAGGTCAGTGGGGTTGCGGCGGGAGATTCTGAAGCTGGATGCGACGACCGAGGCGTGGAGAGCGGTGAGTTCGGATGGCGACAGTTTGAGCGGGCTGACGATTGATCGTTATGGGGATGTGCTGATGGCGGAGGTACACAGCCTGGGGATCTGGCAGCGGTTGCCGGGATGGATGCCGCAGTTGCATGAACTGGCGGGGACGAAGCGGCAGATTATCCGGGTGGATCCTGACATTGCGAGGATTGAGGGGATTCGGATGGTGGCGCCGGATTCTGCGGCTCCGAGGACGGTGAGGATTCGGGAGAACGGGGTGCGTTATGAAGTGAACTTCGAGGAGGGGCACAAGACCGGGTTTTTCTGTGACCAGCGGGACAACCGGAAGAAGCTAACGGAGTTTACAGCGGGGCGGCGGGTGCTGGATTTGTGCTGTTATACGGGTGGGTTTGCGTTGTCGGCGAAGCTGCCTGGGGGGGCGGCGGAAGTGACGGCGGTGGATCTGGATGAGAAGGCGATCGCGCAGGCGAAGCACAATGCGAATCTGAATCAGTGCCGCGGGATTGACTGGGTGCATTCCGACGCGTTTTCGTGGAATCGGACGATGATCAAGAATGGGGCGAAGTGGGATGTGATCGTGCTGGATCCGCCGAAGCTGGTGCACAGCCGGGATGAGGAGATGGATGACGGGCGGAGGCGGTATGAGGATTTGAACGGGCTGTCGCTGCAGTTGCTAGAGCCGGGCGGGATTTTTGTGACTTGCTCGTGTTCGGGACTGCTCGGGATGGAGGAGTTCGAGCGGATTGTGATCAAGGCAGGGCACCGGAACCGGAGGCGGCTGCAGATTCTGGATCGGACGGGAGCGGGGGCGGATCACCCGGTGATGTCGAACTGCCTTGAGAGCCGCTATCTGAAAGTGATCTGGGCTCGGGTGTTCTGAGGACGGCTGTGGTGAGGTGAGTGGAGGAGCCTGGGACGGAAGATGGCTGGCATTTGTTTGAAGAGGCGGGAGGTGCCGGGACTGCATCCTGCTTGCTGCGGGTTCTTGTAGGGAGACAAGGCCGGGACGGCCTTGCTACGGCTGGGCTTGCACGGAGACAAGGCCGGGACGGCCTTGCTACGGCTGGGCTTGCACGGAGACAAGG
>JAIXPK010000283.1 GCA_027486335.1 Verrucomicrobiaceae bacterium | reverse complement strand
TGGTGGCGAGCGAGCTGATTGTGGGGGCGCTGGTGGCGTCGATGGGGAAGCTAGGGAAGCAGTTTGAGGCGTGGTATGATGCGATGGCGGCGATGGACAAGCTGGGGCATCTGGTGGATCTGAGGGTGGAGCGAGATGACGGGGAAGTGCCGGCGGGGGATCCGGGAGCGGCGGAGGTGAAGGTGGAGGGAGTGTCGTATGCGTATCAGGAGGGGCGGCCGGTGCTGGGTGAGCTAGGGTTCCGGCTGGTGGCGGGGGATCGAGCGGCGGTGGTGGGGCCGCATGGGAGCGGGTCGAGCACGGTATTGTCGCTGCTGGCGGGGTTGAGGCAGCCGGACAGCGGGACGATCCGGATTGACGATGTGGATTTGAGGTCGTGGCATCTGGAGAGCCTGCGATCGGGTGTGGCGTTGGTGAGGAGCGGGGAGATTCTGGAGGGAACGATTGCGGACAACGTGCGGCTGGGGAGGCCGGAGGTGAGGGCGGATGAGATTCGGGCGGCGATGGCGAAGGTGGGGTTACTGGAGGAAGTGCTGGCGTTGCCGCAGGGGATGAACACGATGCTGGTGACTGGTGGGCGGCCGCTTTCGACGGCGCAGTGTGTGAGGTTGCTGGTGGCGAGGGCGATGGTGTCGCGGCCTCGGTTGCTGCTGCTGGACGAGGTGCTGGACGGGCTAGGGGTGGATGATCTGGATGGCCTGGCGCCGGAGTTGTTTGATCCTGGATGTCCGTGGACGCTGCTGGTGGCGACGCGGGATCCTGCGGTGGTGGGGCTGTGCAGCAAAGTGATCCGGCTGGCGGCCCCGACGGCGATGAACCTGAAAGCACACTGAAACGATGTCATCTGCGCATACTGAAACTGGGGGATGGTCATTGCTGGACCGGAAGGCGAATCTGCCTGCGATGGCGATGGCGGGGACGGTGAGGAGTTGCCGGATCCTTGGTAGGGTTTTATCGATGTTGTTTCCAGTGGTGGTGCTGGGGCTGGTGTTTCTGCCGTGGCAGCAGAATGTGGGTGGGGTTGGGAAGGTGATTGCGTATGATCCGCTGGATCGGCGGTTGAATGTGGAGAGCCAGGTGTCGGGGACGGTGAAGGCGATGCATGTGGTGGAAGGGCAGAGCGTGAAGCAGGGGGATGTGATTTGTGAGATT
Source organism: Verrucomicrobiaceae bacterium (assembly GCA_027486335.1). Classification (GTDB taxonomy): domain Bacteria; phylum Verrucomicrobiota; class Verrucomicrobiia; order Verrucomicrobiales; family V1-33; genus V1-33. The sequence continues at coordinate 17,186 of JAIXPK010000283.1, read as the reverse complement.
CAGGATAACAATCCTGACCTGCTGGCGAATCTGGCGTTGCAGCGGCGGGCGGTGGAGGCGCGGCTGGCGGCGGCGAGGGGACGGATTGAGGATCTTGAGACGCAGGGGGCGAGTCAGCAGCTGGCGATGCAGCAGGCGCTGGATGCGGCGAGGCAGCGGGTGGCGGCGGAGAAGGCGGCGGGTGGGGCGGCGACGCTGAATTTTGAGCGGAGCACGAAGCTGGTGAAGCGCGGGGTGCTTTCGAGCCGGCAGTTTGAGCTGGACCGGCGGGATCATGAGGCAGCGGAGGCGAATGTGAAGAATGCGGAGGCGACGCTGGGGAGGACGGAGGCGGATTTTCAGGCGGTGATCGCGGGGATCCGGGCGCAGCGAGGGACGGCGGATGCGGAGTTGGCGGCAGCGGAGCGAGAGCTGACGGCGATGGACAATCAGATTGCGCAGAATGAGCGGCAGGTGGTGACGGCGGCGAGGGGTGGTGTGGTGTTGAGTGTGGGGGCGACGGCGGGGACGTATTTGAGGCCAGGGTCGTCGGTGTGTGTGATTATTCCTGAGACGGACAGTCGGCTGGCGGAGGTGTGGCTGGATGGGAATGACATGCCGCTGGTGCAGCCTGGGCGGAAGGTGCGGCTGCAGTTTGAGGGGTGGCCGGCGATTCAGTTTGTGGGGTGGCCGAGTGTGGCGGTGGGGACGTTTGGGGGGCGGGTGATGTGGGTGGATCCGAATGTGAGTGACAGTGGGAAGGTGAGGATCGTGGTGGAACCGGAGCCTGATGTGATTGAGCGGGACGGGGTGGCGGTGACGGAGACGTGGCCTGCGAACCGGTGGTTGCGGCAGGGGGTGCGGGTGAATGGGTGGGTGCTGCTGGAGCAGGTGCCGTTGTGGAAGGAAGTGTGGCGGCGGATCAACGGATTTCCGCCGGTGGTGGCGGACGGGGAGTCGGACAAATTCAAAAAATCCTGAGTATTGGGCCCATGCATGCATCTGACTTGTGGAATGTGAGGAGAGTGCTGCCGGTGGGGATGGTGCTGCTGCTGGGCGGTGTGGCGGCGGGAGCGCCTGGGAAGAGTGGGGGGGGGAAGATGAAGGGAGGGGCGGCGGTGGTGAAGGAAGGGAAAGGTAAGAAGGGTGAGGAGGCAGCGAAGGCTGGGCCGGTGGTGAAGGCTGGGGAGAAGCGGGTGGCGGAGCGGAAAGTGGCTCCGCTGCTGCTGGATGAAGTGCTGGCGGCGGTGATGAAGCGGTATCCGCCGTGGCTGGCGGCATTGATCGAGCAGGATATTGCGACCGGGCGGTTGAGGCAGACTCTAGGGGCGTTTGATCCTTCGGTTTCGGCGAAGCTAGGATTGCAGCGCGGGTATTACGGTGCGGAGAGTGGGGGGGTGATGGTGGATCAGGCGTTGCCGTTCTGGGGCGGGAGTGTGTATGGGGGGTATCGGTTGAGTGGCGGATTGCTGCCGAATTACAGCAAGGAGCGGACGCAGGAGGATGGGGAATTGATCGCGGGGGCGCGGCTGAATCTGCTGAGGGACGGGTCGATTGACCGGCGTCGGGCGAGTGTGCAGCAGGCGAGGATTGACGTGGAGCTGGCGGATCCGTTTATTCTGCGGCAGTATCTGGATTTTGTGAGGGCGGCGGCGCGGGCGTACTGGAACTGGGTGGCGTCTGGGATGCGGCTGCGGATCAGTGAGGAGATTCTGCGGGTGGCGGAGGAGCGGGACGGGTTGCTGGCGGAGCAGATTGCGGAGGGTTTGGTGGCTCCGATTGTGAGGACGGACAATCGTCAGCTGGTGTTGAGCCGGTCGATTGAGGTGGTGCGTGCGCAGCGGCGGCTGGAGGCGGCGGCGATTGAGCTGTCGTTGTTTCTGAGGGGTGAGGATGATGCGCCGGTGGTGGCGAGTCGTGAGCGGGTGCCGGATGGGTTTCCGGTGGCGGTGGCGCCTGATGAGAAGCGGACGGCGGTGGATCTGCTGAATGCATCGGTGCGGCGGCCGGAGTTGCGGCGGATACAGCTGACGATGGACAAGCTGGTGGTGGACGAGCGGCTGGCGCGGAACAATCTGCTGCCGAATCTGGATATCGGGGTGAGTGCGGCGCGGGAGTTCGGGGATTCGCCGTACAAGGACATTGACCGGACCGAGTTGCAGGCTGGGATTGAGTTGAAGATACCGCTGGGGCGGAATGAGGCGAAGGGGCGGCTGGAGACGATCAATGCGCAGGTGGAGCGGCTGAAGCGGGAGGCGCAGTTTGCGAGGGATCGGATTACGGCGGAGGTGAGGGATGCGTCGTCGGCGCTGGAGGCGGCGTGGTCATTGATTGGGCAGAACCGGACCAATGTGGAGCTGGCGTCGGAGTTGGAGAAGGCGGAGTGGTATCGGTTTGAGGAGGGTGCGTCGGATATGCTGGCGGTGCAGTTGCGGGAGCAGCGGACGTTTGAGGCGCGGCTGTCGGAGGTGGAATCGGTGGCGGATTATTTCCGGGCGGTGGCGGAGTACCGAGCGTCGGTGGCTGCGGATGCGCCGACGGCGATTGGGAAGTGAGAAGTGGGAAGTGCGGGGTGAGAGGTGGGGAAAGAAGAAAGGGCGGCCGGGAGACCCGACCGCCCTTTTGAAAGGAGCGAGATGGACTGGAGATCCGGGTGGGATCAGGCAGTGAGGACCTCGTCGACGTTGACGCGACGGCCTTCGCGGTCGAAGCGGACGGTGCCGGCGATGACGGCGAAGATGGTGTAGTCGCGGCCGAGGCCGACGCCTTTACCGGGAGTCCACTTGGTGCCGCGCTGGCGGATGATGATGTTGCCGGCGATGACCTGCTGGCCGCCGTATTTTTTGACACCGAGGCGTTTGCTGCGGCTGTCGCGACCGTTTTTGACGGAACCTTGACCTTTCTTGTGAGCCATATCAGTAGGGAATTTGGAGGGGGCTGGGGGAGATCCTTGGGGATCAGACGTTGACGGACTCGATTTGGAGGCGAGTCATGGCGCGGCGGTGGCCTTTGGTGCGGTGGTAGCCTTTGCGGCGCTTGTATTTGAAGTTGGTGACCTTGTCGGCGCGGAACTGTTCGAGGACAGTGGCCTTGACGGAAGCGCCGCCGACGAGTGGGTCGCCGATGCGGAAGCTGCCTTCGTCGCCGTAGAAGAGGACATCGCCGAGGGAGACGGTGGAGCCGACTTCTGCGTCGAGTTTTTCGACTTCGATTTTGTCGCCTGAGGAAACACGGTACTGTTTACCGCCGGTTTTGATGATTGCGAAAGCCATAAGCCAGTCTGGGTGATGAAAAGGATGCCGTCGAAAAGAATGCCGAGCCGGGAATGGGCCGGGCGGAAGGGTGGCGACCCTTCCACAAGAGGTGATGGGCCGCAAGTGGTTTTTGAGATGTTCGGCGAGTATGGGGTGGATCAGGGTTCTGAGGAGCTGATGCCGTTGAGGAACCATGCGGTGGCGGCGGGGTTGCCGGTGAGTTTGCGGGTGGCGAGGGACTGCATGATGGCGAGGCAGTGGCGTGCGACGTCGCGGGCGGGAGCGGAGGCGTCGATGACGTGGCCGGTTTCGGGGAACTGGCGGGCGAGGTCGAGGAAGATGGCGCGGGCTTTGTCGAGGGCGGAGGGGTCTTCGAAGGCGTTAGGGATGTCGCCGCGGCGGCGGATGCGTTCGAGGCCTGTGGCGGCGGGGAGGTCGAGGAGGAGGACAGCGTCGGGCCGCGGGGCGAAGGATTCGTGATCGGCGATGAGGGCGGTGGGGTCAGCGCCGCGAGCACCTTGATAGGCAGCGGAGCTCCAGTAGTAGCGGTCGACGATGACGATCCAGCCGGCGTCGAGGGCAGGCTGGATGGTGCCGCGGACGTGCATGGCGCGGTCGAGGCGGAAGAGGCGGAGTTCTTCGTCGAGGGTGAGGCGGCCGACCTGGGCGGAGCGGCGGAGTTCGGTGCCCCATTTGAGGCTGGTGGGTTCTTTGGAGAGCGTGCAGGCGATGGCGCGTTCGCCGCAGTACTGGGCGAGGAGGGCGGCGGTGGAGGTTTTGCCGGCGCCGTCGATGCCTTCGACGGCGAGGAGGAGGCCACCTGGGATGAGGGCTTTCATGGTTGGAGAGTGGGGGAGAGAGATGGGCGAGGGAAGGTGGATGGGAAAGAAAAAAGGCGGCACCCGAGGGGGTGCCGCCTGAGAGAAGAGCGAGGTTGCAGATCAGCGCTTGCTGAACTGGAAGCGCTTACGGGCACCTGGCTGGCCGTATTTCTTCCGTTCCTTGGCGCGGGCGTCACGGGTGAGGTGGCGGCCTTCTTTGAGCTGGATGCGGAAGCCGGCGTCGACCTTGAGGAGGGCGCGGGCGATGGCGAGGCGGACGGCACCGGCCTGGCCGTTGAGGCCGCCGCCGACGGCGGAGACGATGATGTCGTATTTGTTGGCGTTGCCTGTCACCTGGAGGGGTGCGAGGACAGCGTTGCGCATCGTTTCGGTCGTGAAGTAGTCTTCGAACGAGCGATCGTTGATGGTGATGTGGCCTTCACCGGCGGTGAGGCGGGCGCGGGCGCTCGCCGTTTTGCGGCGGCCTGTGGCGGCGTAAACTGTTTCTGCCATGGGATGGATGAGGCTGAAGGGTTGGGCGAGGGTGGCTTAGAACTGGTGCACGATGGGCTGTTGGGCCTCGTGGTTGTGTTTTTCGCCGCGATAGACGCGCAATTTGGTGTAGATGCGACGGCCGAGGCGGTTGTGAGGGATCATGCCGCGGACGGCGAGGAGGACGATTTGTTCCGGGCGGCGAGCGCGGAGGGAACGAGGGGAGTCGACGTGGTGACCGCCGACGTAACCGGAGAAGCGGTGGTAGACCTTGTTGAGTTCCTTTTTACCGGTGAGGACGACCTTGTCTGCATTGATGATGACGACGTGGTCGCCATTATCGATGTGCGGGGTGTAGGTCACTTTATTTTTGCCGCGGAGGATATTGGCGGCTTCGACGGCGACGTCGCCGAGGACGCGATCTTTGGCATCGATGAGATACCATTTGCGCTGAATTTCCTCAGCTTTTGCGGAGACGGTTTTCATTTGTCGTTGAAAATCAATGGGGTCCAGAAATTGCCCGGGGGCGGGGAGGCGGAGAGTAGCTTAAGAGAGCGAACTGTCAAACAACAATTGCGAGTTGGTGGAAGGGGGCCGGGAGCAGGTTGGGGGTGGAATGAGGTGGAAGTGGTTGAGGATGAGGGGTTGGGCGGGGTGGCGGGTATCTTTGAAAAAGTGCTGCACCTTCGTAAGCCGGATTCTGTCCCCCGCTGGCGAGCCAGCGGATCGACGGTCATTCCTCTGAAGGCTGCCTTGCGGCGGCCGACCCTGGTGGTGAGCCGGATGCGACGAACCCGGGAGATATCCGCCGACGGCGACTCAACGTCGGGCACAGGGGTGCCGGGCCACCAACTTCGTCTCGAGTGAGCCCACGGAGAGGAATCATCGGCCTGGCCGAAGAGCCATCTGCCGGATCACTCAACCGCGAGGCCTGTCTGAAGTCCACGGAGCCGTCCGCGTCCATCTTGGCGCTGTTCTAGGAACTTCCGTGGCAGCGCTTCCGCATTCAGAGCAACACCGTCGCCGTCCTACAATCCGCCCTCAGCCTGAAGCAGTGCCTTGGCCCCCCCCTGCTGGACGCCGCCATCCACGCCGCCGCCAAAGCCGCCCGCTGCCGGCGACTACTCAGCGACGCCCTCAATCACGACCAGGCCTACGATGGCGTAGTGGTGGGGAATCCGTGCCGTGCGCTAGTGTAGCCCGCCTTACAGATGGTATCTTCTGATTTTGTGGGAAGGAATGAGGATTGAGCCGCACTGCGGAGGGGGTAGGGGACGGGTCTTTTTTCCGATTCCTGTGTTGCTCGTCGGTTGCGAATGCCGGGAGAGCGGAATTGACGGCGATCCTCGCGTGATGTATAAAACGCATCATGACGCGCACTCAGATTCAGTTTCCTGAGCCCCTCTACCAGCGGCTCAAAGAGATCGCCGAGCGGCAGGATTGGTCGCTCTCGGAGGTCATGCGCAAGGCGGCGGAGCACTTCGTCACCCGCTTCCCTGAGCAGCCCGCGCCCAAGAAAGTCTGGCGTTTTCCGACCCTCGACTGTGGCGGCGACTTCCTCACTGATCCAGCCAGCGTGCGCCCCGAAGTGGAGGCCATCCAGGAGCGCAGTGCGTCATGATCCTCTCAGCCGATACCAACCTCTTTCTCTACGCGGCCAATCCTGATTCGCCGCACCACGAAGCCGCCCGCCGCTTTTTCGAGGAGAAGATCGTCGGCGAGCGCTTCCTGCTCTGCGGCCTTGTGTTGGTCGAGCTTTACATGCAGCTCCGCAATCCCGCCGTCTTCAAGAAGCCCAAGACCGCCAAAGAAGCCACGGCCTTTTGCGACGCCCTGCGCACGAATCCCACCTGGGAGTTCGGCGACTACGAACCTGAAGTAGGCAAACCTCTCTGGAACTGGGCCGCCAAGAGCACCACCGGCTTCCGCCACATCATCGACGCCCGCCTCGCCTTCACTCTTAGGCATCACGGCGTCACTCACTTCGCCACCTCCAACGCCAAGCACTTCGAGGGCTTTGGGTTTGAGCAGGTGTGGAACGGACTGCGTGATTCCACCTAAATAACAAGAATGAAGTTCATCGACCTATTTGCTGGGCTCGGCGGGTTCCATGTTGGGCTGACCAGCCTGGGGCACGAGTGCGTGTTCGCCCCTTCCTGAAATGAGCGAGGTGAAGAACCGTTTTGCTGGTCTTGGCTCTAAGGGGCATGTTCAGATTGGCGACATGCACCGGCACCACTTGTTGGAAGGTCGGTATTTCGATGGCCTCCAAGGTCACTTTCTCGGCAAGCTGGTTGTCTATGGCGACCCGGCTGTTGTTCGGGTGGGACTTCATTCCGCCGATGGCGTTGGGGGTGTACTGAAGGGCTTTGGCCGAATCCGCTATTGGGAGGGTGTCTGCCACTGGCGATGAACAGAACGAAGGCTTTTTCCAGACGCCGCAGGATCGGGCCGGCGAGGACCGCTTGGGCTGGTGCGGAGAGGGGGGGGAAATAGTAAATGGTGAATAGTAAATTGTAAAAGGGAGTGTGTTGGGAGGTGGCTTGTGCGGAGGGGCGGGCGGGTAGGTGTGCGGGTTGGGAGGGGGCTTGTGGGGAGGGGGCCGACCGGGAGGTCGGCGCGCCCGGGGGCGTGTGGGGAGATAAGCGGCGGGACGCCGCTTCGACTCTCGGGCTGGTGGGGACAGGGTTGGGGGGGGCGGGGCGGCGGGGCCGCCCCGGAGGGAGAAAAAGTGCTGCACCTTTGTAAGCCGGATTCTGTCCCCCGCTGGCGAACCAGCGGATCGACGGTCATTCCTCTGAAGGCTGCCTTGCGGCGGCCGACCCCGGTGGTGAGTCGGTTTGTGGGGGTGGGGGCGGGGAAATTGAGAATTGAAAATAGAAAACAGTAAAATGCGGAATGGTGAAGGAGGGCGTGTTGGGAGAGGGGATGGGGATTTGGAATGGGGCTGGTGAGAAGGGCGAGGATGGGGAGGGAGTCTCACGCGAAGGCGCGGAGGAAGTGAGAGATGAGAATTCGGAATGGTGAAGGTGGCTTTTGGGGAGAGGGGGGCTCACGCGAGGGCGCGAAGGGCTTGGTTGGAGAGGGTGGGGTGTGAGCGGCTGTATGCGAGGTGTGTGGAGGGGTTCATTAATGGCTAACGAATGGGGGTCGAAACAAATGGTGAGATTTATGTGGTGTGATTCCGGGAAGGGTGTTATCGTCAGGAAACGACTATTGACGCTATGACGCCTCCTCGCTTTCCTGCTTCCTCCTTCCTGCTTCCTGCTGATTCCGACGCTGCCGTTGCGGGCGGCTGATGGGTTTTCAAGTGATGGGAACAGTCTTTGGCTGAATACGGACAATGCGGGGCGTGGATTTCAGCTGGACGCCTCAACAGATATAAATGCTCCGGCACCGTCGCAATGGGTCGATTACATTGATTTTCGCAGTTTCGGGCAGAAGCCCTTCTGGACGTGGGCGTGGACTGATCCTGCGGTCGCGATTCCGCAGATGGAGTTGGATGGCGAGAGTAATCAGCTTCGGCTGTTCAACAGAACTTCGACGGGGGCTCAGATCTATCTTGATCCGAGTGTTCCCGAGGGTCGCATTGGCGGTTGAAAAATCCTAACTGAGGGGACGGCGAAGCCGTGGTTGGAGGGGCAGGACCTGAAGGTGGCGAATCTGGAGGTGAGCGGGAGGGTGAACGGGAATCTGGACATCCGCGGAGGGTTGACGGTCAGGGCGAATCTGCTTGCCTACGGGGACTTGAATTATGCGGCGGGGAATCCTGTGTTCCTGCAGAAGACGGAGGACATTGGCAACGGAGCTAGTGTGGCCGTGAGTGCGATTGCCGGGCGCAATGAGAGCCTCTGGGCTTGGAAGGTGCCGAGTCACAACATTAATGTCCGGAACGGCTGGACGGTCGACGGGATGACGCTCAACACGTCTGCGTACAATACGGAGTTTGCGGTGAAGCATGGGTGGACGGGCCGTGCGGGGGTGTCGGCGACTGTGACGGGCCCGCTCCGGAAGGTGGACGTTCCGCAGTGGCCTGATCCGGCGGGCCAGCTGGTCGATGATACGTGGCTTGGTACGCACGCGGTGCTCCGGGTCAGCGACATTCTTACGGGGGAGACCCGGGTGCAGTTGTCGGCCGTGGAGCCCGAGGCGGTCGTGCCGCCGGGCGCGAATCGATGGCCGCATGGTGACGCGACGTATCTGCTCAATGCGACGGGGATCGGGACGAAGTATCCGCAGGAGCAATTGCATGTGAACGGGACGGCGCGGGTGGATGGGGCGCTGCAGTTGCGGGCCGCGGCGAACAGTCCAGTTCCGGCGACGATTGCGGCGGATGCGGCGGGCCGGGTGCTGCTGTCGGTGCCGGCGCGTGGGGGGATCTCGATGGGTTCGTACGGGACGCCCTGAGGTTCTGGTGCGGGGACCGGCTTCGCGGCCGGGACTCTGCCGACACTAACTCAAAACGAACGGAGATTCTGTGAAAAGACTGTTTTCTGCCCGCGCGCTTCCGGCAATTGTGCTATCTGTCGCCATGTGTGTTCGTGCCCAGACACCGACCAACGATGCTGCCGCGGCCGCCGAGCCGTCGTGGTGGAGCGGGATCTGGGCGGCGGGACGGGTCAATGCCGACAACGACGCGCCGATCAATGTCGGGCAGCTCAAGCATGTGGCGAGCCGGGCGCTGGCGTGGCTAGAGACGGAATTTGCGGCGCGATCTAATAGTGAAGCGGAGGAACCGGCAGCGTCTGCGGCGTTAGGGGTGTTCCGCGGGATGGTGGCGGGGTGGACGTCCGGGCCTGCGGCGGAGAATGCGGCACCGGTACCGGTGGGTGCACTGAAGGAAACGGCGGCGAAGTTTCACGACGTGCTGGCGGCGCTGGGTTATCCGCTGGTGACGGGGGAGACTGTGGGTGATGTGATAGAGGCTGAGGAAGGCCTGACCAATCCGCCGCGTTATCCGTGGGGCGCGGCGGGGACGCTGGAGGAGCTGCAGGCACCGGCGAATGTGGGTCAGTTGAAAATGGCGTTCCGCGCGCCGCATCCGGGCCTTGTGGAGGGAACGGTCGGGCTGCATGGAGCGTTGACGGTCGCGGACAATGGTCTCCCGGTGGCTGGTCCGGAGACTCTAACCGTGCAGTCGCTGCCGGTGTGGGGTGCGCCGCGCATGGGTGCGGTGACGTATGCAGCGAATGGTTCGTCTTTGGTGCCTAATGTGCCTACGTTGCCGTCGGCGGTGAGATTAGCGCGGCCGACTCTGCTGCGGTTCAGTCCGTGGCTGGAGGAGGAGGTGAAGTTTCAAGGAGTGGTTCACTTTACGGCGGTGGAGCACCGCATCGGGGAAGTGACGACGTGGATTCCGGTGGTTTCCGGCGGGGTGCTGGCGGCGGACTCGTTGCTGCCCTATGCGTTTGAAAGGTCGGCGTCCTTCAAGGCGGGCACATTTGTGGAGTTTGCGCATGTGGCGATGAGGAACGACCGTCCGGACAGCCAAGGGAGCAAAGCCAGTACGGTGCAGACGATGTACCCGCTGGTGCGACGTGGGACGCTCGCTGCGGACACAGATCTGGTTTACAGCCTTCAGCCGACGCTGCAGTGCACCTTCGATGGTGGCTCGGAGGTGGAATTCGCGCAGTTTCCGCGGCTTATTGAGCGGGCCGAATGGGGAGGCACGAAGTCCCTGACTAGGTTCGAGCCTGCGGGGATGGTGGCCCGTGGCACGACGTCGGACGCAAGGCCAGCGCAGCCGGTGCACATATCGCCCGAGGCGACCGTGCGGCTCAAACCGGGCACGGTGGCGGTGTTCGCGAATTTTCTCACGCGGCAACTGACAGCGGCCGGAGCGCCGCCCGGGTGGGTGCCTCCGACAACCTATCCCACTACGACATCGGGGACAGGAACCCAAACTTCCGAATTCGTGATCCCAGCAAAAGGCGGGCGGAACCCCTGTTTTGGTGCGGTCGCGAATGCAGGCGGGCGTGTGTTCTTCTGGCCATTGCCCGAGCCGAGGCCGGGGATGCTGCGGCCGGAGGACACAGTATTGAGCGGCCGGGTCACCGACGGAGTATTCTGGTACCGCGAAAGAGAAGAGGCTGGCGGCTTCCTGAAGCGTGGGATCGTGGCGGTGGACGAGGAAGTGCCAGCTTCGGTGGCAGGTGTCGGCAAGGTGAAGTGTGCAGCCGGGCATCCGATCGCGATCCGGCATTTTCTGCATGAATTCACGACGCCGTCCCCTGGGAGTCCGGCAGCGAACCAATATGTAGCGCCGCCGCTCCCCGAAAGCTCCCAGCTGAAGGTGCCCGGGCACCAGGTAAAGGAGGAGGTGATTGGCTATCTGGCGGAAGCGGTGACGGCGGGTCCCGGCGATGATGTCATGCCAGGAACGAACGGGATGCCCATCGCGGTACCGGAGGATCGTGCGGTGGCGTTTGAGCACGATGCAGCGCCGCTGCAAACTGGAGGGGTTCCGGGGGCGCGTCCGGTGGTGCGCGCCCTGCTCATTCCGGAATCGGTGAGCGCGGTGGCGTCGAATCCGGAGGCGGCAGACGCTGATGGTGACGGATTCACGGCGGGGGAGGAGATGCGGATGGGTGCGAATGACGGGGATGCGGCGGTGCCGGGCGGGGTGCGTCCGTTTCTGGCTTCGGCGCTGGCAGGGCTGGGGCCGCATGTGATTCATGATGAACGCGATGCGCCGAGGCCGGTGGGTAACGGGGCGTGGGGACTTCAGACTGGTGTTTCTATCCCCGTGACGGCTGGAGCGACGAAGCGATATTTGTCGCTGGTGGTGACGCACCGGGGATTTCCGCGCGGGACGCGGAGTGCGGTCGGCGACACGCTGACGTGGTCGCTAGCGGGAGGCGGGGCAGCGCTGGGTGGTGCGGTGAAGGCGTCGGACCTGCACCATGCCTGGCTGAACAGCCTAGCAGGTGGGCGGACGCTTGGTGGGGCCCGTCCATTCTGGGTGATTCCGCTGGGTTTTGTGGCGGACGGCGAGGCTACCGCGGGAGTGACGGTGACGACGGCGTCGGCGCGGGGAGAGTGGCTGGTGGCAGCGGTGCTGACGGATGACAGTCAGGCGCTCGCGGGTGTGGGCGGACGGTTTGTTGCGGCCGGTGCGGGGGTGCCGGAGAACCACGTGAGAATCAATGACCGGCCAGCGGCGATTCCGTTTGCGGAGCGGCCGCAGATTTCGGGCAACAGCACGCCTTCAGGATCGGCGGCTGGATTTGACAGTGACGGGGACTTTTCGCCTGACCTTGAGGAACAGGCGGCAGGTACGAATCCACAGGATAAACATTCCGCACCGGTCGTGCTGTCATCACTGATCATCTCTCGATATTCGACCCGATTGCGGCCAAATCCGCCCGGGGGGCGCGGGTCCACGGCGCTGTCGATCAATAATGGGTGGGAGGTGGACTCGCAGTTTCGATACTTGATGCGGGCATGGGTGGTACCTCCCGGGTATGTCAATCTGCTGGGTGGCGAGCTGTTTGAAAAATCGGATGCAAGGTTTTCTGGAGACACGGGGAAACACGGCGGTGACTTCGCCGATCTATGGGATCACCATGCTGCTCCATTGGCTAGTCGCGGACTACCCAGTGCGGAACTGGGTGGGCTCGCTCCGGTGGCCTTGTTTATTGGGCGGGAAGGTAGGGCAAGTGCCGACGGTCCCTTCTGGCATGAGGAAATTTTCACCAGAGGGATGAGATACCATCTGCGCGGGCCTGCCAGACTTGAATCACAAGAACGGACATACATCAGGGCTCGCTGGGTAAAGGAGTGGCCGTCCGTGGAAGCGTATTACCGCGACCTGATGGAGATAGGCACAACATGGCTCTATTTCGACAAGACACCATCCGGTGCCCCGACTAGTACCAGTATCGTCAAGTTGGAGATTCCGCCATCTCAATTTGTCGGGGGTGGCGCACACTACTCCAATTCGCATGACGTCGTGCCCGAGTTGCGGTCCATTCCCCAGGAAACGAAGGGTGTTGTGCTTGTGACGGAACGCCTCCTGCCAGTTGACTTAGACATCGTTCATCCTGCGACTGGTGAGCTTGATGAGAGCAAACAACATGATGCGAGCAAGGGCGGCTATGTTGCCGTGCGACGCGACGACAGAACACCCGTTACGAAGATTCTGCTTCGCGAAGTTTGCGATGAATCCAAAATGAAGTACAAGTTGAAGTTCAACGGAGCTGAGAGATTCAGGCTCTGGAAGGATGTATCGAGAACAGAAGCTGTGGTGAGCCAACAAACCGAGATTGATCCGGCGCATGAAACCGAACTCTATCTTGAAGGTTTAAAGAAGAGTACATTGATGGGCGGCGAAAAGCTGGAATTACAAGCGATTTTCAACGGGACATCTACTAATGCTGAGACGATTTATTTCACCGTTGTTGAAGCCGAGTTTGATGTTTGGCTCAATGTGTTCATTCCGCCCCAATGGGTGGGCGTTCCGTATGGCCCGTATACATCCAACCCTAATCCAGAGGAGTTATCCACAATCGCTTCTGGCGACGATCGTAGTTTTTCGAATGCGTTCTTGGATAACCCATCGGCTGATGTCAACGTACCGGCAACGTCATCGCGTTCGCATACTCAGGTTACCATCATCCCGTTCAAGGATTTGGATATTGATGGGATCAAAGAGCAGACAGAGAAGCATGAGGTGGGTATCTCTCACAACTACGTCAAGGAGTTTAGTGTGCCGCACCCATTCGATCCATACCACAACGAGAATCGGCTGCTTCCCCAGCCGTGGACGATCGCAACTGGCACGGGGTCGAAGGATGGAATGCATGTCACTCCGGGTATGAGAGATGAATACTCGATGACGTTTCGATTCAATGGCGCGGTGGACAATCCGATAGTGACTCCATCTGCTGCGATCGATTGGGATTTTGAGCTTAAACTTTTAGTGGACGCTGCGAATGTCACCCAGCCGAAATGGAGACTGCTTGGGCGGTGGCAGGATGGGTTTCCGGGCTATGAGATTTACGTCCGTGACTCTGATGGTGCGGGAGGCGACAAAAAGGGACATCCTATATATCAATTCGATCCAATAGAGGAAGGAAACTCGCCCTTCGACCTGTTCCCGATGTTTGGCGACAAAACGATCACCCCCGTAAACGGAACCATCCCATGAAACGTCTGGCTCTTGGTGTCATTTGCGTTGCATGTGTCTTCGCGGTAGCTCAATCGATTATGCTTGGGGACCCAGTGAGAATCGAGGTATCCAAGCTTCTGGAATCCCGATCGTCGGCAGCAGGACCGGTTGCTGATTTGGATGGGCTTAAGGCTCTTCATCACGCGCTCGCAGGGGGACGCCCGAATGCCTGGAGAATGCCTCCTGAAATGCTGCGATCTACGCAAGAAGCTGTCGAACCCTTGCGGGATCTGGCCAAGGAGCTCGCCGAATCGCAATCGAGCGGAGCACGCTACTACGGTGCAGTTTTGAACTCATATTTGAAGCAGACTGCCGGCACAAGGTCACTCCTGCTGATGCTTGCACACGATGATCGTTCCGATACAGCCGGGACGGCCATGGATGCGCTCTTTGGTTTCAAGATCGAGACTCCCGAGTTGCGCCGAGAGCTTGTCGCGGCGATGCAAGAGAACAATGGACCCCGCGAGCATTCCACACTGTATTCGCTTGCTGTCACCAATGTTGGCAGGTGGGGAGTGGTTGAAGCTTTGCCTGTGTTGTTAAGACGGCTCGAATCATTTTCTGATGGAACGATTGAAGTGGATAGAAATGTGGTGAGGCAAATCAAGGAATTGGGTACAAGCGCGGCGAGTGCTTTGCCGCTTTTACGACTGCTCGCAGAGAAGCGCAGATCGGCCGGTGATGCTGATTTCAGAGAGATAGAAGACCTGGATCACGCAGTTCTTGTCGTGAGCGGAGAATACAAAGCGCTACAGGTGCGTGATAACCTGCCGCAGACTGCGCCAACTCCGTCTGCGGTGCAGCGGACGGTACCTGAGGTTACACCTGAGGCCGAATCGGTGGCTCCAGCGCGTAGCGAAACGCCAGCGTTACTAGCTTCGTATGGCATAATCGTCGTGTTGATCGTGGCGATTGGTGGCCTGCTGTGGTGGTTGCTGAAGCGGCGGTCGTGAGTGTGCCGAAGTTCGCGGGCATGGCGCGCGTGTAGTGTAAGCGTCATGCCCAGGTTTGAGGAGATTTCTCGCATCATAGACGGGATAGCTGGAAAGCTATGGCCTCTATGAATGAACCAGACCTGATCTTGAAGCAGGACGCGGGCGGCCGCGTCTTCGTGCCGGCCGGGCGGCAGATTGGTAAACGTCACGCCAAGTGCCTTTAGCGGGAGGGAGTGATTCAGGCTGGGGACCGGCCGGTCAGGTAGCGGAACGGTTGTGCACGGGAGCGGCAGCGGACTTGGCCTTTTGCTCGGCAGCCCACGCGGCAAGGGTGAGGGTATGCATCTGCGTGGCGGGTGTGGCAGGGAGGTGGCGGATGACGTCGGCAAGGTAGGCTCCCGGGTCGATCCCGCGGCGCTGTGCGGTGGTGGGGGGGGAATAGTAAATGGTGAATAGGAAATAGTAAAAGGGAGCGTGTTGGGAGGTGGTTTGTTCGGAGGGCTGGCGGGTAGGCGTGCGGGTTGGGAGGGGGTGTGGCTTGTTGGGAGGCGCGAGTACGGAGCCTCGCGGTCCCGGGCTGGTTCGGAGGGGGGGGACCCCTACGGGGTCCTGTGGTTATTTTGTTGGTAACCGGGGGTACCGCGAGTGGCTCGCGGCACGCCCCGGCTATGCACCGGTCGTCCCTACGGGACGGGGGCATGTGGAGAGATAAGCGGCGGGACGCCGCTTCCACTCTCGGCTATTCACCGGTCGTCCCTACGGGACGGGGGCATGTGGGGGAGATAAGCGGCGGGACGCCGCTTCCACTCTGGGGGTGGTGGGGAGAGGGTTGGCGGGTGCGGTGTTGGGGGGCCGGGGCGGCGGCGGGGCCGCCCCGGAGGGAGAAATAGTGCTGCACCTTCGTAAGCCGGATTCTGTCCCCCGCTGGTGAACCAGCGGATCGACGGTCATTCCTCTGAAGGCTGCCTTGCGGCGGCCGACCCCGGTGGTGAGCCGGGTGCGACGAACCCGGGAGATATCCGCCGTTGCCGGCGGGCCGGGCAGGCGGCCCGTTCTTCCCTGTTTGTCTTGCACCGCGCGGGGTTTGTCGTGCCCCCGGCCTTACGGCGCGGGGCGGTGGGCTCTTACCCCGCCATTTCACCCTTACCTCTGCCTTTTGAGGGGCGGAGGCGGTATATTTTCTGCGACACTTTCCGTCAGCGGAGGCTTACGCCGACCGCTGCCCGCATTCTTCATGCGGCGCGCTGCCATGTGGTGTCCGGACTTTCCTCCGGTGGGCCTTGCGGCCTACCGGCGACCGCCTCGGGTGCAGCGTTGGGAGGATGGGGCGGGCTGGGGAGAAAGCGAGCGGTAAATTTGGTCGGGATTACTGGCCGCCGGGGAAAGCGCCGGGGTCGACGCCGAGCATTTGGCGGAAGCGGTCGCGGCGTTTGTTGCCTTCGGCCTGTTTGGCGTCGTATTTGGTTTTCTGGTCCGGGGTGAGGACGGAGGCGATGGCTTCTTCGCGGGACTGTCCTTCTGGGACGGAGTCGGTGGCGCTGACGCCTTCGAGGGCCATGCTTGGGTCGTAGTTGCGGTCGGTTTGGACGAGGATATTGAAGACCTTGTCTTTCTGGGATTCGTCGAGGCCGAGGTCGCGGCCGAGGTTTTCGACCTGGGAGTTGGCGGACTTGGTGATCTGCTCGGTTTTTTCGGTGAGCCGTTTGGTTTTGTAGGTATCGGCCTGATCGCCGGAGAGGTTGGCGGCGGCCCAGTCGTCGACGGCTTTCTGGGGGTTGTTGCCGCCGCCGTTGCGGCCCATGGCCATGAGTTCCTCGACGTTCATGTTTTTGCCCATGGCACCCTTCCATTTGTCCTGATTTTCCTTATCGAGGGCTTCGAGGTGGGTTTTGAGGGCGGCGGCCTGGTCAGGGGAGAGGCCGGCGAGTTCGGTGACGCGTTTGACTTGGTCGTCGATGAAGCGGGCGACCATTTCCTTGCGTTGGGGTTCGAAGGCGGTGGAGAGGGATTGGATGAGCGGGGTGGCGTCCTTGAGGATTTTCTTGAGATCCGGGGGTTGGCCGTCGGCTGGTTTTTCCTCGGGGGCCGTGGTAGCGGCGGTGTCCTTTTTGGATTTGAGGTCGGCGAGTTCCTTTTCGAGCCTGGCGATGCGGTCGGCGTCCGGGTTTTTGGGAGTTGCGACGGCCTTTGGGGTTGGGGCGGGTGTAGTCGCGGGCTGGTTTCTGAGGATGGCGAACGCGCCGTAACCGATGGCGGAACCTGCGACGAGACCGATGATGAGACTGGAGGCTTTCATGGGGAAAGAGAGGAGAATGGAGGTGTCGGGAAGGTAGAGTTGGGGAGGGTGGGGAATGTTACAGGAAAGCGGCGGGTTTCAAGGTGCGGGTGCTTTGGGGGATTGGGCGCAGCGGAAGCCTGTGTGGTTGGTGGCGGTGTCCGGGGAGGTTTCCTGGCGGCCGGCGACGCGGTAGGCTTCGCAGTAGCAGTCGTTGCAGAGCCATGAGCCGCCGCGG
This sequence comes from Verrucomicrobiaceae bacterium, assembly GCA_027486335.1. Classification (GTDB taxonomy): domain Bacteria; phylum Verrucomicrobiota; class Verrucomicrobiia; order Verrucomicrobiales; family V1-33; genus V1-33. Next base: position 23 of record JAIXPK010000283.1, on the reverse strand, counting down.
ATGGAGCGGCAGGGCATGCCCTG
>JAIXPK010000303.1 GCA_027486335.1 Verrucomicrobiaceae bacterium | reverse complement strand
GGTGCCTTCCTCCGCATCCCCTTCTCCATCACCAACCCAGCCGCCATCAACACGCTCCGCTTCACCGCCCGCTCCAGCGACGGCTTCACCGCATGGCTCAACGGCACCCGCATCACTTCGCTCAACGCCCCAACCGACCCGCTCTGGAACAGCTCCGCTTCCTCCACCTCCATCCCCACCCGGTCCTCCATCACCGACTTCCCCGCCGCCGCCCTCGTCTCCGGCACCAACATCCTCGCCATCCACTCGCTCAACAATTCCCCCACCGACCCTAACTCTCTCGCCTCCGCCACCCTCGACGCGCTCTCCATCGACCCCGCCGGAGCCTACCTCCTCTCCCCAACCCCCGGCGCAGCCAACTCCGGCACCCGCACCACCATCGGTCCGTTCGTCACCGATGTCCTCTACCACGGCACGCAGGATCTCCCTAACCGCCCAACCGGTGGCCCCGCCAGCCCGGAAATCCCCATCTCCGTCAAGGTCACCCCGAGTCTCCGCCCCCTCGCCGCCACCAGCCCGGTCGTCCTCGCATGGCGCATCATGTACAACGCGGAATCCATCATCCCCATGACCGCCGGACCCGCTAACACATGGTCCGCTTCCATCCCCACCACCGGCCTCACCCCCGGTCAGATGATCCGCTGGCGCGTCATCGCTACCGATTCCTCCGGCATCCAGGGCACCGCCCCAGCCTTCCTCAACCCCACCGGCTCCGACCAGTACTTCGGTACCGTCGCCACCGACAACGTCGTCACCCAACTCCCCATCTACCACGTCTTCGTCCCCGGCACCTACACGTTCAATAACGCCCACCCCATCGACCAGGACAACGTCGGCGGCCGCGGCGCCCTCTTCTACGATGGCGAACTCTACGACAACATCTTCTTCCGCATCAAAGGCGATACCACCCGCACCATGAACAAACGCGCCCACCGCGTCGACTTCAACTCGGAACACCAGTTCCGCTGGGCCAACGGCCGCTCCCGCATGCGCGAACTCGCCCTCAACGGCGAATACGTCGACCCTTCCTACTCCCGCCAGATGATGAGCATGTGGCTCCACCGGGTCTCCGGCACCGGCGGCCCAGAACACTTCCCCGTCCGCACTCAGATCAACGGGGTCTTCTGGCAACTCGCCTTCCACACCGAAACCCAGGACTTCGAACTCCTCGAAAACATGGGGCTCGACCCCAACGGCGCCATGTACGCCTCCGTCGGCCAGATGTCCGGCGCCGGCGGCGAAAAACAAACCCGTACCTACGAAGGCACCACCGACATGGCCAACTTCGTCACCGCCATCACCAGCGCCAATCCCACCACACGCCGCAATAACGTCTTCGACCAGATCGATATCCCCGCCACCATCAACTACCTCACCGTCGCCCGCATCACTCAGGAAGGCGACGACGTCTGGGCCAATATGGTCATCCACCGCGACTCCGACGGCACCGGCGAATGGCGCATCATCCCCTTCGATACCAATCTCTCATGGGGCCAGCTCTACTACGCCGACTACCCAGCCGGAAATGCCACGCTCTCCGCGAACACCGACCGCAGCAAAAGCCACCCGCTCTACGGCAACATCCAGTGCTGGACGCTCGATTACGCCGGCCAGCGCTACAATCGCTTCTACGACGCCATCATCTCGGTCCCCGAAACCCGCGCCATGCTCCTCCGCCGCATGCGCTCCATCATGGACCAGTACCTCCAGCCCCCCGGCACCGCCGCCCCGCTCCTCGAATCCATGTTCGACGCCCACGTCGCTCGCATCACCCCGGAAGCCACGCTCGACCGCACCCAATGGGGCTGGCCTCCCATCGCCGGTCCCTACGGGCTCGGCAACGACTCGCTGACCACCGCCATCTCCGAAATCAAAACCCTCTTCCTAACCCCGCGCCGCACTCACTTCTTCACCACCCACACATCCACCACCGCCGTCGGCATCTCCAACGCCAGCAGCGCCGGCATCCCCGCCACGCCCCAACCCGCCGCCTTCCCCATCACCATCGCCGGCTTCGACGCCTTCCCCCCTAACTCCACCACCCAGAACGAGGAATACGTCCAGCTCACCAATCCTAACGCGTTCGCCGCCGACATCTCGGGCTGGTCCCTCGCCGGTGCCATCCGCTTCTCCTTCAAAGGCGGCACCGTCATCCCCGCCAACGGCTCTCTCTTCGTCTCCCCGCGCCAGGCCTCCTTCCGCGCCCGCACCGTCAGCCCGCGCGGCGGCGAAGGCCGCTTCGTCGTCGGTCCCTACCAGGGCCAGCTCAGCTCCCGCGGCGAATCCCTCGAACTCCGCGACGCCGCCAACACTCTCGTCTCTTCCATCACGACCCCCGCCAATCCCACCCAAGCCCAGCAGTTCCTCCGCATCACCGAACTCGCCTACCACCCCGCCGACCCCTCACCATCCGAACTCGCCGACATCAGCAGCGCCGTCGCCGACGACTTCGAATTCATCGAACTCCTCAACACCGGCACCACCACGCTCAATCTCTCCGGCGCTCGCTTCTCCAAGGGCATCGAATTCACCTTCCCCCAGGGCACCTCTCTCGCCCCCAATGCCCGTCTCGTCGTCGCCGCCAATCTCCCCTCCTTCGCCCGACGCTACGGCAACACCATCCCCGTCTCCGGCCCATGGCTCGGCACCCTCGCCAACAGCGGCGAAGCCATCGAACTCCTCGACGCCTCCGGCGAGGTCGTCCTCGACTTCTCCTACAACGACTCATGGTTCCCGCCCACCGACGGCTCCGGCCGCTCGCTCGTCGTCCGCGACCCGATCCCCTCCCACCAAGGCTACGGCCAACCCACCCACTGGGCTATCAGCGGCTCCGAATCCGGTTCCCCAGGCGAACCCGACGCCGACTTCGCCAGCCACTTCTCCGGCTGGCGCTGGGACCACTTCTCCCCAACCGAAATCTTCCTCCCCGACGGCTCGGAAAACACCTCCCTCGCCGGCCCCGACGCCGACCCCGATCTCGACGGTCTCTCTAACTTCCTCGAATACGCCTTCGGCTCCAACCCCCGCTCCCCTCAAGGTCCACCCGCAACCACCCCAGGCACCCTCACCTCAGCACCCGACTCCTTCGCCACCATCACCACCCCAATCCGCCACAAACCCCTCGACTTCTCCACCACCGCCCAGTTCTCCTCCGACCTCACCACATGGCTCACCGCCACAACCCCTTCCTCCCCACCCTCCAATCTCGGCAACAACATCGACTCCATCACCTTCCGCGACCCCACCCCTCTCTCCTCCACCAGCCGCTTCGCCCGCATCGCCATCACCCGATAACCCTCACAACCACCAAAGCCGAAGGCCTTGGAATGCGGAAGCCTGCTGCCGCTTTCCCGGAGCCAGCCCGCTGGCCCGGCCCCAATCGAGTGTCCCCTCTCCGTTCACGCCCCTCTCCCCACACGCCCCCCTCCGTACTCGCCCCCTTTCACTATTCACTATTTTCAATTTCCAATTTTCCCCCGCCTCCCCATCCCGCAGGGATGACGGCCCCTAGCCGGTGGTTGAGCTCGGCACGAGCGACACCACCGGTAACCACACCAATCCATATCGCACCCCGGCAGGGCATACGCGTCAACTTAAGGGCTTTTCCCCTTTAACGAAGGACTTCTTCTCCATCACCCGCCGGAGCACAAACGTGTTCCGATCCTCCACCAGCCATTCCAGCTCCTCTCCTTTCTC
>JAIXPK010000553.1 GCA_027486335.1 Verrucomicrobiaceae bacterium | reverse complement strand
GGGCTGGTGGTGCCGCCGAGCATTTCCTTGACGTACGGGGCGAGGAATTTCTTGATGGCCTCGGTGGACTTGTCGTTGTCGAGGTTAGTGGTGACGGTCTTGATGAGTTCCGCGGCTTTGTCGGGCATGTCCTCGTCGTTGATGATGGAGTCGACGACGTCCATGAGTTGTTCGCCGTTCATGGTCCATGTGGCGGACTTACCGTCTTCGCTTTTCTTGAAGCCGACGGCTTCGACGATGGTGCCACCGGTTTCGATGGTGGTGGCGACCTTCATGTCCTTGATGAAGAGGGCGAGGACGCCCTTCATGCTTTGGTACTGCTCGCGGAAGCCGGTCATCTGGGCGGCGATTTCGTCGCGGCTGATGTCGATGCCTTCCGGGCCTGGGGCTCCTTCGACGCCGAGCATGGATTTACGGACCCCGTCGAGCATGGAGGCCATTTCGTCGAGGCCTGCCATGGCGATGACGGTATTGCCGGCGGAGTCTTTGGAGACGCGGACGGACTTGAAGTCTTTGAGGGCGTCGGTGGGGACTGGGAGAGGGGAGCCTTCGCCGAGACCGGAGTCGGAGAGGAGGGAATTCATGTCGCCCATGGCGGTCCAGTCCTTGGTGAGGCCGGCGACGGAGACCTTGAGGGCGCCCATTTTGGTGGTTTCGGCCTTGGCTTCGGTCCAGACGTCGACGTTGGCGTTCATGCCGCGCATGAGTTGGGCGAGCATTTCCTTGGCTTCCGGGCCTTTGGGCATGTCAGCCGGGGCGGCTCCGCCACCTGCGGCGGCACCGACGAGGCCCATGATGCCGGCGATATTCATTTCCATGGTCATGGAGAATTTGCCGGAGCCATCGCTGTTGATGGAGGTTTTGCTTTCGGATTTGAGACAGCCGCTGGTCGAAAGGGCGGCGGCGCCTGCGAGGGCGGTGGCGGTGATTTTGCGGATCATGGGATGAGGGATGATTTCAGGAGTTGGAGCTATGGTGGCGTGATGGACGGAGGAATCCGTCTAGGTAGTTACGTAAAAGAGGAGGATTCCGGAAACAAGGGGGCGAGAATGAATTCAGAGGGATTGACGGACGATGAGGACCCGGCAAGGTGGCGGGGATGAAACCGATTGTTTTTCTTGTTCCGGCGGCGGTGCTGGCGGTGGCGGTGCTGCGGGCGGCGGTTGGGGAGACGACGGAGACCGGGAGAAGGCAGGTTGGGGATGGGAAGCCGGTGGTGAAGGTTTTTGCCGGGGCGAGACTGCATCCGGTGTCGAGTGGGGTGGTGGATGACGGGGTGCTGGTGGTGGAGGATGGGAAGATCAAGGCGGCGGGGGCGCGTGGGGCGGTGGTGATTCCTGAGGGGGCGGAGGTGATTGATTGCCGGGGGAAAGTGATCATTCCGGGGTTGGTGTGCACGCATTCGCACATCGGGGGGCCGACGGGCGGGGACATGAGTGCGCCGATTCAGCCGGAGGCGCGGGTATTGGATTCGATTGATGTGCGGGCGACTTCGCTGCCGCGGGCGCGGGCGGGTGGGTTGACGACGGTGAATGTGATGCCTGGGTCTGGGCATCTGGTGTCTGGGCAGACGGTGTATTTGAAGTTGCGGGAGGGGAAGACGATTGAGGAACTGGCGTTGCGGAATGCGGATGGCGGGGTGGCTGGGGGATTGAAGATGGCGAACGGGACGAACAGCATTCGGAGTGCGCCGTTTCCGGGGACTCGGGGGAAGTCGGCGGCGCTGGTGCGGCAGAGTTTTCTGAAGGCGCGGGATTATCAGAAGAAAGTGGCGGCGGCGGGCGGGGACGCGGCGAAGTTGCCGGATCGGGATCTGGGGATGGAGACGATGGTGGAGGTGCTGGAGGGGAAGCGGGTGGTGCACCATCACACGCATCGGGCGGATGATATTCTATCGGTGCTGCGGCTGAGGGAGGAGTTCGGGTTCAAGGTGGTGCTGCACCATGTTTCCGAGGCGTGGAAGGTGGCGGATGAGATTGCGGCGGCTGGGGCTGGGTGTTCGATTATTCTGCTGGATTCGCCGGGTGGGAAGCTGGAGGCGAGGGATTTTGATTTGAGGAATGGGGCGGAGCTTGAGAAGCGTGGGGTGGTGACGGCGGTGCATACGGACGATCCGGTGACGGATTCGAGGTGGCTGCTGCGGAGTGCGGCGTTGGCGGCGCGCGGGGGGATGAGTCGGGAGAAGGCCTTGGAGTCGGTGACGCTGGCGGGGGCGCGGTTGCTGGGATTGGAGGGCCGGACGGGGTCGCTGGAGGCTGGGAAGGATGCGGATTTTGTGGTGCTGACGGGGGAACCGCTGTCGGTTTACAGCCGGGTGGCGGAGACGTGGGTAGAGGGGAAGAAGGTATTTGATCTGGAGAAGGCGGAGGATCGATTGATGGCGGAAGGCGGTCGCGGGGCGGGAGATGCGGAGATTTCAACCACCTGTTGTTTCAGCAAATGAGAGCGATTCCCTTGTTATTTCTCACGACGGCGGTGCTTCCGGCGCAGATGGCGGTGCGGGCGACGCAGTTGCATCTGATGACGGGCGATTTGAAGCCGATTGTGAATGGGGTGGTGCTGTGCGGGGCGGATGGGAAGATTGTGAAGGCTGGGCTGGCGTCGGAGGTGGTGATTCCGGAGGGATGGCCGGTGCATGAGGCGGCGGTGGTGACGCCGGGGTTGGTGGATGCTCGGAGCACGGCGGGGATGTCGGGGATTCTGAACTGGGATTTGCGGGACCAGGAGCAGTTTGAGCATTCTGCGCCGCTGCAGCCGGAGTTGCGGGCGGTGGATGCGTTCAACGGGCGGGATCCGCTAGTGCAGTGGCTGCGGGAGTTCGGGGTGACGACGATTCATACGGGGCATGCGCCTGGGGAATTGATTTCGGGGCAGACGATGGTGCTGAAGACGAATGTGGAGTCGGTGACGAAGAAGGAGGATGTGCTGAGCGGGTTTGCGGGGGTGGCGGCGACGCTAGGGTCGGGGTCATTGAAAGGTGAGGGGAAGACGCCGGGGACGAGGGCGAAGTCGGTGGCGATGCTGCGGGCGGATCTGATCAAGGCGAAGGCGTACGTGGAGAAAGTGGCGAAGGCGGAGGCGGACAAAAAACCGGACCGGGATCTGCATCTTGAGGCGATGGGAGCGGTGCTGCGTCGGGAGGTGCCGCTGATTGTGACGGCGGACCGGCATCATGACATTGCGGCGGCGCTGCGGTTGAGTGTGGAGTTCGGTTTTCGGCTAGTGATCGACAGCGGGGCGGATGTGTGGATGATGGCGGAGGAGGTCAAGAAGGCGGGAGTGCCGGTGATTCTGCATCCGACGATGGCGAGGGCGGCTGGGGACAAGGAGAACCTGACGTTCGGTGCGGCGGCGAAGCTTCAGGAGGCGGGGATTCCGTTTGCGTTGCAGTCCGGGTATGAGGCG
>JAIXPK010000250.1 GCA_027486335.1 Verrucomicrobiaceae bacterium | reverse complement strand
CACGGCGAACGCAAGTTCAAGCACCGTCGTCCCGTCCGAAAGCGGCTGCGACGACTGGCGCGACAGCGACAGCGACCAGCTCCCCGATTGGTACGAAACCCACATCGCCGCCCTCTCCGCCCGCGACGGCCTCAACTCGGCCAACGAGCTCACCCCCTCACTCGTGCTCTGGGGGAGCCGCTGGAACCTCCTGCAAATGCTCCAATTGGGTGCCGACCCCGGCCTGCCGGACGCTTCTCAGGCGGACACCGACGGTGATGGCCTCACCGATCCGCGGGAACGCCAACTCCTCACCCAGTTGTATCATTGGGACAGCGACGGAGACGGTATGGCCGACGGATGGGAGGATCGTTACAACCTTGACCCAAGGTCCGCCACAGGGTCCAACGGCCCGGCCGCAGACATCGACGGTGATGGGCTCTCCAATCTCGATGAATCGCGGCACGGAACCAATCCGAACAGCGCTGACACCGACAGCGACGGTCGATCCGACGCGGAGGAAACCCAGAACGGTTCGGACCCCGATACCTTCGACCAACCGGTCCCGCCCGGCCTCATGCGCCTCGTGCGATTCCGCTTCGGTGATCCCAGCGGGAGCCTTTCCGAAAAGTACCGCCTCGCCGTATCCGGATTCGACGGCCGCCAGTTCAGCAGCGTCAATGCCGGGTTCAATATCGTCGACGGCATCGATTGGCAGTTCCGCAGCGGCATCGTCTACACCGTGTCGCTGCACTATCTCGCCACGAAGATGAGCGACGGCCTCATGCGCCCGCAGCCCGACTACGATTGCGAAGTCTCCATCGAGACCGATTCGACCGTGAGTGGTCTATTCCAAACGAACGTCGCCATGGGGCCCGGAGTCAACTGGCGCACCGCTCCGAATCCGAGCGGCGAGTATTTCCCGATCACCCTGCGCCGCAACCCAGCCAACGGATTCGCCAGCCTGCCTCCGAGCACATGGATCGCCGACAATGAGAGCCACGTCCTCGGCCAGCACTGGAAACCGGACTTCCACAACTCGAAATTCGAGATCCAGGGGAAGTCTGCGATTCTCCTCCCGGTTGAGTTCAGGACAGAAACCATCGCAACTCAGCCGACAAATCGAGATCGCAAGAAGATTGGGATCGGTGAGGAGGTGAAGGTTGCTCTATCATCGCCTACTGATGCAACTGTGACCTGGTCGGTGAAGTCGGGAGAAGGCACGTTGACGAGACCGGTCAATATCGGGCCCAGGGAAATTCAGTTCAATGCAGGGGGTAAGGAAGAAACAGTGCAGATAGAAGCTAAGCTGACGAACTACCAGAATGCCGCCGTTTTTCTATCATTTGACGTCATCACACCAAAATCAGTACTCTTTGAGAAAGTGCCGACCCCCGAAGGCTATCCGGTCGGGAATGGCATTACCATCGAGCCAAATCCTGTGGGAATCAAGATGCTATTCTATGCGGACTGGTACTTTGGACCCGATGATGTGTGTTTCTACAATATTGTAGCGGGCGAAACTGGCGCACCCGCCGTCAGAACTGGGTGTTTCTTTGATGATCCGTCCACCAATCAACCCCATCTGGCTTGGGTGGGTAATGCAGGGCAGTCTTTAACGAAGATTGTGGTTGTCGGAAAAGGAACTAAGGGGCCGACACCAGACAGTATCGGGTTTGGGCGATATCAGCCTCCGCTGATAGACAAGCCGGGGCGATGTGAGTGGAATTTGGAATGGAAGTATCGTCTGAAAGGCGAGACAGGTCCAGGGACGCCATTTGCCCCGATTACGCAGTGGATGGAAATCATTCCAGGCCAAGGGCTCAACGGGTTTACGGGCAAAGGAGGGAAAGGCAATGTCACCGTTCCATAGTTTTATGAATCGCGCGTCACTTTTTTGGCTATTGGGATCCGGTGCGGCTGTCTTTTCGATGCAGACGCTGGCGCTTCAGTCTCGGTCATTGGCTGGGCCATTGTCAAGAGAGGCTATGAATACAGTGACTGCGAGACTCTCAAAGGGTCTTGGAATCGACCAGTTCGGCGGTATTGTTTCAGGATTGGAGGGCACGGTCAATTCGGGGTCGGAAGAGGAAAAGCTCCAGGCGATGCAGCAGGCAATCAAGTTGGCTGAAGTTATACTTTCACAAGTAGATAGAACCGTTCCGGCATCCGGAACAGTTCTGCGCACCCCAAATCTAGACCGTCTTGGTCCCGAAGGGGCTCGGATCTTTCCGGGTAGCGATCCTGAGGCGATTCACGATCCGACCCTTCGCGCTGCCTATGTCAAGCTAATTAAAGAAAACGACGCGTTGTTGATCCGTGTAGGTGTTGAAATAGAAAAGTATGAATCTGCTGAAAATGCTTTGAGGGTAGCTGCAAGGATCATGGCGAAATCGAAAAATAGGGAAGTATCTCTCGCGTCTATCATGCAGTATATAGAAACACTGGAATGCGAGAGCTGGATTAAAGATAGGCTCCGCATCGCAACAACTCCGAACTACGTCGTTGCGTCACGTCCGGACGGATCAGCAGACCCAGTGGTGTCTCAAAGACCCCAGGCAGGCGAACCACCAGCATCTGTTGATGAAACGACCAATGTGAAGCAGGGTGCGGCGATTGAAGGCGATTCGGCCCCATCTTTTTCGGTGGATCATTCCCGGTTCAAGTCGTTATGGACTTGGCTCGCTGCTTGCGCCATCAGTATATTTACCGCATGGAAATTGCTCAAGCGGCGTTCGTGAGCCTGCATGCAGCAGCTGCAACGTCTTTCGCGCCTGCGGCGTCTATCTCACCGCTACGGTGCCTGAGATTGGTAATGTGCGGATAGGTATGGTCACTGAAAGACATAAGGAGTAAACTTGATCGTCGTGAGCGTCACGTGGTTCCATGCCGGCTGAGTCGGGCCAGATGTGCCATGGATGTGCATCCATGACGTGTTCGATACTGTTGAGTGACGAGGCCCGGCCCGAACTGCTGCGTCGTGATGCGAGTGGCTAGGTGCTGACCGACCGGGAATTGTGGGAGTTGCTACTGGTGGCGTTCGACCGCGGCGGTCTTCGCGAGCGATGCCGGCATCGGCTGTCCTGGATTCGCCGGCTAACTCCATGCCGGGCGCAATGCGGGCTCGCCGGCGCACGCGGCAGACGGCGCGGGATGCCTTTTTGCCCTTTTTCGCTTCTTTCGGCTCCCCCCCCTCGATCTCAGTCGGCTCGGCTGCGGTGTCTGGTTGGGAGGGCCGCTCGGGACGGCGGCGCTCCCGGGTGCGTGCGAGGGGGGCCTTGCGCCACCGCCCGCCAACCATCTTGACTAGCTGTCATTTGCGGTTTACTCGAGCGTTGCCGTGCGGCATGATAGCCCCGTCCGCCACCGCCATCCGCGAGACAGATCTCAATCACTGCACGATCTTCGAAAACTACAGCCGCTTCGCCGGAGCCCTCCAGGTGCCACCTTCCACCACAACCCGACTACTCAACTCGCTGCTCCACGGCAATGAGTCGCGTGAGACTCCCGTCGTCCGCGTCGTCGCCGAGATCATCAGCGCCGCCAACCTGACGGGGACAGTTGGCACTGTCGTCGTCTCCGGCACCAATCACCAGGCCGGTGGCTTCGCGTCAGGCATCACCCCCGCGGCGGACAGTTACAGCGCCGTGCCCCTCATGGCATGGGACGGCATCCACCTGGCGAGCCCCACCGCCACCAATGGCCAGAGCCTCCTCGGTCGCACCGTCGTAGCGCACACCCTCGCCACCAATCCCATTGGGATGGGCGCGACACCGCCCACCGACTGGGACAACGAATTACTCACGGCGAACGCAAGTTCAAGCACCGTCGTCCCGTCCGAAAGCGGCTGCGACGACT
>JAIXPK010000067.1 GCA_027486335.1 Verrucomicrobiaceae bacterium | reverse complement strand
TTTCGAGATTGGCGGCGAAGACGCGGGTTTGGGCGGTGATGCGGACGATTTCGCAGCCGGCCTTGGCGAGGTCGAGGGACTCGGCGACGCAGGCGGCGGTGTCGCGCGTGTCGCTGGTGAGCATGCTCTGGACGACGACGTGGTCGGAGCCGCCGATGGTGGCATTCCCGACGGGGACAGGTCTGGTGGGGCGGCGGTGGAAGCGGAAGAGATCCGGCGTGTAAGAGAGGGCAGGGGCGCTCATGGGGCGGGGGCGGGCCGTGTGTGAGGAAGTGTCAGGGAGTGGCGGGAGCCGGAGGGGCGGGCGGGGCGAAAGTGATGCGGACGGCGTCAGCGGAGTCATCGTCCTTGAGGCCGCGGACGTCTTTGATGGAGACGAAGCCGACGAAGGTCAGGAGGAGGAGGACGCAGGCGAGCTGCATGGTTTCGAGGAGTTTGAGGGGCGGGGTTTTGCCGCGGATCCATTCGTAGATGGCCATGGTGATGTGGCCGCCGTCGAGGACGGGGATGGGGAGGAGATTGAAGAGGGCGAGGCCGACGTTGATGATGACGCTGAAGTAGATGATGAGGCGCCAGCCTTCGGGGTGCTGGAAGATGCGGTAGTAGAGGTTCATGATGCCGACTGGGCCGCTCATGTGACCGATGCTGATGCTGCTGGAGCTGTTCGTGACCGCGCCGATGGTGCCGAAGAAGTTGCCGATGTAGTCGCGGATGAGGTCGAGAGGTTTCGGGTGCTCGATCTGGTATTCGATGCCGTCGGCGGGGGCGATTTTGCTGATCCCGGCGCGTTTTTTACCGGCGATGACTGGTGGAGCGGTGGCGGGGACTTCGGGGGTGATGGAGAGCGTGGTTTCGGCGCCGTTGCGGAGGACGACGACGGAGAGCGGGGCAGTGGCTTTTTCTGCGGCGTCCTCGATGACGGACTGGGACCATGTTTTGGCACCGTTGATGGAGACGATCTGGTCGCCGGGTTTCATGCCGGCCTTTTCTGCTGGGCTGTTCGGGTAGAGTTCGGCGATGCGGCCGGAGGTGGCTGGGCCGATGCCGAGCCTGCGGACGGGGGGGCGGCCGGCGAGACGCTGCCACCATGATTTGGCCTGCCATTCCTTGAATTCCTTCATCTGGTCGCTTGGAGCGGGGATGGAGAGCGTGCGTGGGGAGGATTCGCCGTCGCGGAGGATTTTGACGGAGACCGGGTCGGAGGTGCCGGACATGACGAACCACTGGACGCTATCGACCATGCCGAGGAAGCGTTTGACGGGTTTGCCGTCGATTTCGAGGATGCGGTCGCCGAGCTGGAACTGACCGCTTTTGGCGGCGGCACCTTCCGGGTCCATGAGGCCGAGGACGGTGGAGGTTTCCTGCTGGGCGACGGGGCGGCCGACGAGACTGGAGAGACAGGCGCAGGAGAGCGCGAGGAGCATGCTGAAGAGCGGGCCGGCGAAGGCGACGATGATTTTGTCGAGCGGGGAGGCGGGTGGGAGTTTTTCGCGTGGCGTGTCCGAGTTGCCCTCGATGGCTTCCATGGGGGACATCTGGGGGAGCTGGACGAAGCCGCCGAGGGGGAGCCAGCCGATGCCGTACTGGACCCCGTTCCATGTGCGTTTCCAGATGGGCTGGCCCATCCAGATCTGGAACTTGTCGACGTGAAGACCGCGCCAGCGAGCGGCGAGGAAGTGGCCCCATTCGTGGATGAGGATGACGAAATTGAAGACGAGGACGACGAGGACGATGATCCCGGCGGTGTGGAGGAAGTTCCAGAGGGCGGACATGAGGGTACTGAGGAAGCGGAGCTGAGGGCTGCCGCGGTCTGTTTGAATTACGCCTGTGGAGGCGAGTGCCAACCGGGAAGCGGAGGGTCAGGCGAAGCGCTTGAGGAAGTTGCCGATGAGGGTGAGGCCGTTGTCCTGGCTTTTTTCCGGGTGGAACTGAGCGGCGGTGAGGTTGCCGTGCTGGATGGCGGCGGCGAAGCGGATGTCCTCGTAGACGGTGGAGGCGGCGACGATGGAGTCGTCGAGGGGTGCCGGGTAGAACGAGTGGACGAAGTAGAAGAACGGGTCTGGGCCGAGATTGGCCCATGCCGGGTGGAGCGGGTCGGTGAGGGAGGTGCGGTTCCAGCCCATGTGGGGGACCTTGAGGCCTGGGCGGGAGGGGAAGCGGACGACCTTGCCTTTGAAGATGCCGAGGCCTGTGGTGTCCGGGTTTTCGTCACTGGATTCGAAGAGGACCTGGTAGCCGATGCAGATGCCGAAGAACGGTTTGTCGGCGCGGATCCAGTTGGCGAGGGCGGTGTCGAGGTTCTGGCGGCGGAGGGCGGCCATGCAGTCGCCGAAGGCTCCCTGGCCAGGGAAGACGAGGGCGTTGACGGAGCTGAGGTCGTCGGGTTGCTGGACGAGGAGCGGGTCGTGGCCGAGGGCGCGGAGGGCGTTGCGGACGCTCTGGAGGTTGCCGCCGCCGTAGTCGATGATGCCTGGTTTCATCGGCTGGCTAGAGCAGGTCCTTGGTGGAGGGGACGCCGGAGACGCGGGGGTCGATTTTCATGGCGGAGTCGAGGGCGCGGGCGAGGCCTTTGAAGATGGCTTCGGCCATGTGGTGGGAGTCGCGGCCGTAGAGGATTTCGACGTGGACGTTAGCGAGGATGGAGTGGGAGAAGCCGCGGAGGAATTCTTCGACGAGCTGGAAGGGGAAGAGGCCGATGGGTGGGGCGGCGTGGGGGATGCGGCATTCGAGGAACGAGCGGCCGCTGAGGTCGACGGCGACGCGGGCGAGGGTTTCGTCCATGGGGAGGTAGGCCCAGCCGTAGCGGACGATGCCGCGTTTATCGCCGAGGGCGTTTCGGAGGGCCTGGCCGAGGACGATGCCGGTGTCTTCGACGGTGTGGTGGAAGTCGACGTGGAGGTCGCCTTGCGCGCGCACCGTGAGGTCCATGAGACTATGCTTGGCGAGGAGCGTGAGCATGTGGTCGAAGAAGCCGATGCCTGTCTGGACATCGGCGCGGCCGGAGCCGTCGATGGTGACAGAGAGGGAGATATCGGTTTCCGCGGT
>JAIXPK010000573.1 GCA_027486335.1 Verrucomicrobiaceae bacterium | reverse complement strand
TTGAGCGGGGCGGACTGGCCGCAGTTTCTGGGGCCAGGGCGGGATGGGCGTGCGCCGGACGATGTGGGGCTGATCCGGGAGTTTGCGGATGGTGAGGCGAAGGTGTTATGGACGACGAGCTGCGGCGCTGGTTTTGCGGGGCCGGTGATGAGTGGTGGGGCGGTGCTGTTGTTTCACCGTGAGGGGGAATTGTCGGTGGTGGAGTCGTGGGATGCGCTGACGGGGAAGCGGCGTTGGAAGCAGACGTGGGACTGCAGTTACCGGGATGATTTCGGGTTTGATGACGGGCCGAGGTCGTCGCCGACGGTGGCGGACGGTGTGGTTTATTGTTATAGTGCGGATGGCGTGCTGACGGCGCTGGATGAGAAGGATGGGTCGGTGCGGTGGACGCGGGATATGGTTAGTGAGACGGGATCGGAGAAGGGGTTTTTCGGGCGATGCAGTGCGCCGCTGGTGAGTGGCGGGCTGGTGTTTCTGAGTCCGGGCGGGAAGGGAGCGGCGGCGGCGGCGTTTGACGTGAAGACTGGGGAGATGCGGTGGAAGGCGCTGGATCACGAGGCTGGGTATGCGTCGCCGGTGCTGTTGCCGGGGAAGGGAGCGGAGCGCGTGGTGTTTTTCACGCGGGAGGGTGTGGCGGTGGTGGATGCGATGACGGGGAAGGCTGGGAAGCTGGAGCCGTTCCGGGCGCGGATGGAGGCGTCGGTGAATGCGGCGAGTCCGGTGGTGTGCGGGCCTGGGCGGTTTTTCACGTCGGCGTGTTATGACACGGGAGCGGCGTTATGGGAGGCGGGGGAAGGGAATGAATTGAAGGCGGTGTGGAGGGAGAAAGAGCGGCTGGATTGTCACTATGCGACGCCGGTGCTGTGCGGGGATGTGCTAGTGGGTTTTCACGGCCGGCAGGAGGAAGGTCAGGAATTGCGGGCGCTGGCGGTGGCGGACGGTGCGGTGCGATGGGCGGTGCCGATGGCGGCGGGGCATGTGGTGGTGTGCGGCCGGCGACTGGTTATCCTGACGGAGAAGGGCGAGCTGATCCTGGCTGATGTTGACGGGGCGAAGCGGCCGGAGTTGAAGGAGCGCGTGTCGGTGGTGAGGGGTGGTCACCGTGCTCCGCCGGCGCTGGCGGGCGGGTTGCTGGCGGTGCGGGACAAGAGCCGGCTGGTGTGTGTGGGCTTGAGGGCGGGGAAGTGAATCCGAGCCGGCAGCGGCGCTGACGGGAGGGCGGGGTGGAATGGCTAGGGCAGGGACAAGGCCGGGACGGCCTTGCTACGCCGGGTTGGTGTGTGTGGATCTGAGGGCGGGGAGGTAATGCTGCGCCGACAGCGGTGCTGACGGGAGGCCGGGACGGAATGGCTAGAGGGAAGACAAGGCCGGGACGGCCTTGCTACGCCGGGCTGGTGTGTGTGGACTTGAGGGCGGGGAAGTGATGCCGAGCCGGCAGCGGCGCTGACGGGAGGGTGGGACGAAATGGCTAGGGCAGGGACAAGGCCGGGACGGCCTTGCTACGCCGGGTTGGTGTGTGTGGACCTGCGGGCGGGGAAGTGATGCCGAGCCGGCAGCGGCGCTGACGGGAGGGTGGGACGGAATGGCTAGGGCAGGGACAAGGCCGGGACGGCCTTGCTACGCTGGGCCTATGGATTGGAGGCGGGAGCGGGATCCGGCTTCTGGTCAGGTTTCGGATCCTGTTTTGAGTCGGGTTTGGAGTCCTGCTTTGAGGAGAGAGGTGCGGGTTCTGCGAAGATCTCCTCGAGGGCTTTGGTGATATCGGAGGGTTTGTCGATGGTGGAATCGATGCCTGCCATGAGGATCGCGTCGGTGACTTCGGCGTCGTCGTCTGCGATGTCGAGGGGTTTGGCTGAGCCTGTGAGGAGACGGTCGTAGAGGAGGGCGCCTTTGAGGGCGACGGCGAGTTTAGCGGGTCTGGGTTCCTGGAGTTGGGACCAGCCGACGCGAGCGGCGGCCCATGACCATTGGCCCATGGCGACCTGGGCTTCTTCGTTGAATTTGCGGAGGTCGGGGACGTGGATGAGGAATACGGCGGTGTCGCCGCGGACGGCGCAGGAGCAGGTGAAGCCGTCGGAGTCCATGCCTGCGACGGCGCGGCGGAAGAGGCCGGATTTGCCGCGGCCGTAGGAGCCTTTGGTGTTGGAGATGCCGCTGCTGCGGAGGGACTGGGCGATTTCTGCGGTGACGGTGGCGGCTTCGCGTTCTGGTTCGGTGGGACCGTAACCGGTGGTGGTCTTGGCTTTGAGGTGTGACTCGGCTTCGTTGAGGGCGTCGGCACCGGGGCCGCGCGGGGTTTTGGGGCTGAAGATGGAGATGGCGACGAACGTGGCGAAGAGGAGGCCTGCGGAGATGAGGCCCCATTTGAGGCAGCCGCCTTTTTTGGCGGGAGGAGGGGAAGTGGCGACCCGGCGTGCTGGGGGAAGGGGAGCGGTCCGAGGAGGGGGTGGTGGCGGGGGTGGGGCGGAGGCGAAGAGGTGAGGGAGGGCGGAAGCGGCGGGGATCCATTCCGGCATGCCGTCGCGCCAGACGAGGGTTTCCGGGGTGATCTGGCCCGCGCGGGCGATGCCCGAGAGCTGGGCTTCGGTGACTTCCATGCTATTGCCCTGCGGGTCGAGGATGTGCCAGTTCATCGTAGTGGACCCGCGGTGGCATGGGACCGGTGAGGGCGCAAGGGAAGATCAGTCAGGGATAGTACGGGGGCGCGGCGAGTGAACGGTTAAGGTTTGGTGGGAAAAACCGGATGGGGAGAGAGCGGAGAAGAGAGAGGAGTCAGGGCCTGCGGCGGCGGAGGAAGACGGTGGTGGCGGCGAGTGAGAGGAGAGCGGCGGAGGGTTCTGGGATGGCAGCGCCGAGGTCCCATGTGACGGGGCCGATGTAGCCGGGGAAGCCGCCTGGGCTGGGGAAGGCGGTGATGCGGAAGACGTCGCCAGGGTTGACGCCGGTGAGGTCGAAGAAGTAGAGTTCGGGTTGACCGTTAGCGGCTGCGCCGGCGCGGAGGGTGATAGGGCCGGAGTCGCTGGTGCCGCCTGAGATCTGGGAGAGGGAGTAGGACTTGCCGGAGTCGGCGGCCCATTCGCCGGGGCCGAGGATATCGGCCATGATGCCGACGCGGAGGGTGCGTCCGGCGTAGGTTTCCGGGGTGCCGGTCATTTCGAAGGTGAAGGTGCCCGGGAGTTGGACGGCGCCGATGCCGGCGGTGATGTCTGTGCCGGGGGTGACCGGGTTGTCGATGATGGCGTAGTCGGGGTTGCGGAACTGGCCGAAGGTGAATTCGCCGGCGTAGTGCCAGCCGGGGGATGCGGAGCCGGAGGGGAATTGGTTGATGCCTGCGACGGTCCAGTGGACAGCGCCGAAGGAGCCGAAGATGCTATCGCCGTCGATGTCGAGTGGTTTTGGGGTGGTGGCGGTGCGCCACTCGTTAACGGAGGAATCTTCGACGGAGCCGACGTAGCCGATGCTGGCTGCGTGGGAGGCTGCGGCGGAGAGTGAGAGGGCTGCGGCGGTGGGGAGGAGGGGGAGTTTCACGAGAGGAAGAGAGAGAGGATGTGCGGGGACGGCAAGGGATTGCGGGAGGCGTTAACGCGGGTGGGAGGAGTCAGGGGGCGCGGCGGATGCGGTAGAAGCGCTGGCGGGTATCGGCTGGGGCGGAGGAATCGGTCCATGAGGTGGAACCGGGGAGTCCTTCGACGCTGGAGGCGGCGGGGAGCCATGAGGAGAGGTCCGGGGAGAAGTCGATGTGGTAGCGTGAGCCTTGTTCGCTGAGCCATGTGAGGGTGAGGCCTGCGGGGGTGACTGGGGTGAGGCTGGTGATGACGATGGGGGCGTCGCTGACAGGAGCGCCGATGATGAAGGCATTGAGGAGGACATTGACGTTGGCGGCGGCGACGTTGTAGCCGGTTTCCTTGCGGCCCTGGATGACGAGATTTCCGGAGGGGTCGGAGACGGCGGTGAACTGGACGCGGCGGTCGGCGAGACTGTTAGGAGTGGTGAGGCCCTCGAGGGAATAGACAGGGATTTTTACGGTGGGAGGGTTGGGGCCGTCGGAGGCGAGCCATGTGGAGCGGCGCGGGGTGACGGTGCTGTTGGGGTCCCAGATCCAGAGGGTGACTGGATAGGAGGTGAGTGGGGCGAGGCCGGTGATGGTGATGTCCATGCCGTCGCCGTCGTCGGCGCTGGTGTTGGCGAAGATGAAGTCGCGGAAGAGCGG
>JAIXPK010000501.1 GCA_027486335.1 Verrucomicrobiaceae bacterium | reverse complement strand
CTCCTCCTCGACCTCGAACAACGCGGCATGCTCGACGAAACCCTCGTCGTCTGGATGGGCGAATTCGGCCGCACCCCCAAAATCAACGCCAGCACCTCCCGCGACCACTGGCCCCAGTGCTACTCCGTCCTCCTCGCCGGCGGCGGCGTGAAACGCGGCTTCGTCTACGGCGCTTCCGACGAAACCGGCAGCAAACCCGCAGAAAATCCCGTCACCCCAGACGACATCGCCGCCACCATCTACTACCTCATGGGCATCGACCCCCGCTCCGAAATCACCGACGCCCAGGGCCGCCCCCTCATGATCTCCAGCGGCAATCCCATCATGGACCTCATCGCCTGACCTTTCCCTCTCACCAATTCACTAACACCACTCCAGCCTCACCATGACTCCCCGCCCGCTCCTCGCCTCCCTCCTCCTCGCCTGCACCCTAACTCACCCCGCCATCGCCGCCGACCCAGTCCGCGTCCTCGTCTGGGATGAACAACAGCCAGAACAGAAGAAAGCCTACGGCGAAAAATTCCTCGGCGAAACCATCGCCGCTCACCTCGCCACCCTCCCAGGCCTAACCGTCAAATCCGTAAACCTCAAATCCCCGGAACAAGGCCTCGACTCCGCCACTCTCGATAAGACCGATGTCATCGTCTGGTGGGGCCACGTCCAGCACCAGGCAGTCAATGTCGCCAGCGTCGAACGCGTCGTCGAACGCGTCCTCACCGGCCGCCTCTCCCTCGTCGCCCTCCACTCCGCCCACTGGTCCCGCCCCTTCGTCCGCCTCATGCAGGAACGCGCCCGCTCCGACGCCAGCGCCTCCATCCCCGAAAACCTCCGCTCCTCCGCCACCATCGAATCCACTAACGAACAATGCATCGGCGTCGGCGTCAAACCAGACGCCCGTCTCACCCCGTTCCTCGAAAAAACCGGCGACTCCTCATGGCGCCTCACCCTCCCCGCCTGCGTCTTCCCCGCCTACCGCGCCGACGGCGCCCCTAGCCACGTCACCACGCTCCTCCCCAATCACCCCATCGCCTCCGGTCTCCCCGAAAAATGGGACGTCTCCCAGACCGAAATGTACAGCGAACCCTTCCACGTCCCGAAACCCGACGCCGTCATCTTCGAAGAACGCTGGGATAAAGGCGAATGGTTCCGCAGCGGCTGTCTCTGGAACATCGGCACCGGCCGCGTCTTCTACTTCCGCCCAGGCCACGAATCCTATCCAGTCTTCACTCAGCCCAAACCGCTCCGCGTCATCGAAAACGCCGTCCGCTTCCTAGCCACCCCAACCGCGAAATAACCTCGTTCACGCCCCACCAGAACCGTCCCAGTAGGCACGACCGATCGATATACCCATAATAACCCCGGGTGGCGCAACGCGTTACCCGGGGTTTTCATTCCGGCATTCCCACAACCCCACCGACGTCGCACCGCGCTCCGCCTCCCCTCACCTCCCCAGCGCCGCCGCAATCTGCCCGCGCCATTCCTCCGCCGCTTCCCCAGGCGTCGATCCATCGCTCGGATACAGAATCCCGCGCGACACGTTCACCAGCGCCGGAGCCCGACGCCCAGACCCGCGCAACGCCGCCAGATCACCCCCCTGCGCCCCTAACCCCGGCACCAGCAGCGGCGCATCAGGCAGCAGCGGCAGAATGTCAGGATCAGCATTCGTCAGCCCCACCACAAACCCCACATCCGCAGGCGCACCCGCCGCACGGTCCGCCATCTCCCCCACCAGCTCAAATACCCGCCGCCCGTCCGCCAGCCGCTGCTTCTCAATATCCTCCGCTCCCGGATTCGACGTCACCGCCAGCAGATACAACCCCCGGCCCTCGCACGCCAGAAACGGCTCGATCGAATCAAACCCCAGAAACGGATTCAGCGTCACCGCATCCGCACCCAGCGCCTCGAACGCCGCCTGCGCATAATACCGCTGCGTCTCCCCGATATCGCTCCGCTTCGCATCCAGAATCACCGGAATGTCCCGCGGCACCGCCGCTATCACCGCCTCCAGTATCGCCACCCCGCGCGACCCCATCGCCTCGAAATACGCACTGTTAGGCTTGAAACACGCCGCATGCGGAGCCGTCTCCTCGATCACCCGCAGACAGAAATCCTTCACCGGCTCACCCGTCAGCCCGGGCCTCGGATCCAGTCCTACACAGAGATTGCTGCCTGTCGCCGCAATGCGGGCACGGAGTTTGTCAAGGTATCGCATGTCAGATGTTTGGTCAGAGTCGTTCCAGCAGCTTCCCACCCCCTAACACTACCATCGCCACCCGCCCCCGCAGCCGCTTCCCCAGAAACGGCGTGTTCGCACTCTTGCTGCGCAGAAATTCACGATCCACCACCGTCTCCGCCCCCGGATCAAACAACACCGCATCCGCCACCGCCCCCTCCGCAATCACCGGCACCGGCAACCCCAGCAGACGCCGCGGTGCCGCACTGAACCGCTCCACCAGCGTCTCCCAACTCAGCCGCCCGCTCGCCACAAACCGCTCATGCAACGCCGGCAGCGCCGTCTCCAGTCCCGTCATCCCGAACGGTGCCGACGCAAAATCACACTCCTTCTCAAACGCCGTCCGCGGCGCATGCGCCGTCACTAGCACATCCAGCGTCCCATCCACCAGCCCAGCCAGCAGCGCCTCCCCGTCCGCCGCAGGCCGCAACGGCGGCTTCACCTTGAACGACGTGTCGTAATCCCCCACATCCGCATCCGTGAACAGCAGATGATGCACCGCCACCCCAGCCGTCACCGCCACCCCCTCACGCTTGTGCCGCCTCACCGTCTCCACCCCTCGCGCCGTCGTCACCTGCAGCACATGCAGCCGACTCCCGCAACTCTGCGCCAGCCGGATATCCCGCGCGATCCCGATCTCCTCCGCACACGCCGGCAACCCCGGCAATCCCAGGCTGCACGACACTCCGCCCTCATGCATCGTCCCCCCAGCCGACAACTCCCTCACGTCCCCGCACGTTCCCACCAGAATCCCAATGTCCCGCGCATACTGCAGCGCCCGCCTCAACAGCAGCGGATTGTGCACCGCCTCCCCAGCATCCGTAATCATCACCGCCCCACGCTCCGCCATCCCCCCGATCTCCGCCAGCTCCTCCCCCGCCCGCTGCTTGCTCAGGCACCCAGCCACCACCACCGGAATCCTCGACTGCCTCGCCGCCATCTCCACCACACTCTGCACCATCCCCCCATTGTCCACCGCAGGCATCGTGTCCGGCATCACCAGCAATCCCGTAAACCCACCATTCACCGCCGCCTCCGTCCCGCTCCCCACCGTCTCCGCATCCTCCCGACCAGGCTCCCGCAAGTGCGCCTCCAAATCAAACAACCCAGGCAGCAACACCTTCCCCTCCCCACTCACGACCCGAACCCCAGCCCCCACCAACTCGCCCTCACCAGGAAAAACCCACCGTCCCTCCAACCAAGCGACATCAGCCACCCGCACCGGTGTCCCGTCCCCGGGCACCACCGTCACTCGCTGGAATAAGATCGCTTCACTCATCAGACCCGCCGCTTATAGAAAGCACCCCAGCCACACGCAAGGGACAAACTCACCAGCCCACTTGACAAACCACTCCCTCTCCCCAAGTTACCTCCTCCCCCAAATCACTCGCCGGTGTAGCTCAGTGGTAGAGCAGCGCATTCGTAATGCGCGGGTCAGCGGTTCAAATCCGCTCACCGGCTCCAGCTAATTCGCTCAACTTCAGGGGATTCGCCACCACCCCGCTCCCCACCGGAGAATCGCCGGAATCGCGCCAAAATCCACGAAATTGCACCCTCTTGCCCAAATTCCCGGTACTGGATTGGCACTAGAGATCCCACCACCCATCCTCTCCGCCCTCTCAGCCCTCTCAGCCAATCCGTCAGATCCGCCCGATCCGTCCGATCCGTCCGATTCATCCCCACCAGCAATCTCAAATCTCAAATCTCAGATCTCAAATTCCCCCCCTACCCCAACTCCCTCAGCACCCCCTTGCTGTCCGCAAACCTTTCCTGCTTCAACCCCGCCGCGCGCCCCAGCTTTTCTCGTGCAGATCCTCAGCCCAATTGCCGGACTCAGGAACAGTGTGCGCATGGGGGAGTGTACGGCATCTCGCAGGAAACTCTGCATGCTTGTGCCTCCTCCACTACTGTCATCCCTGCATCCCTGCCGCACTCTCCAGCAGCTCCACCAACTCATCCCGCGTCTTCGCCCTTAGCCGTTCCACCCCGATCCGCCGTGCCATCTCGGCCACGCGCGACTCCGACGGCACCGTTAAGACCATTTCCACCGCCAGCCCAAGTTTCTCGACGTACGGAACCGCCTGCCACGGACGAGCATCACCTGCAACGGAGTCACCCCGATATGGTATATGATCAATAGGGTCGACCTTTGCTGGCCAGAACGTATTGCTGCCATCAGGTGCTTTGCTCCCCTTTCGCTGACTCCCAACCGCCAACCAGACGCGCTTCTTGATTTCTCTGCCGGTGCGCTGGAATCCATGCGCTCGCGCGACGCGCTCGGCGAGGTGCACGAAAGTGATCGGACCGGCCTCGTCAATGATGGCAATGCAGACGAGTCGCAGCTCACCAAGGTACGCTTCTTCATAGAACCGTGGCCCAAAGTCGCGGCGCGAGCCATCGCCTGCGCGCGCAGGAGGCGAAATGCCGACACCTGGTTCAACTTGCGAGCCATGCGTTGAAGCAATCGCGACTACCGCTGCAATTACAGGAATGGGCGAAGCATGATCCACTCGTTCATCGTCTTGCACCAAGTCGACACTCTCCACCTCCGCTGACTCTTCTTCACTCAAGTCCACGCCGTCCTCGTCCATCTCCACGGTGGGAAGCGACGGTGGGATTTGCTCGCCATCCGTCGCGACCGCTTGCGATGCCGATTGCCGATCCCGTTCCAACAGCGCAGTCAGCGCGTCGTGCACGCGCCCGATGGCGGCGTTGGCGTCAAGGAAGTAGTCGGTGGACCAGAGCCGTACAAGATCCCACCCTAGCGCCGACAGGATTGCATGCCTGACGCGGTCGCGATCACGCGCAGTGGGTGAGCTGTGAAATGTCGCACCGTCGCACTCCACGCCTGCCAGGAAACATCCCGGGCGGTCGGGATGCACAATACCGAGATCGATCCGGAACTTCGAAACGCCGACCTGCGTTTGAACTATCCATCCCTTCCCGCGCAGCAGCGTGGCGACCTGCTCCTCGAACACCGATTCGAACTCGTCCACGCTGCCCATGAAGCTCGCCTTGCGCACCAGCGCTACAGGGCCACGCTTCGCAAAATCGAGGTAGGCCTTCAGATCGTGGACGGCCTGCGCATTCGTCCGTGAGAGGTCAATCATGTCGGGATCGAAGCTGGCAAAGACCACCACCTCGCGGATCGCACGCGTCACGGCCACGTTCAGGCGCCGCTCACCTCCGGCTCGGTTCAGCGGACCAAAGTTCATCGACATGGTTCGGTCGCCGGCAACGATGGGCCCGTAGCCGATACTCAACATGATCACGTCGCGCTCGTGGCCCTGTACGGTCTCGAGATTATACACCATCTCGACCTCGTCTCCCGACCCGTCCTTGAACGCCGCCTCGAGTGCCGGAAGCCGCCGGCGCTCATCGTCAATCAAGTTGCGAATCAGTCGCTGCTGCTCGGAGTTCATCGTCACGACACCAATCGTCTGATGGCGACGCAGGGGATCGGTAAGCCGCACCACAATCTCCGCCACTACAGCCTTCGCCTCTTCTGGGTTGGTGCGTCCCTTGCCCTTCTGATACGCACCGTTGCATCGCCGCAGGCTGACCACGCTTTCCTGTGTCATGCACGCTGGATACGTGACCAGTTCGCCGCCATAATATTGATGATTAGAGAATGCGATCAGACTCTCGTGCTGACTGCGATAGTGACCAGTCAGCCGGTGGTGATGCATACCTGCTGCTAGGCCTTCGTCGAGAATGCTCTCAAGGTCACCGACATTCGTCGACGACGGATCGGCGTCACCTGAGTCGTCGTTATCCGCACCACGGCTGAAGAAATTCGTCGGCGGCATCTGCTTTGGGTCACCGACGATGATGGCGTTACGGCCACGAGCGATCGCTCCAATGGCGTCCCACACTGCTATCTGTGACGCTTCATCGAAGACGACCAAGTCGAACCTATTCTCTCCCGCAGGAAGAAACTGCGCCACCGAATGAGGGCTCATGAGCAGACATGGCGCGAGCCGGGTGAGCGCCTCTCCCATACTCCTCACCAGCTGACGGACTGCTAGCCTCTTCGGGGCTGTCTGCATCACTTCACGACGCAACACAGAGAATCCCGCCGGCACATCTGTCTCCGATTTCCGGGGAATGACCGCACTCACACGTGCCCGAATCGTCTCAGCCGCGAGCGTTGCGAGCTCCCCGTCGAGCTTGCGGAACTCGTCGATGAGGTGTGTATGCTCAACCGCCGAAAAGCGCCGGAGCTCGTCTCGTGCATCAATGAGCAGCGGCGCAACCCAGCGCGCATATGACACGTCGAACGCCTCCACCGTCTCGGTCGACCTGATGAGTCCTGTTTCAAGACCGGTGACCAATCCAGCCAATCCGCTACCCATAGCCCGCTCCCGCCGCTCCTGCCAGCGACACCAGCTGTTCAATCGCGCCGTCCGCTCCGCCACCGCGATAGCGAGCATTCGCAGCTGAACGAGCGGCACACCTTCGCGATCGGTGACCTTCGCAAGGTCGCAGAAGTCGGCCAGTGTCGCTTCGAGCCGGTTCAGCGCACTGCAAAGATGCTCAGCCGACACGCCGACAGGCATGCCGGGCTGCAAGAGCTCACGCCCGTCGACGAGCAGCGTGCGCGTACGCTGGCGGAGTTCAGCAAGCTCGCTGGGATCTCGGGCCAGCTTCGTCGTGGACGCTCGCGCCGCCTCACCGCGCCGAATGAGATCGTCGACTTGCGCCACGTCCGTATCGAGCCCGCGCCAGAGTGCTGCTGTCGGCAACGAGGCGGCTGCCCTCTCCATGTCCGTTCGGAACGTAGCAAGCATTTCCAGTTGGCGAAGATCTGAAGTGAGATCCATCCCGAAACCTGCACCGAGACGCTGCCGACCTTCCTTTATCGCCTTCTTTCGTGCGAAAATCGAGAACGGCCAGAACTTTGCTTCTGCCTCGGCGAGCGATCGCTTGACCGCCGCAACTGCGGCAACGGTGATTGCTGCGTCCTCATACGTCGTCGACAACGTCCCCGTCGTCTCGCGGTACCTGATCAGCGCCTGAGTCGCGCTACGGAGCTGGCCGGCAACTTCTCCACCATCGGGCGCAAGCATCGCCTGCAGGTTCATACCTGCAGCCTGCGGAATGGACTCAGCAAAATCGGCGAGCCTCCGAAGTTCGGCCAGCGAATCCGAAGAACCAGGCAGCTTCGTCAGCTCAAGAAACCGGGCGCCACTCGCAACCGCTGCGTCGATTGAACTAACGAGCGTCGACGCCGCCGTCGTAATCTGACTCTGCCAGCCAAATGACCAATCAGACTGCGTCAGCGCGGCAAAGGCTGCGGCATCCTGGGGCGTCGTTTCGCCGAACGACTGGCCGAGTTCCCTCGAAAGCACTCTGAGTCGCTCCAGCCCCGCCGCATCACCAGCGCGATCCGCAGAAAGATCGGGGCTCCAATCCAGTCGCACAGAAGGAGCGAACCGTGACGTCGATGCGCGGGAGATCGCCTCACGCGGGCTGATGCCGGTTATGCCTGAAGTGTGCAGCGCGCGTACCAGGCCGTTCAGCTGTGTGCGGATCGCCTTCAGCCTCGCAGCTTCCCGCTCCCACGTCTCCACCGATGCCTCACCGCGATTCGTCCAAGAGCGATCCAACTGGGCGAGTACATCCTTCTTGTTCGCCTTGCTGGAATGTAGCTCCAGACAGAAATCCCCAAGGCCGACCTTCTTCATGCGGTCGTGCACAACATTAAGTGCCGTCATCTTCTCGGCAACGAATAACACCTTGCGACCGAGACCAAGGTTGTGCGCGATCAGGTTCGCGATCGTCTGGGACTTACCCGTACCCGGTGGCCCTTCGAGGACGAAATCTCCTTCGAGCCCTGACGCATGAATGGCCGACACCTGCGAGCTGTCGAACGACAGTGGGGCCAGCAATGACGCAGGATCGATACGATCGTCGTGTTCGCGAGCGGGAATGAATGACGGAGTGCGCGTATACAGGTCCCGCGGCGTGTCGATCATGTGCTTCACGAAAGCCGTATCGCGCAGCAGCTCGTTGTTATCATTTAGGTCCTTCCACATCAGGTACTTCGCGAACGAAAAGGTGCTCAGCACCATCTCGTCGCGAACTTCCCAGCCGGGCACGTCACGGATAGCCCTGCGCACAATGCTCATCACGAGTTCAACGTCCACGCCGTGGTTGTCCTTCGGAAGATCACCGTCAAGACCAGGGAGCTTAAGTTCAAAGTCCTGCCACAGCATCTCCAGCAGAGTCATGTTGAACACCGTGTCGTCGGTGTGCTGCACGAGACGTGGTGGCGACGCGGCGGTGGCGCGTTCGAGCCGCACCGGAACAAGGAGCAGCGGTGCCTGATGCCATATCGTGGATTGTTCGGACTCGCGCCACCGGAGCATGCCGATGGCCAGAAACAGCGTATTGGCACCCCCTTCCTCCATGTCTGATTTCGCCTTGCGAAACAACTCCACGATTCCCGCCTTCAAGTCGGCGTCGGGCAGTCGTGCAGGGACCTGATTGTTCTCCAGCGCCTGACGGGCAAGCTCCATCTCGAAGTCCACCTTCTGCTGAATCCGAAGGTGCTCTTCGTCTCGACCTGCCCCGCGACCACCAAGCGTCTCGAGCGGCACGATGGTGATCTTGCCACCATCGGATAGAGCGTCTTCCAGCTTGCCAGCGTCAGCGCAGACAAGACTGATAGCCGTCTTGCTCGGCTTCAGGTTGAGGAGCCGATTGCGCTTTGTCAGATCAAGAAGGTGCCGCTTCCACGCGTCCAGCCGCCCCTGCGGCGTGTCTGGCACCTCACCTTCGACGTCCTTCGTGAATGGCGGCAGCGTGGGCGGCGTTTCGACGGCAAGAGAGATGAACTTCTTCGGCTCGCCGTTGTCTACACGCTCGGCTTCGGTCGGCAGGGGCACAATCTTGCGCGCACGTGCCTGCCTGATGTCCAGCGCGAGCACGAAATCCTCATCAAGATCAGGGCGAAGTTGATTCACTCCTAGCGTCAGCGCCTGTGCGAAAGTGGCCGGAGGCTCACCGGTGACGGCGGTCGTCTCGAAGACGATCAGTTCCTTCAGCGCAATGTAGTTGCGCAGGTCACTGGCGTCTTCGGTGGTGACGCCCAGCAGGGTGGATGGCTGCAGCCATACTCCGGTGAGTGCGTGACCCTTGGTCAGGCAGATGACCGGCCGCAATCCCGCCTGTTCGAGCGCCGCTGCAAAGAGCACCGAGGTGTCGAGACAGGTTGCAAGACGCGTGCCGAGCACCTGTGACGGAAGGCGTACCTTTTGGCCGCTGGTCTCAAAGCTTGCGGGTGGCTCCGCGTAGATCAGCCGGCGATCGCCAACGGCAGCCCAGATCGCTGCAGCGACCTCCCAGACCTTCTCGCGCGACTGTGTTTGATACCCGTTCAGTTCCGGCGCGCGCCCAGATGCACGGAGCTTGTCTGATGCGTCACGAAGAATTTCCGCCACCACAGGATCATTCGGTGTCACGAACGCCGCGAGCAGTTCCGGTGTCGAAATCGAGCCCCCCCACTCATGGCGTGAGAGCGCAATGATCTCTTCCGAAAACGATTGGAGCATTGCGTCGCCCTGCATGACACGAATAGTGACCTTGGCTCGCATCCGCTCGGTCAGCTTGTCTAGCATACCGCCGTCGAGGGTAACGGTGCGGTCCGCGGGTGTGACCTCCGACTTCTTCCTGATTCGGTCAAACGTCCACCTCCTCGTCGCGATCACGGGGGGCTCGCATGTCAGTTCCACCGTGAGTCCGTCAATGTTCTCGTCCGAATCGTTGCCGAGCCGGAGCTCACCGACAACAGGCACGTTGGCCTGGTGCATGGCAAAGGAGACGACCTTGGCCACAGAGGCAGAGAGCACAATTGATTCACACATAGGCAAACGGTGGCTACAAAGACGGTGGGGGCGGCGAAATGAAAACCGGATAATGCGGGCTGCCTGAAAATTGAATGCCTCATGAGTGAGGGAGTCTCACTTTTTCCCAGACACCCACCCGCAGACAGCACACAACCCCATCCGCAGCCCATCCCCCATCCTCTCCTCCCGATCCGTCCGATTCCTCCCCTCCGTCACAAATCTCCCCCAAGAGCCATCTCAGATCTCAAATCCCCCCTCCTCCTACCCCAGCTCCCTCAGCACCCCCTTGCTGTCCGCAAACCTTTCCTGCTTCAGCCCCGCCGCGCGCCCCAGCGTCAGCCACAAATCCGCCAGCGGCCGGTCCCCATCGTACCTCAAATGCCCTCGCGGAGCCAGCGCCCCCGCCGCCCGACCCGCCAGCAGCACCTGCAGATTGCTGTACTTGTGATCCCCGCCATCGCTGATCCCGCTGCCCATGCAGACCATCGCATTATCAAGGAGCGTTCCCTCGCCCTCCGGCACCGCCTTCATCCGCGCCACCACATCCGCGAAGAACTGCACATGAAACCGGTCGATCTTCGTGATCGCCGCCTTCGCTTCCGCACTCTTCGTATGCGTCAGAACATGGTGATTCTGCGGCTTCTCGAACACCCCGTGGTAATACCGTGGACTGTCCCAGCGCTCCGGATCCACCATCAGCGACACCACCCGCGTCAGATCCTGCTGAAACGCGAACACAAACAACTCCGCCATCAGCCGCAGATACTCCCCCCGGTCCTCCGGAATCCCCGCAGGCTCCGGAAACGGAATCTTCTTCAGCCGCCCCGCCGCATTCTCCGCTAACTGAATCCTCCGCTCCGTCGCCCGCACACTCTCCAGATACTCCTCCATCTTCACCTGATCACTCCGCCCCAGTCGGCTGTTCAGTTGCTTCGCATCCGCTAGAATCACATCCAGCACACTCCGCGCCGACCCTCCCCCGGCCCCGCCGAACAACCGCCGGAACACCGCCCGCGGATTCTTCTCCGTGTTCGCCGCATAGCCCGGACCAACCCACGACACACACTCGTAATACCGCGTCTCCTTGTTATCCGTGAAATCATTGCAGCTCAGCTCCAGCGACGGCAGCGCCGTGTCTCGCCCCAGCTCCCGCGCCATCAACTGATCCAGCGTCGTGTTCGTCGGAAAACCGCCATCCAGCGTCTCCGATGGCGGCGAACTGCTCATCCAGCACGACCCGCACTGCGCATGCACCCCCGTACCACCCACAAACACCCGATCCAGCCCCGTGATCAGCGTCACCTCGTCCTGCACCCCCGCCAGCGGCTCCAGCGCCGCCGGAAGATCAAACCCCATGCCCGTCCGCTTCGGCAGAAACGTCGCCTGATTGTACCCGTTAGGCGTGTACAGAAACGCCGCCCGCAGCGGTGGCCCGCCCGCCCCTCCTGCCGCCCGCGCCCCCCGCGGCATCATCGCTTCCAGCCACGGCAGCGCCATGGCAACACCCGCACGCCTCAGCAGCGTCCGGCGGGATAGAACTGTCGTGCGTGGAGTATTCATTGGGTGCGTGTATGACGAAATGGATAGGACGATGCCACTGCCGAAAGAATCCCGCTCAGCCGGTAACCATCCGCCGCCGCAGCCGCCTCGATCTCCTCCACCGCCGGCAGATCACACAGCTCCAGCTTCCGCCCCAGCCCGTAACTCAGCACATGCTCGATGAACCCCCTCACAAACTCCTCCTTGTGCGCCATCACCGCCGCCTTGAACTCCGCAGGTCCGTTGAACGCCTGCCCGTGCCACTCGCCACTCGCATCCACCGGCTGACCCGCATCCCGCTTCCGCCGCGACCCCACCGGATCAAATGCTTCTAGCGCAAATCCCGGCGGATCCAGCCTCACATGACAGGAATAGCACGCTGCCTCGCTCCGGTGCGCCTCAAACCGCTGCCGCACACTCTCCTTTTCATCAGACGGCCGCTCCGCCTCCTTCAGCACAAACGCAATCTTCGGCTCCTGCGGCGGCCGGTTGAAAATGCTCTCCAGCAGCCACGCCCCGCGCTTCACCGGACTCGTCCGCACCGGCAGCGACGTCACCGTCAGCGG
>JAIXPK010000336.1 GCA_027486335.1 Verrucomicrobiaceae bacterium | reverse complement strand
GGGCGGGTGATTGCGCTGCGCGGGGGGCGGTTGTACAGCGACACGAGGCGTGCGGAGGCGGGGCCGCCGCCGATGGTGCCGGAGCCATTTCCATCCTGAAGAGAGCTAAACCCTGACAATATTTTATGGAATCGCGACGCATTGGACAACTGCTGCTGACTGGCGTGCCTGGACCTGAGCTTGACGCCGATACGGCGCGGCGATTCAAGGCGCTGCAGCCTGGGGGTTTCATCCTGTTTGGCCGGAACATTCAGTCGCCGGAGCAATTGAGGAAGCTGATTGATGATCTGCGGGACATTTCGGAGACGGAGCCGTTCATTACGATTGACCAGGAGGGCGGGCGGGTGTCGCGGCTGCGGTTGATCGGTCAGGAGCCGCCGAATGCGCAGGCGTTGCGGGACAAGGGTGATGCGGAGCTGATCCGGCGGCACGGGCAGTTGACTGGGCAGCTGCTGAGGTTGTTCGGGTTCAATCTGGATCTGTGTCCGGTGCTGGATATTTCGTATGATGATCAGGCGGACAATTCGCTGAAGGGGCGGTGTTACGGGCGGAATCCGCAGGAGGTGATTACGAATGCGGGCGTGTTCAATCGGGCGATGAGGAAGGAAGGCGTGTTGTCGTGCGGGAAGCATTTTCCGACGTATGGGAGTGCGGATGTGGATCCGCACGAGCATCTGCCGGTGATCCGGCGGACGCGGGAGGAGTTGCTAGGTGAGGAAGTGATGCCGTTTTCGGCGCTGCTGGGCGAGCTGGATGCGATGATGATCGGGCACGCGTGGTTTCCTGATTTTGATGCGGAGCGGGAGCGGTGGCCGAGCAGTTTGTCGCGGAACATCATTCAGGGGTTTCTGCGGGATCAGCTGGGGTTTGATGACGGGCTGGTGATGACGGACGATCTGGATATGGGGGCGATTCTGAATGAGGTGACGTTCGAGCAGGCGATCCAGGAGGCGGTGAGGGCGGGGAATGATCTGGTGATGATCTGTCACCGGATTGAGATGGTGGAGCAGGCGCATGTGCATCTGCAGGGGCTGGAGCATACGGTGCTGGACGATGCGTTGCGGCGGATTGAGCGTGCGAAGAAGCGGATGGCGGAGCCTGATCCATGGAGCCGGAGCCGGTTTGACAAGCTGAACGAGGACGTGTGGAAGCTGCGGGTGGATACGCTAGGAGAGGAGAAGGCGTCGGTGCTGTCGGTGGAAGACGGCAAGCGTTCGCCGGTGGAGCTTTACTGAGAGAATCCCATGAAGCGAATCCGGATAATGTTAGGTGCTGCGGCGGTGGCGATGATGGTGTCGTGTGTGCAGGTACCGGTGTCGAAGGGGGTGCAGCATGTGGTGGTGGTGTGGCTGAAGAAGCCGGGGGATGCGGCGGACCGGGAGCGGGTGGTGGCGGCGTCGCGCGAGTTCCGGTCGATTCCCGGGGTGTGTGATCTGACTGTGGGGACGTGTGTGCCTGGGGGGCGGCCGATCATAGATGGGACGTATGATGTGGCGATCAGCATGCGGTTTGCGGATGAGGCGGCGATGCAGGCGTATGTGGAGCATCCGGATCACAAGGCGGCGGCGGAGACGATCATTAAGCCGCTGGCGAAGAAGGTGCTGGTGTACGATTTCCGGCTGCGCTGAGGGCGGGACGGGGATAGATTGTTAGGCGAGGGGGTGTGAGCGAGTTGATCGAGGTATCCGGGCAAGAAAAAGGCGGGTGCCGCGATGAACGCGACACCCGCCGTGAGGAGAGCCCGAGACCGGTTATGGGCTAGGCCGGACGGCTGGGTTGCGGAGCCTCCAGAAGCCGCTGCCGGGGGTGCGGTGGGCTGGGATGGCGTCTGTGACCGAGGCGGAGCCGCTGGCGTTCATGGTGACGTTGTCATTGACCTCGGACCATGTGCCTGCGGAGAGGGCTGGGCTGTAGTCGAGTGCGTAGACGCCGCCGGGGGTGCCGGTGGCGGTGAAGTTGACACCGGAGGAGGTGACGGTGACGATGTTGAGGCTGGCCGGGATGATCGGCAGGGACTCGAGAGTGAGGCCTGCGAGGATCGGGTTTTTGTCCGGTGCGAAGGTGTCGGCTCCGTCGAGTTCGATGCGGAGGACGGAGTCGTGAGCGGTGAACTCGTAGCTGACCATGGCTCCCTGGGTGACGACCGGGCCCTGATAGTTGCCGGGGAAGAAGTCGTCAGCGACGACCCCGCCTTCGACTTTGACATCGAAGCCGCGGGCGTTGCCGGTTTCCGGGAAGAGGAGTTGGAGTTTGTAGCGACGGCCTGGTTCGAGGCCTGCGAGTTGGAGGCGGACGGTGTCCGGGGCGCCGGCCCAGCGGATGGACTGCATGACGCGTTCGAGCGTGTCGTCGTTGGCGGAGCCGCCGTAGTCAGGGAATTGCCAGTTAGGAATCTGATTGAGGGCGGAGTAGCCGATGCCTGGGGCATTGTCTGCGGAGAAGACGACGGAACCGGCGGTGCCGGCGGCTCCGGGGGTCCCGAAGTTGAAGGCGTAGAGGAAGGTGCCTTCGAGGTCGAGGCCCTCGCCGGCGTCGCCGCCGGTGAAGACGCCGGTGAAGGCTGGGGCTGGGATGCTGGCGGCGGCGCGAGGGTTGGAACCGCCGATGATTTCTGCGGCGTCTGGGAACGTGTCGCCGTCGGTGTCAGCGGCGAGCGGGTTGGTGCTGCGCATGGATTCAGCGCCGTCGAGGAGGTCGTCGCCGTCGGTGTCGGCGAGGAGCGGGTTGGTGGTGAGGGCGAATTCCACGCCGTCGGAGAGACCGTCGTTGTCGGAGTCGGCGAGGTTCGGGAGGGTATTCGCGAGGTATTCGGCGGCGTTGTTGCGGCCGTCGGAGTCGGTGTCGCTGGTGCCGGACTGGGCGAGATTGCCGAAGTACTGGATTTCCCATGCATCCGGGAGGGAATCGGTATCGGAGTCTGCTAGGGCGAGGGTTTCGAGGGTGAGGCCACTGATGATGGCGTTGTGGTCGATGTTGGCTGGCGAGAAGACGCTTTGGCCATTGAGGACGATGTTGAGGGTGTCGTCGGTGGCAACGAAGGCGAGGGTGACGACGGCTCCCAGGCTGGAGTTGTTGACGCCCCCTTGAGCGGTGGCTGGGTTGAATTCGTCGACGCGGACGAGGCCTTCCACTTCGATGTCGAAGGCGCGGCCTGAGCAGCAGGATTCGGCGAAGAGGAGTTGGAGCTTGTAGGCTTGGCCGGGGACGAGGCCGGTGAGGTCGACGGAGGGTTTGGCTGGGGCGGGGCTCCAGCGCATGGATTGCATGACCAATTCGAGGTTATCGTCGCTTTCTGTGCTGCCGAAGTCCGGGGCGAACCAGTTGGGGATTTCGTTGATGGCAGTGACGGAGATGCCTGGCTGGAAGTCGTCGGAGAAGAAGACCCCGTTGACTGGTCCTGGGGGAGCGCCGTTGGAGCCGATGTTGACGGCGTAGAGGAACGAGCCGGTGAGGTCGAGGCCTTCGCCGGGGTCGCCACCCGTGAAGGTGTCGATGGAGGTGGAGAAGAGCGGGTAGCTGGCTGCGGCAGCTGGGTTGGTGCCGGCGATTACTTCGGTGCGGTCGCCGTAGCCGTCGCCGTCGGAGTCTCTGGAGAGAGGGTTGGTGAGGGAGGTGACGACTTCGTACTGATCGCTGAGGCCGTCGCCATCGGTGTCGGCCTTTTTGGGGTTGGTGAGGTGGGTGACGAGTTCGGCGCGGTCGGAGAGGCCGTCGCCGTCGGTGTCGCTGCTGTTAGGGTTGGTTCCGGCGGTGTTTTCCTGGAGATTGGTGAGGCCGTCGTTGTCGGGGTCGCCGGTGGCGGTTTGGGCGAGATTGCCGAAGTTGGAAGTTTCCCAGAGGTCTTCGAGGCCATCGCCGTCGGCGTCTGCGCCGGTGACGGCTTCGAGGGTGACGCCGCAGAGGAGCGGGCTGCGGTCGGTGTAGAGCGGGTTGGTGACGGTGGAGCCGTCGAGTTTGATGGTGGTGGAGGTACCGCTGGCGAGGAAGCCGATGACGGCGGCAGCGCCGCGGGTGCCGTTATTGCTGGGCTGGAAGGTGTAGGGGGCGAAGTCGTCGAGTCTGAGGACATCGTCGACGTAGATGTCACAGGCGCGGTTGCAGCAGCGTTCGAGGAAGAGGAGCTGGAGCTTGTAGGGTTTCCCGGGGGTGAGGCCTGTGAGGGTCACGGTGACGGCTGGGCCGTAGCGGATGGACCAGAGGATGTTTTCGAGAACGTCGTCATTCGGGGAGTCGCCGAGATTGGGTGGGGAGGCCCAGCCGGGGATTTGGTTGGGGGCGACGACGGTGATGCCTGGGGCGGAGTCGTCGGTGAAGTTGACGCCGCGGATGGCGCCGGGAGCGCCGTTGGTGCCGACGTTGAAGGCGTAGGGGAAGGTGCCGTCGAGGTCGAGGCCTTCGCCGGCGTCGCCACCGACGAGGGGTCTGCCGGAGCTGCTGAGGAGCGGGTAGCTGGCCGGGTTGGCTGGGTTGGTGCCGCTGGCGACTTCGACGCCGTCCGGGTAATCGTCGTCGTCGGAGTCGGTGTCGTTGGGGTTGGTGCCGTGGGTATTGACTTCTGAGCCGTCGGTGAGGCCGTCGAAGTCGGTGTCTGTGAGACGGATGTTGGTGAGGTGGGTGAGGACCTCGAGGCCATCGGAGAGGCCGTCGCCGTCGGAGTCTGCGACGATGGGGTCGCCGCCGCTGCTGATGTCTGCGCCGTCCTTGAGGCCGTCGCTGTCGGAGTCGGCGTTATTGGGGAGGGTGCGGACGGTGAGTTCGGCGCTGTTGTTGAGGCCGTCGCTGTCTGGGTCGGTGTCCCATGACTGGCTGAGGTTGGAGAAGTGGAGGGTTTCCCATGCGTCTGGGAGCCCGTCGGCGTCGGAGTCGTCTGCGGAGGCGGTGATTTGTTCGACGGTGATGCCCTGCCAGATGGCGTTGCGGTCGCCGAGGTCGTTTTCGCCGCCGAGGTTGCCCATGACGACGTCGAGGGAGTCGTCGGTGGCGGTGATTTGCTGGGTGAAGACGACGCTGGTGTTGTTCCGATAGGGCGGCAGCATCGTGCCGGGAGCGGAGAGGCCGAGGGATGTGAACTCGTCTACGGAGAGGTTGCCTTCGACCTCGATGTCCCAGCGGCGGTTTTCGGGGCCGTTACCGGAGACGAGGATCTGGATTTTGTAGGTTTGGCCAGGGGTGACGGTGAAGTGGGCTTCGAGGCGTTCACCGGCGGCGTTGTTGGCCCAGCGGATGTCCTGGTAGATCTGCTCCAGGTTGTTTTCGTCTGTGCTGGTGCCGAATTGTGGAGTGGCCTGCCATGGCGAGACCGACTGAGGGGTGACGAAGGCGGCGCCGATGGGCGGAGCGGTATCCGGGACGAAGGTGAGGCCGTTGACGACGAGTTCCGGGTCATTGGTACTGAAGTTGACGGCGTAGGGGAAGGTACCGGAGAGGTCGAGGTCCGCGGGGCCTCTGACGAAGCTGATGGTGCCTGCAGAGACTGCAGTGGCGGCATGTGCGGTGGCCCATGGGACGGCGAGCAAGCCGAGGGCGCAGAATAACACTGGTGGTTTTCTCATATCGTGGGGGATGGGGTTGGTGCTGAGTCGCCGGGGGGGCGCGAATCGGGGCGATTGGAGCGGAAGAGGGGATGCCAAGTCAATCTTCGAGGAGCCGTATCGGCGTATTTTTTCGTGGGGTGGTGGTGGGGGATGGCAAGGTCGAGACCGGCTGGCTCAGGTGGATTGGCGGGCAGACCTGAATGGCGCTAAGGTAATGCCGTTAGGGATGCAAGGTTATGCGGCGTTCGTTCAGAACGCGGAGGTGGGGCGGTGTGGCGGACCCAGAGCGATGCTCTGGCTGGTATGAGGTGTCACGTTGGGACACGGGGCGGCGGCGCGAGGTGGCTCGGCGCGGGGGAGCGGGACAAAAAGACAGACCTCTTTCGGGGGACTCCGGCGTTGCCGCAACAGATGCGACACCCGCCCCTGCAGCTGTCGCCGCGATGAGCGAGGGATGCCGCGGGTGGGGAATAGGAGGGCAGAGCGCTTCCGGGGCGGGAAGCGGGACAAGAAGACAGACCTCTTCCGAGGGCGCAGGGTGGTCGGGACGGCCAGCAAAGACACCACGAAGAGGTCTGTCCAATTGCGCCTTATCCGGGATGGCTCGGCGCGGGGGAGCGGGACAAGAAGACAGACCTCTTCGGTCGCTGAAATCACGGACACCGTTGGGCAGAGGGATAATCGGACAGGCCTCTTCGGTCGCGGGGGCGCTGAGTCGGCGTGTGGAGAGGGACAGTGAGACAGACCTCTTTAGAGCCGACGACGCTGCGAAGAGGTCTGTCTGATTGCGGCGTGGGTGGTGGGGGAGAGAAGCGCGGGGGAGGATTGGGCTTGCCTTTCGGGGGCAGGAATGTCAATCAGATGTGATAATCCGGATCATTTGAGAGATCCGGGGGAATTTGTTCACCATTTGCTGCTGAAAACTACATGGCCCGCATAGTCATTATTGACGACGATCCTTCGATACTTGGGTTGATGGTGCAGGTGTGTCGTCAGATGGGGCATGAGGTGGAGGCGCGTGGGAGCGGGCGGGAAGGGATGGCGGTGGTGGGGGAGGTGAGGCCGGAGTTGCTGCTGGTGGATTTGAAGATACCGGACATGAACGGGTTGGAGGTGATTCAGGAGTGCCGGAGGGAGTATCCTGGGACGGCGGTGGTGATGGTGACTGGGTTTGCGAGTGTGGAGACGGCGGTGGAGGCGATGAAGCTGGGGGCGTTTGATTATCTGACGAAGCCGTTTGAGCTGGAGGATTTGAGGCGGACGGTGGAGCGGGCGCTGACGCAGGGTCGGGAGACTGGGCGTGCGGTGGTGGCGGAGACGGCTGGGGTGGTGGCGGCGGGCGGGGGCTTGCCGGTGCCGATCATTGGGGAGAGTCGGGCGGTGCAGGAGATCTTGAGGGTGGCGGCGCGGGTGGCGGACAATGAGAGCCCGTTGCTGCTGGAGGGGGAGTTTGGGAGTGGGAAGCAGATGGTGGCGAGGGCGGTGCATCAGATGAGCCGGAGGGGAGCTGCGCCGTTCAAGGTGCTGCAGTGTTCCGGGTTGCCGGCGGAGTTGCTTGAGCAGGAGTTGTTCGGGAGTGGGGGTGGGCGGAGTATATTCACGCGGGCGGAGGGAGGGATGGTGCTTTTGGAGGAGATCAATGCGTTGCCGTTGCGGCTGCAGGCGCAGTTGGACGGGTGGCTGGAGGAGTTGCAGAACCGGCGGATGGCTGGGTCGGGGGAGGTGGATTTCCGGCTGGCGGCGACGACGACGGTGCCGCTGGAGCAGTTGGTGCGGGAAGGGAAGTTCCGTGGGGATTTGTGTTACCGGATTTCGGTGATTCAGATTTCGTTGCCGCCGTTGCGGCACCGTCGGGAGGACATTCCGCTGCTGACGGAGCATTTTCTGGAGGTGCTGGCGCGGCGTGGAGGGGTGGCGAAGCTTGAGGTGGACAAGTATGCGATGCAGCTGCTGAGCGAGTACGGGTGGCCTGGGAACATCGGGGAATTGCGGCATGCGATTGAGCGAGCGTGTGCGTTTGCGGAGGACGGGCGGATCCGGCCGGTGGATCTGCCGTCGAAGATCAGTCAGAAGGTGGAGGTGAGTGAGGATGAGAGCGGGAGGATCCGGCAGGTGCTGCCGATTGGGACAAAGCTGACGGAGTTCATCAAGAAGCAGGAGCGGGTGTTCATCCGGGAGACCCTGCGGTATAATGAGGGGTCGCGGGAGAAGACGGCGTCGATGCTTGGGGTGTCGATTGCGACCTTGTACCGGAAGATGGGGTTGAAGCTGGAGCGGGACAAGCTGCTGGGATGAGGGTGCGGGAGGCTGCGGGAGCCTTCAGGGAATCCCCGACGGTGTATTTACATCATAAACTCGTTGTCATTTGCGGTGCGGTTTGGTATTTGCGGGGCAACTCTGGGAAAAAAGTTCACCCTTCCCGGGCAAATTTCCATTTATCATGAAACGCACCCCCTTCTCCGGCCGCCGGAACCGCGCGGCGTTCACGCTCATTGAGCTGCTTGTTGTTGTGGCGATCATTGCGCTCCTTGTGGCGGGATCGTTCAGTGCGTATGGATTTGTGATGGAGAAGGCGCGGAACAAGGGCACGCTGACGACGGAGATGGCGCTGGTGAATGCGATTGAGAATTTTTACGGGGACTACAGTCGGTTTCCGGCACCGACATCTGGAGCCGGGGGTAACGATGATGCGGACACGGACACGTCTGGAGCGGAAGGGATTGTGACGGTGCTGCTTGGGAAGGATCCGACGCAGAATTCGAAGAACCGGGATTACATCGGGGACATGAAGCCTGCGAAGATGCAGAACGGGCGGAATGTGGATGGGTTGGTGAACGAGCAGAACAATT
>JAIXPK010000331.1 GCA_027486335.1 Verrucomicrobiaceae bacterium | reverse complement strand
CCGACAGGATTCATCGAGTATCTCCGCGAAATCCCCGCGGACCGGCAGCCAATGGAGCGGATCAAGGACTGGAAGGAATTCCATCTGCATCTGCCTGACGAGAAGCTGCGGACGCAGGGGGCGCGTTGCATGGACTGCGGCGTGCCGTTCTGCCACACGGGGAATCTGATCAGCGGGATGGCGAGCGGGTGTCCGATCAACAATCTGATCCCGGAGTGGAATGATCTGGTGTTCCGCGGGTTGTGGAAGGAAGCGCTGGAGCGGTTGCACAAGACGAATAATTTCCCTGAGTTCACGGGGCGGGTGTGTCCTGCGCCGTGTGAGGGGTCGTGTGTGCTGGGGATGAACAATCCGCCCGTGACGATCAAGAACATCGAGGTGTCGATTATCGACAAGGGATGGGACGAGGGCTGGGTGCAGCCGGAGCCGCCGGTGAGCCGGACGGGGAAGAAGGTGGCGGTGATTGGTTCGGGCCCAGCGGGATTGACGGCGGCGGCGCAGTTGAACAAAGCCGGGCACCTTGTGACAGTGTTCGAGCGAGCGGACCGGCCGGGCGGGCTGCTGATGTACGGCATTCCTAACATGAAGCTGGACAAGAAGGAAGTGGTGCTGCGGCGGATTGCGCTGCTGGAGGCTGAGGGGGTGGAGTTCCGGTGCGGGGTGACGGTGGGAACGGATGTGAGTGCGGAGCAACTGAAGGCGGATTTTGATGCGGTGGTGATCTGCACTGGGGCGACGAAGCCGCGGGATCTGCCGATTGCGGGTCGTGGTTTGAAGGGAATTCATTTTGCGATGGATTTCCTGACGGCGAACACGCGTGCGGTGCTGGATGGCGGGAAGGAATTCATTTCTGCGGAAGGCAAGGACGTGGTGATCATTGGTGGTGGTGACACTGGGACGGACTGTGTGGGCACGTCGGTGCGGCATGGTTGCGCGACGGTGACGCAGCTGGAGATCATGGCGAAGCCGCCGATGGAGCGAGCGGCGAACAATCCGTGGCCGGAATGGCCGAAGGTGTACAAGATGGATTACGGGCAGGAGGAAGCGGCGGCGAAGTTCGGGGATGATCCTCGGGTTTATCTGACGACGGCGACGCATTTTGAGGATGACGGCGAGGGGAATGTGAAGGCGGTGCATGTGGTGGATGTGGAGTGGCGGAAGAACGAGCAGGGTCAGTTCGGGCCGCAGCCGGTGGCTGGGACCGAGCGGGTGCTGCCGGCGCAACTGGTGCTGCTGGCGATGGGCTTCCTTGGGCCTGAGCAGCCGCTGCTGGATGCGCTGGGGGTGGAGCGGGATGGGCGCAGCAATGTGAAGGCGGAGCATGGACGGTATGAGACGAGCCTGCCGGGCGTGTTTGCGGCGGGGGATTGCCGTCGCGGGCAGAGCCTTGTGGTCTGGGCGTTCAATGAAGGGCGCGGGGCGGCGAAGGCGTGCGATACCTACCTGATGGGGCGGTCGGATCTGCCCTGAGCTGATGGTGGCGCGGCGAAGGCCGAGCGTGGCCTGACGAATTTCACCCTCTGCGGCGGTTGGCGCTGCGGAGGGTGTTTTTGTTTCGGCGGGGGGGATGGAATTGGCTTTGCGGGGAGGGCGTGGAGGCGGTAACGGGGTGGGATGAGTGCCAGCAGACAACGGGATGACCGGAGGAGCGGGATGAGAGGCCGCACGGGCTGGGGAGTCCGGGTATTGTCAGGATTGCTGGCGGTGTGGGTGGCGGGGCCGGTGGTTGGGGAGGACGGGTTCGGGGAGTTGGTGCAGCCGGTGCTGCGGGAGTATTGTGTGAGTTGCCACGGGGCGGACGCGCAGAAGGGAAAGCTGCGCCTGGATACGCTAACAGATCGGTTTGATGATCCGGCGGTGGCGGCGGTGTGGAAGGAAGTGGTGAATGCGATTGGCGGGCATGAGATGCCGCCGGAGGATGAGCCGCAGCCGAGTGCTGAAGTGGCGGGGCGGATGGCGGGATGGCTGGAGGAGAAGCTGGCGGCGGCGGAGGTGGCGCGGCGGTCGGGGCGGGTGGTGCTGCGGCGGTTGAACCGATCGGAGTACAACCGGACGATCCGGGATCTGCTAGGGGTTGATTTCCGGCCTGCGGACAAGTTTCCGGAGGATCCACCGGCGGGGGGCTTTGACAACATCGGGGCGGCGCTAACGATGTCTCCGATGCAGGTGGAGTTGTATTATGGGGCGGCGCGGGAGATTCTGGAGCGGGCGATGCCGGGAGGGGAGCGGCCGAAGGTGATGCGGTGGCGGTTTGAGCCGGAGGAGAATCGTGAGGGAGCGGACCGGTATCGGGTGGAGCGGGATGGGCAGCGGATTCTGCTGAATGACGGGGAGAACCGGACGGAGAAGGGTTTTACGGTGGTGCATCATGAGTCGTGGGACCGGCATGTGGGGTTCCGGGATTTCACGGTGCCGAGTGCGGGGGAGTATGTGATCCGGGTTAGGGCGGCGGGGCGGGTGCCGGGGCGGGAGGCGGTGGTGGCGTCGGCGGCGAAGATTCTAGCGAAGCGTCGCGATGAGGAAACGGCGAAGGATCCGGCGGGCCGGAAGCGGCATGAGGAGCAGTATGAGCGGGACCTGGCGCATTTCCGGGAGAATCGGAGTTATGGGTACGGGCCGCCGCGGATGAAGCTGGTGCAGCATCTGGGGGGGACGCCGCTGGTGATTAGCGAAATGGATGTGGATGCGCGGGAGGGCGAGCCGCGGGAGTATGAAGTGCGGGCGTGGTTTACGCCGGTGAGTGCTGGGGTGGAGCTGGAGTATGCGTATGCCATTCCGAAGCTGCTGGAGAATTTCTGGATGCAGGGACGGGATGAGTTTGCGCGGCCGGAGCTGCTGATTGACTGGATAGAGATCGAGGGGCCGGTGGTTGGGAGCTGGCCGCCGGAGACGGCGGGGCGGGTGTTAGGTGATGCTCCGCGGGAAGGGAAGGATGAGGGCGAGGAGGCGAAGGAAGTGCTGCGACGGTTTATGGCTAGGGCGTACCGGAGGCCGGTGGCGGAGGCGGAAGTGGAGCGGATGGCGGGGATGTTTGCGGCGAGCCGCCCGGAGAAGGGATCGTTTGTGGAGGCGATCAAGGTGCCGCTGACGGCGGTGCTGACGTCGCCGCATTTTCTGTATCTGGTGGAGCCGGCGGGGGAGGATGGCGGATTGCGGCGGTTGAATGGTTTTGAACTGGCGGCGCGATTGTCGTATTTTCTGTGGTCGTCGATGCCTGATGAAGAGCTGACGCGGCTGGCGGGTGAGGGGAAGCTGGGAGCGGCGGAGGAGTTGCGGAAGCAGGTGGGGCGGATGCTGGGGGATGAGCGGAGCGGGGCGCTGGTGGAGAATTTTGCAGGGCAGTGGTTAGGGTTGCGGAAGGTCGGGGCGAATCCGCCGTCGGAGACGCTGTATCCTGAGTATGACC
Organism: Verrucomicrobiaceae bacterium; assembly: GCA_027486335.1. Lineage (GTDB taxonomy): Bacteria > Verrucomicrobiota > Verrucomicrobiia > Verrucomicrobiales > V1-33 > V1-33. The sequence goes on along the minus strand of JAIXPK010000331.1, from coordinate 22,742 downwards.
GGCATCTTGAGGTGTCGATGGTGAGGGAGGCGGAGGGATTTTTTGCGGAGGTGCTGCGAGGCGGGCATGATGTGCGGCGGTTTATCCGGAGTGAGTTTGTGACGATCAACGAGCGGCTGGCGCGGCATTACGGGATTGATGGGGTGAAGGGTGATGCGATCCGGCGGGTGGAGGTGCCGGAGGGCGTGCGGCGTGGAGGGTTAGTGACGCAGGCGGCGGTGCACTGCATCACGTCGAATGGGACGAGGACATCGCCGGTGGTGCGCGGGGTGTGGGTGATGCGGACCCTGCTGGGGAGCGATCCGGGATTGCCAGTGGCGAATGTGGGGGAGATTCAGCCGAAGGTGCCGGGGATTGACAAGGCGACCGTGCGGCAGCGGCTGGCGGTGCACCGGGAGGCGGCGTCGTGTGCGCGTTGCCACGACCGGATTGATCCGCTAGGGCTGGCGCTGGAGAATTTCAATGCGGCGGGGGAGTGGCGGGACCGTGAGGGGCATGGGTACAACGGGCGGATTGAGCGGGATGATCCGGTGATTGATGTGACGGCGAAGATGCCTGACGGGACGGAGTTTGCGGGGGTGGAGGGATTGCAGGAGCAACTGCTGCGGCGGGACGGGCAGTTCATGGAGGCGCTGGCGACGCAACTGACGACGTACGCGCTGGGGCGGGAGACGGGGTTTGCGGACCGGGCGGCGATCCGGGGATTTGTGGAAACGATGCGGCGGGAGGGTTCGACCCTGAAGTCGCTGATTACGGCAATAGTCACCTCTGACGCGTTCATGACCCGATGATCCCATTATTGAGAAATCCGATGTCCCGTCGTGCGGTGCTGCGCGGCCTTGGTGTTTCGCTGCCGCTGCCGTTTCTGGAGGCGATGCTGCCGCGGGCGGTGCATGCTGCGCCATCGACGTGGAGGCCGCCGGTGAAGTCCGGGGCGGCGCCGACGCCGCGGGTGATTTTCTGTTATGTTCCTAACGGGGTGAACATTCTGGAGTGGCTGCCGGAGGGGAAGGGGAAGGGATACGGGTTGTCGCCGACGCTGGAGGTGCTGGCGGAGCACCGGGAGCATTTCAGTCTGCTGAGTGGGTTGGGGCATCCGCGGTGCACGGGCGGGCACAGTGGTGGGGACACGTGGCTGACGGGAGCGGATCTGCGGGCGGTGCCGGGGAAGGATTATACGAATACGGTGTCGGTGGATCAGGTGATCGCGGAGCGGATCGGGGCGAGGACGAGGTTTCCGTCGCTGGAGATCGGTGATCTGTCGGGGACTGGTGCGGCGCTGCACAGTCACACGCTGGCATTTGATCGGAACGGGACGCCGCTGCCTGCGGAGAACAGTCCGCAGCGGTTGTTCGAGCGGTTGTTTGTGCCGGACGATGCGGAGTCGCGGGAGGCGACGCTGCGGCGGCAGGCGGAGAAGCGGAGCATTCTGGATGCGGTGCAGGGTGAGGCGAAGGCGTTAGGTAAGGTGCTGGGTTCGGAGGATCGGGGGAAGCTGGGGGAGTATCTGGAATCGGTGAGGGAGACCGAGCGGCGGGTGGTGAGGCAGGGTGAGTGGATTGATGTGCCGAAGCCGAAGGTGGAGGCGGCGGGGTTGCAGTTGAACAGTCAGCCGGGGGATGCGCATGACAGGCCGATGTGGCTTGATGTGATGCTGGAGATCAGCCTGCTGGCGTTTGCGACGGATGCGACGCGGGTGATTACGTTTGAGTGGGCGCGGGAGGCCGGGGGGTACGGGGTGGGCGGGGAGAATCACCATGAGTTGTCGCACCATGGTGGGGACGCGGGGATGCTGAAGCGGCTAGCGGGAGTGGATCGGGGTTATCTGGAGCGATTGTCGCGGTTTCTGGGGATGCTGCGCGGGATGGATGAGGGCGGGCGGCCGATGCTGGATCACACGATGGTGGTGTACGGGTCCGGGATGAACAGCGGGCCGAGCGGGGAACATTCGCCGAAGAATCTACCTTTGCTAGTGGCGGGGGGCGGGGCGTGGGGGTTGAAGCACGGTCAGCATCTGGCGCATGATCCTGAACGGCATCCGCCATTGGCGAATGTGCTGCTGGGGATTGCACAGAAGATGGGAGTGGAGACCGGGCAGTTTGCGGACAGCACCGGGACGATCGACGGATTGATCTGAGCGGGGTCGGTGCGGTGAACGGGAAATGTCAGGCGGAGATGAGTTCCGGCATGGGGAGCCAGCCGTCGACGAGGTAGTGGGGACGGCCGGTGAGGTCGGGGACGGTGACCTGATTGGGGTTGATGCCGAGCTGGTGATAGAGTGTGGCGAAGACCTCGCCGAAGTGGACGCCGCGGTCGGCGATTTCGCCGCCGAGGCGGTCGGTGGCACCGATGACGTGGCCGGTTTTCATGCCGCCGCCGGCGAGGAGGGCGCAGCCGACTTGAGGCCAGTGGTCGCGGCCGCCGTCTTTGTTGATCTGTGGGGTGCGGCCGAATTCGCCCCATGCGACGACGGCGACGTCTTTGTCCATGCCGCGGAGGTGGAGGTCTTCGACGAGGGCGCTGAAGCCCTGATCGAAGAGCGGGAGGTGGGTGAGGAGTTCGGAATGATTGGCGCTGTGGAAGTCCCAGCGGCCGAAGTTGAGAGTGACGCAGCGGGCACCGGCTTCGACGAGGCGGCGAGCGATGAGGAAGTGTTCGCAGTTGCGAGGGGCACCGTCGCCGTAGTTTTTGGTGTCGCCTTTGCCGTAGCGATCGCGGACGGAGGCGGGTTCGCGGGAGATGTCGAGCGCGTCCATGAGACGGCTGGATGTCAGGATGTTGAAGGCTTCCTGGGTGAAGCGGTCGGCGGCTTCGACGGCACCGCTGGCGTCGACGTCGCGGCGGAAGCGATCGAAGCCGGTGAGGAGGGCGCGGCGGTCGCCGAGGCGTTCGAGGGAGATGTTATTGAGTCTGAGGTCTTCGGTGCCGGGGCCGCCGTTAGGGCGGAAGGCGGAGTGGGTCATGCCGAGGTAGCCAGGGTGACCGGGGGAGCCGTAGGGCGGGTGACCGGCTTTGGGGGCGAGGCCGACGAAGGCGGGGATGGCGGGGTCGGTGGGGCCGTGGAGTTTGGAGATTACGGCGCCCATGGAGGGCCAGCCGCCGGGCGGTTGTTTGGTGACGGGGCGGCCGGTGTAGCAGATGAAGGAATCGTGGTCGCCGCTGGGGGAGCCGTACATGGAGCGGATGGGGACGAGTTTGTCCATGATCCGCGCGCAGTGGGGCATGTGTTCGGAGATGTGGATGCCGGGGACGTTAGTGCGGGTGGGGCGATGGGGGCCGCGGATCTCGATGGGAGCGTCCATTTTAAGATCGACCATGTCCTGGTGCGGTGGGGCACCGGCGAGGTAGATCATGATGACCGCCTTGTGGGAGCGTTTGATGCCGGCGAGTTCCTCGGCAGCGAGCATCTGTGGAAGGGAGAGGCCGCCGAGGGCGAGACCACCGATGCGGAGCATGTCGCGGCGGGTGATCCCGTCGCAGAGGCGTCCGGAGGAAGGACCGAAGAGATTCAGCATGGGATTGAGGATCCGATGGTCTTCGGGGGCGGGTGCGGCAAGCTGCAATGCGTCCCTCTGTGCGTAGGAGGGAAGTGAGAAGTTTGAAGTGAGAAGTGAGAAGGGGGGAGGGTGGTTGGAGTTTGGGAACGGGAGGTGAGCCGGTGGAATCATGAACCACGGATTGCGCGGATGGGCACGGATGACTTCCTGAACGGGAGGGGGGTTAGGGGGCACGACTGGAGAGGGGGCGAAACGCGCGAAGGGTTGTTCTGATCAAGGGGCGCGACTCGAGGGCAATCGGAGCCGGTGTTGGAGTGAATGGGTGAAGCACAAAGGGATTTGTTGATCAAAATGGGCGGAAAATGAGCGACAATGGGTTTAGGTTCTCGGATGTTCACGACAACGGTGTCGGTGTGCCTTGTGGGAGGGCGGGATGCGTGGGGGACGGGCGGCTGGGCGTGGCGGGGGAAGCCGCAGGGCGTGCGGGGGGCTGGGGCGGCGGGTGGGGGAGGGGAGGAGTTAGTTGCGGGAGATGCGGAAGAAGTTGTGGTCTTCCCATGTGGGGAGGGGCCATGTGAGGACGGAGCCGTCGGCGGTGACTGGGGTGTCGGAGGACCACTCGGAGAGGTCCTTGGAGGATTGGAGGGAGTAGGAGTGGCCGGGTTCGGTGGGGGCGGCGAGGAACTGGGGTTGGTAGGACTGGAAGAGGACGTAGGGAGGGAGCTCGGCGCGATCGCGCAGGGAGCGGACGCGGAGGAAGCCGGGGGTACCGTCCGGGTTGATGGGGAGCGGGAGGCTGATGGAGGCTGGGAACATGAGGAGGTCGGAAGCTGGGGCGGCTTCGGACCATGATTGGCCGTCGGAGGAGTATTCTGCGCGGTAGCCGCCGAGCGGTGGGATGAAGGTGAGTTGGGCGCCGGGAATGATGGAGAGGGCGAATGGGGTGCCTTGGAGGTTTTGGGCACCGGATTGAGCTGGCTGCCAGAGGGGAGCGTCGTCGAGGGCGAGGGGTGTGGGATTGCCGGCGCCTTCGGCGTTGACGAGGCCGGGGGATGACTGGAGTTCGCCGAAGAGGAGAGACCATGCGTCGGTGAAGTGGAAGCCTGAGACGGCGAGGATGTAGGTGCCTGCGGGCTGGTCTGAGGATTCGAGGGGGAGGGGGTCGCCTTTGGGGTGGAGTTGTTTGGTGTCGAGGTCGGGGTCGCCGGCGAGATCGTCGGTGGCGGCTGCGCCGAGGGATTTGCCGTCGAGGGAGAAGAGGTCGAGGCGGAGACTAGCGGAGGAATTGGCGGGGCGTGCGAGGACGCGGAGGGGGCCGGATTTCGAGTTTTCGATGAGGAAGAGCTGGCCGTACTGGGAGCGGCCGTCTTTGTCGCGTGGGTAGTTGAAGGTGGCCATGTCGCTAGTGAAGCGCGGGCCGAATTCGACCGGGCCGGTGACAGGGAAGATGAGGGAGTCTCGCCGGTTTTCCCAGAAGGCGCGCAGCGAGCCTGGTTTGATGCGGGCGCGGGAGCTTGAGGTTAGGGAGTCGCAGAACGTCTGATCGAAGATGCAGTAGCGGACGTTGATGCGGTATCTGGCGGGGGAGACGCCGGTGAGGCGGAGGATGAGCGGGAGAGGGTGTGCGGCGGCGTTGATGGAGAGGGATTCGTTGCCGCGGACGGCTGGGCCGGTGAATTCTCTGCGGGATGCTCCGCCTGGCAGGGAGACCTCTTCCTGGAACTGGAGGTAGGCGCCGGGCTGGGGAGGGTCGAGGGAAACGGTGAGGATGGCGCAGTCGGCGGCGGTGGGGTCATAGCCGGGCCATGGGTTGAGTCGGTAGAGGTCTTCGTCGCGGCAGCCGCTGAGGGACTGGTTGGGGAGAGAGAGGGTATGGGAGCCTTCTGCGCAGGCTGGGGCGAAGGGGCCGGGGAGCGGCTGCCAGAGTGAGGGGCTGACGTTAGCGGGGGTGATGTTGTTGGGTTGCGAGGCGCTTTCGTAGGAATCCGGGGAGGATTCGGTGACGGCTCCTGCGTAGGAAGCGCTGATGAGGTAGAGGATGTCATCGCGGCGGAGGAGCGAGCCGCCTGGGGGGATTCTGCCGGGGCAGCGGAGGCGGAGGAGGGAGTCTTCGCAGCGGGAGATGGTGGCTTGATAGAGAGCGAGCCCGCCGGAGGTGCTGATGCGGGGGATGATGGAGTCGCCGTTGAGGAGGTAGGGGGGTGGACCGGACTGGATGGGGACGGCGATCTGGACGGTGGCGCGGGGGACGCCGACGCCGGGGGTAGGGAGGGCGAATTCCCATGTGTCGAGGTCGCCTGCGGTGAGCCCGCCGAATTCGAGGATGGTGCCCGAGGTGGGGATGACGAGACGTTTGATGCGAGCGGAGTCTGAGGCGACTGGGCCTTCGTCGTCGAAGCGGGCGAAGCGGGTGGGGAAGCCGGTCTCGGCTAGGGTGATGCCGCCGGGGATGGCGCGGATGGCGGCTTCGAGAGCGGCGAAGGCGTTGACGAGCGGGCCGCGGCGGGCGATTTCGGGGTCGGTGGGTGAGGAAGCGGGGAGGTCCGGGGCTGAGCCTGGGAGGGAGGCGGAGGAGCGGAGGAGGGAAGTGAGACGGGCGACGAGGGTGGCGCGTTCTGCGGGGGTGGCGCGGCTGCGCTGGAGGGAGGGATTGGCGGCCATCATGTGGGAGATGACGCCGGAGACGAAGGGGGCGGCGGCGCTGCTTCCGAAGAAGAAAGTGAGTGTCTGAGCGTCGGCGCGGACATTGGCTGGGCTAGGGTCGGCCGGGTCGACGGGGACCATGATGGCCTGGCCTTCGGGTGCCCAGAGGTCGACGGACGGGCCGTGGAGCTGGGTGTTAGGGTAGGGTGCCTCAGGGGGGACGGAGCTGCAGGAGATGACGTCCGGGATGACAGCGGGGACTTGTTCCCAGTCGTCGGAGCGGGCGTTGGCGGTATCGAAGAGGGAGGCCCATTCACCGAGGAAGTCCCAGTTGATCTGATTGCCGGCGCTGGCGATGACGGGGACGCCGGCGAGGCGGGCGGTTTCGACGCCTTCTTCCATGGCGTGGCGCGGGTCGCCGATGGCGCTGCTGAGGAAGAGGGAATTGAAGAGAGCGCCGACGGCGGTGGTACCTGCGACGGAGGCGGAGCCGCAGATGATGGCGCTAGCGCCTGGGAGGAAGAAGTCGGCGATGGAGCCAGCGGCGCAGATGGTGGCGACGGAGGTGGCGACGAGGCCTGCGACGGTGCCTGCGACGGCGGCGCGGTCGGATTCCGAGCAGATGCGGATGGGTCCGAGGACGGAGAGGATGCGGCAGGGGTAGCCTGCGCTGATGTTGATGACATCTGCGCCGTCTGAGACGGCTAGCTGCATGGCGCGGCCCATTTCGAAGGCGAACGTTTCGGTGCCCATGTAGTAGAGGTAGGGCTGGATGATCTGGCCGCCGATGCCTGCGAAGCCGAAGCGGTTGCCCATGACGCCTGCGGCGACGGCGACGGTGCCGTTGCCGTGCCAGAACTGGCTGCGGATGGGGATGGGGGCTTCCGGGAATTCAGCGACGTGGGGGCCGCGGAGGCCGGTTTCCATATTGAACTGGGGGATGGAGTCCGGGAAGCCGCGAAAGTCGGGGTTGGGGGCGAAGGCGGAGTCGATGAAGGCGACGCGGACGGTGCGTGCGTCCAAGTCCATCATGGCGGAGTGGGCCCAGAGGTCGCGAAGATTCTGGCGCGGGTCGTCCATGTGGAGGTTAGGGACGAGCATGGAGTCGAAGGCACCTGCTTCCGGGGCGGAGAGTTGGTCATGGACGAGGGCGCGCGGGTTGACGGCGCAGTTGAAGCCTTCGAGCCAGAGTTCGAGGGCGGTGGCGAAGAGGCCGAGGACACGCGGGTTGCTGCCGTGGAGCTTGCCGGTGCGGCCGGTGGCGGCGTAGAGTTGGGCGAGGTTAGGGATGCGGGCCTGACGGGCGGCTTCGGCGGCTGGGGTATCGAGCATGCGGTAGCGGTGCCAGACGGGAGGGGAGTTGCCGCCCTTCCATGCGGCGTCGTCGTCGATTTTGACGGCGCCGGCGCGAGAGGCGAAGGCGGCGGCCTGGGCGGCGTCGCGCGGGTGGAAGATGAGTTCGTCGCTGGCGATCTGGAGGATGCCGGGGAGGCCCTCGACGCCGAGGGTGCCGGTGCGGCGCATGTTTTTGGGTGGGTTTTCCTCGGCTGGGCCGCTCATGGCGATGCCGCTAGTGAGGAATGTTTTGACTGGGGAGGAGTCGGGGTTCTGAGCGGCCATGCCCCAGTCCGAGCTGATGAATGGTTCTGTGGGTTTGAGGCCTTTGGTGGCGTCCGGGGTGATGCGCTGGGAGAGACGGTAGGCGTAGATGGCGGTGAATTTCGAGCCTTGTTTGACGGAGAGGACACCGTCCATGGGCTGGGGGTCGGATTCCAGTTTGGAGTCGATGGGGATGCTGGTGCTGAGATGGACGAGAGGGTCGGCGGAGGGGGAGAGCTGGAGGCGTTCGAAGTCGCCTGTGTCCGGGCAGACGAGAGCGATGAGGTTGTGGGGGGCGATGTCGGCGGCGTTCTGGAATCTGACGGTGGCGGAGATGTCGCTCTGGTGCGGGTAGATGAGGTTATTGAGGACGACGACTGGGGCTTCGCGGCGGACGGAATCTTCCGATGGGGTGAGGGGCGGGGCGGGTGCTGGAGGGAGCGTGGCGGCGGCACCTTCGAAGTGATAGGAGACGACGGGGTCGGCGCCGAAGGGGGTGACGATGGAGTAGCTGACGACGTAGCGGAAGCGTCCGGCGGCGCCGCTGGGGGCGAGGGTGAGGGGGAAGTCTGTTTCGGCGTAGCCGGGGAGGAAGAAGCCGGAGACGGGGCCGGAAGCGGTGGCGGTTAGGGATTCGATGGAGGGGGCGGCAGCTGTGAGCGAGGGGATGGCAGGGAGGCGGAGGGAAGCGCCGGTGAGCGGGCCGAAGGTTTCGAGGATGATCTCGCATTCGACGAAGGCGTCGGCGGGGACTGGTGCGGCTCCGAAGCTATGGCGCGCGTTGACGGCGCTGGTGGTGGCGGCGATGTTGAAGGAGAAGGAATCGGCGGAGGAAGCGCCTCCTGCGAGGTAGGTGATGGACGTCTGGGCCTGGGCTTTGTCTTTGGGGTCACCGGAGTCCGGGGTGAAGAGAGCACCTGGTGGGGTGAGCGGGAAGGATTCGCCGGGGCTGGCGGAGGCGGCGGTGATGAGGCGGGCGGCGGTGCGGGTGACGGCGCGTTCGCCGGGGCCGCCGTGTTCTCTGAAGCCGGCTTTGATGGTGGTGGAGACGGACCATCCGTTCCAGCCTGGCTGGTTGCTGAGGAGGAGGGAAGGGGCGGCGTCGGCCCTGCGGAGGCCTACGAGGAGCAGGAGTGCAGACAGGCAGAGGAGGCGGCGAGATTTCATGGGAGAGGTGGCGGGGGTTGAGGAGGTCGGAGGGATGAGCGGAGTCCGATTGGAGGAGAGAGGTGGTGGGGAAGCGGGGGCGGATCCGGTTGGGGAGAGAGGCTTCGGCTGACGACGGATGAGGGGAGGGTAGCGTTTGAGGTGATGAAGCCAAGGTGTTTCGGAGACGGTGATGCGTGGGGGGATGAGGGGGGGGGCTTGATTGGAGAGGGGGATGACGGTGACGGAGTGCCTTGGGTGCTAACGGGTTGGGTTGATGGCGGGGACGGGCGGCGGATTCACCAGAGGAATCGTTCGTCGTAGGGTGCGCCGCTGCGTTGCAGGAGTTCGAGATATTCCTCCTGAAAGGAGCGCTGGCGGTGGTGTTCGTCCTGTCGTGCGATGTATTCTTTGAGGGTATCGCAGCGTGAGGCGCTCACGGTGAAGGCTCCGTAGCCTTCCTGCCATGCGAAGGCGGGGTCGCCGATGTCGTCGTGAACCCAGCGGGAGGAGACGGCCTTGATATCGCGGACGGCGTTTGCGAGGCAGGCGGTGGCGCGTAGGCCGATGAGGAGGTGCACGTGGTCGGCGACGCCGCCTATGGCCTCTGGAACGCCGTCGATGTTGCGCACCACGCCGCCGAGGAAGGAGAGGAGTCGTTCGCGCCATGCGGCGGCGATGAGTGGTGCGCGGTTTTTGGTGCTGAACACGATGTGGTAGTGGAGGGAGAGGTGGGTGGATGGCATGGGGGTGGAGGGGTGGCCGCCCCTGCCGGGGCGGTGATAAATGTTAATGTTAGACGGGTGGCTGACGCCGCCGGCTAATGTCCGTCAAGCCTTCGGCTTGGCGTGTTGTGGGAGGGTGTGGGTGGGGTAGAGGGGTGGTGTTATGTCGGGGGTGTTATGATGTTATCCGGCGGGTGAATCCTGTCAAGTCTTTGGCTTGGCGCGGGTGGATTGCGTCGTGGGCTAGCTTCCGTCAAGCCTCTGGCTTGGTTGGCGGATCCGGGGTTGGCGCGGGTGGATTGCGTCGTGGGCTAGCTTCCGTCAAGCCTCTGGCTTGGTTGGCGGATCCGGGATTGGCGCGGGTGGATTGCACCGTGAGCTGGCTTCCGTCAAGCCTTCGGATTGGCGGGGTGGGTGGGAATGAAAACACCCGGGAGCGGCTGGTGGGCCGCGTCCCGGGTGGGGAGGGGTTTTGGGGTGTTAGAAGCGGGTGTGGGTGTCAGGCTTTGTCCCAGCCGCGGGCGAGGCCGAGGCCGCGGACGTAGCCGACGCACTGGGCGACGTCGGTGATGCTGTGGTCCCAGTTGGTTTCGTATTCGATGGAGGCGTTGCCTTTGAAGCCGTGGGAGCGTGCTTCGGTGAGGATGGCCTCGACATTGGCTTTGCCAGTGCCGAAGGGAACGTCTTCGCCTTTTTCGTCGACGCGGTCTTTCAGGTGCATGGAGAGGACGCGGCCTTTGAGGAGTTTGACGGCGTCGAGGGCATTGAGGCCGCTGCGGATCCAGTGGCCGGTGTCGGCGCAGGCACCGATGCGTGGGTCGCGGTCCTTGCAGGTATCGAGGATGAACTGGGGGTCCCAGACCTTGTAGTTAGGGTTGTTGGGTTGACGGGGGTGGTTGTGGAAGCAGACGCGGATGTCGTATTCGGCGGCGAGTTTTTCGAGGATGGCGACGCTTTCGACGGATTCGGTGGTGATGCCGTAGAGGCCCCAGCGTTTGGCGAAGTCGAAGGTTTTGCGGGCTTCGGTTTCGTCATTGGCGATGCCTGTGACGCCGAAGTTCATGGGTGTGAGGTTCCATTTCTGGAGGGCGTCGAGGGCCATTTTTTCCATTTCGGGGGTAGCGCCGGGGCCCCATGAGCCGCCTTCCTTACTGAATTTCTGGCCTGGGAACCATTCGATGATGGAGGCACCGGAGCGGCCGGCGAATTCGATGGCTTCGAGGACGGTGAAGCGGTTGAAGGTCCATGCCTGGGGGCCGATGAAGGTGCCTGCGACCGAGCGGAGTTTGGGGATGCCTGAGATCGTGTCTGCGGCGCGTGATGGGGAGACGACGAAGGGCGCGGCGGCGGCGAGGGCGGCGTTACGGAGGAAGTGGCGGCGAGGGAGGGAGGAGTTCATGATGAGGGCGGCGGTTACGTGATGGGGAGGGCGATCATTTCAGAGGTTGTCGGGGTGGGTCAGACGAGTCCGCGGATGGGTTCGCCGCGGGTCATGGCGTCGATGACGCGCTGGGGGATGCCGGGCATGAGGCGGACCTGACCGATGTCGAGGATGGAGTGCATGATGGTGGCGATGAGGTCCTTCATGGTGACTGGCTGTGAGGAAGGTTCGCTGCCGTCGCGTGAGGAAGTGCCGATGACCTGGCCCATGTGGAGACCGCCGCCGTAGATGAGGAGCGGGGCGAGATTGCCCCAGTGGTCGCGGCCCCCGTCTTTATTGATGGCTGGGGTGCGGCCCATTTCGCCGCAGCAGACGAGGAGGATCTGGTCGGAGAGCCCGCGGGCTTCGACGTCTTCGATGAAGGCGGAGACGGCGTGGTCGAAGGGGCGGCCGACGTATTCCATGCCGGTGGTGAGGGGGGCGTTATTGACGTCGGCGTGCATGTCCCAGACGAAGCTGGTGGTGACGGTGACGAAGCCGGCTCCGCGTTCGCAGAGACGCCTTGCGAGGAGGAGCTGGCGGCCGAGCGTCTGTGCGTTGGTGGCGTAGTGGTTGAGGTTTTTCCACTGCGAGCTGATGCGGGATTTGGGGAGGAGAGGGGCGGTGTCGTAGCGGGCGATGGTTTTCGGGTTTTCGCGGGAGAGGTCGAAGGCGTCGAAGACCCCGCGGTGGAGGGCGTCGAAGGCCTGGGACTGGAACCCGTCGAGACCGGTTAGGGCGTCGCTGGCACCGAGCTGACGCTGCCAGTTGTCGAGCATGGAGAGGAGAGCGCGGCGGTCGTCAAATCGGCTAGCGGGGAGATTGAGGTGCATGTCCTGCTGGAGGTCTGCGCCTGCGCCGGGGACGAAGGGAGCGAAGGTGCGGCTGAGGTCGCCGGTGCTTTCGAAGTTGCCGAATTCGGTGATGGCTGGTTGGGCGTCGGGGTCGACCGAGCGAGGGAAGAGCGTGACATTGGTGGGCATGGCGGAGTCGGGCCGGGAGGGACCGGCGACTGCGGCGTAGAGCGAGCCCATATTGGCGCGGAGAGTGTCGATGCCGACGATGGGTTTGATGTCGTGGTTGCCGTCGCCGGTGACGAACGAGCGGACGATGGAGAATTTGCGGGCGAGGGCGGCGAGTTTGGGGAAGGACGAGCCGAAGGTGATGCCTGGGATGGAGGTGGGGATTTCGCCGGTGGTGCTGCGGATGTTCGAGGGGGCGTCCATTTTGGGGTCGAACGTTTCGAACTGGGAGGGCCCGCCGTGCATGAAGAGGAAGATGACGGAGCGGTTTTTGAGGGGATTGGGGGAGGAAGGTGCGGCTGCGGCTTTGACGGCGAGTTGGTCGGCGAGGGAGAGGCCTCCGAGGGAGAGGGCGCCGGCGCGGACGAACTGACGGCGTTGCCAGAGGCGGGCGTGCCGGAAGTGATCCTGGAAAGACAGCATCGGGGAAGGAGTGTAGGTTCAAGGTGCGGGTGCGGGGGGATGGGGGGCAAGGATTATTCCATCCGCATGCCGGGTGGGAGGGGGTTGGAGGAGGTGTCCTCCTGCGTTTGACTCCTGGGTTTCCGGCTGCTTGATGAGGCATGAGCGCACCTGCTGCCGACCGCCCCTGTTACCGTACTGTCCCTGTTCTTCAGCTCGACGCCGAGGCACTGCATGGCATTTCGAAGGAAATGAAGCTGAGCCTGAGTCGGGAGGACATGCTGGCGGTGCAGGCGTATTTTGCGGAGGCTGGGCGTGAGCCGACGGATGTGGAGCTGGAGGTGATTGCGCAGACGTGGAGTGAGCACTGCAAGCACCGGATTTTTTCGGCGAGGATTGTGCACACGGTGGACGGGGATGAGGAGGTGGTGGATGGGATTTTCAAGACCTTCATCCGGAAGCCGAGTGAGGAGATCATGGCGCGGAAGCCTGGGTTTGTGCTGAGTGCGTTCACGGACAACGCGGGGTTCATCGAGATTGATCCGGGGCTGGCGGCGTGTCTGAAAGTGGAGACGCACAATCACCCGAGTGCGATCGAGCCGTATGCGGGAGCGAACACTGGGTTGGGCGGGGTGATCCGGGACATTCTGGGGGCTGGGAAGGGAGCGAAGCCGGTGGCGTCGGTAGATGTGTTCTGTTTCGGGCGGCCGGACACGAAGCAGGAGGACATCCGGGCGAGGGATGTGATTCATCCGCTGGGGATCATGCGCGGGGTGGTGCGCGGGGTGAGGGATTACGGGAACCGGATGGGGATTCCGACGACGGGCGGGGCGATTCAGTTTGACGACACCTTCATTTACAATCCGCTAGTGTTCTGCGGGACGGCGGGGATTATTCCGAGTGCGGACATTGCGAAGGAAGTGAAGCCCGGGCAGCTGATCATTGCGGTGGGTGCGCGGACGGGGCTGGACGGGTTGAAGGGGGCGACGTTTTCGAGTGCGGCGCTGGGGACGAGCAGTCACGAGGAAGATCAGACGGCGGTGCAGATCGGGAATCCGATTGAAGAGAAGAAGGCGGCGGATTTTGTGCTGGCGGCGAGGGCGGAGGGATTGATCGAGTGCATTACGGACTGTGGTGCGGGCGGGTTTTCGAGTGCGGCCGGGGAGATGCTGAGCGAGACGGGCGGGGAGATTTTGCTAGACAACGCGCCGCTGAAGCAGCCTGGATTGCTGAGCTGGCATATTTTTCTGAGTGAGAGCCAGGAGCGGATGGTGCTGTCGGTGGAGGAGAAGAGCCTTGAGCGATTGCGGGAGCTGGCGGCGGTTTACGAGACCGAGCTGACGGTGCTGGGGAAGAGTGACGGGACGGGGATTCTGAAGGTGAAGCATCACGGGCATACCGTGTGCGAGCTGGATTGCGGGCGGCTGCATGATGCGCCGCGGCTGCGATTGAAGGCCGAGTGGGATACGCCGCTGTGGTCGGCGCTGCCGGAGTTGGCGTCGGATGATCTGGGGGGAGTGCTGCGTCGGGTGATGGGGGATTTTGCGGTGGTGAGCCGTGAGCCGGTGATCCGGGAGTATGATCATGAGGTGCAGGGGAACACCGTGCTGAAGCCCCTTGCGGGGGCGGCTGGTGATGGTCCGCAGGACGGGAGTGTGATCCGGGTGGACGGGAGTCAGCGGTTGATTTCGCTAGCGCTGAGCCTGCTGCCGGAGTGGGGCAAGTATGATCCGCGGGCGATGGGTCGGGCTTGCATGGATGAATGTGTGAGGCAGCTGGTGCTGACCGGGGCGAATCCTGAGAAGCTGGCGGTGCTGGACAATTTCTGCATGGGGAACCCGCATGATCCGAAGGAACTGGGCGGGCTGGTGGAGAGTGCGCGGGGGCTGGCGGAAGCGGCGGCGGTGTACGGGACCCCGTTTGTCAGCGGGAAGGATTCGTTCTATAACTATTTCAACACGGATGACGGGCCGGTGAGCATTCCGGTGACGGCGCTGATCAGCGGGTTGGGGATTGTGGAGGATGCGGCGCATGTGACGGGGAGCAGCCTGCGGCGGAGCGACAGCGTGCTGATGCTGGCGGGGACGGGGAGTGTGGCGCTGGGTGGTTCGGTTTATGCGCGGACGGAGGGAGTGGTGCGGCAGGCGGTGCCGCAGTTCGAGCTGGAGGCGGCGATGGCGCTTTACCGGGCCTATCATGAGGCGGTGAAGGCCGGGCTGGTGCTGAGTGCGCACGATGTGAGCGAGGGCGGGCTGGCGGTGACGCTGGCGGAGATGGCGTTCAGCGGGAAGGGAGGGATGGAGATTGAGTTGCCGGCGGGGATGCCTGCGGCGGCGGCGTTGTTCAACGAGACGCCCGGGCAGTTTGTGATGGAGGTGGCTCCGGAGCACGTGGCGGGAATGCGGGCGGCGTTTGCGGGATTGCCGCTGGTGGAGCTTGGTGCGGCGACGGGCGGGCATGCGAAGCTGGTGGTGAAGCGGGACGGTGCGGTGCTGGTGGATGAGCCGATTGCGGAGCTGAAGGCGATCTGGAAGGGCGGCCTTGCGAAGTGGTACTGAGCGGCGATCGGGATTGGAGCGAGATGCTATGAACCGAGACCTGATCAGAGATCCTAGCGAGCTGCGGCCGGACACGGTGTGGGCGGACACGGTGTGGGCGTGGACGGCGGAGGAGGCCCTTGCGGACCATGGGAGGAAGGCGCGGTTGTGTGCGGCGGCGCTGCTGCCGTTCTGCGATGGGAAGGTGGACTGGGCTGGGTTTGCGGCGAGCATTCGCTGGATGCAGGCGGCGGCGGCTCGGTGGAATGTGGAGCTGGTGTTAGTGCTGAATGCGGATACCGGGTACATTTTCAATCTGAGCGATGATCTGTATGGGGAAGTGCTGCGGCGGTTCCGTGAGGAATTTCCGGGGCAGCGGTTCATTGCGGGGGTGACGGCGCGGGGGGCGGAAGGTGATAGTGCGTTCCGGGCGGAGCGTTACCGGGGTCTGATTGATCTGGTGCAGGCGCATGAGAATTGCGAAGTGATGATCATGACGTCGCGGCTGCTGAACGAGCTGGGGCCGGAGAAGCGGAGGGATGCGTATTATGAGATTGCGGAGTACCTGACACATCCGGCGCTGGTGCATGCCCTGGAGCCGGCGTTTGTGCCTTGGGCGACGCCGTATGAACCGTGGCTGTTGTGGCAACTGGCGCAGCATCCGAAGTTCATCGGCGGGAAGATTTCGACGCTGGATGAGCCGCATTTTCTTTACTGGGCGGCGATGTGCCGGGATCTGGGATTGGATTTTGCGCCGCACAGCGGGGATGATTTCGGGATTGCGACGGCGATTCGTTGCGGGTTGCCGCTGCTGATCGGGGCGGCGGTGACGGGAGCGCCGCTGATCTGTGCGGCGAAGGACATGTGGCTGGACGACGGTGTGGCGGGGAAGGCGTTTCCGACGGGGCGGGGTGGATTTGACACCCGGGTTTACAAGGTATTCGAGGCGTTTCAGTCGCTGGAGGACCAGGTGTTCCGGCTGGATGCGGGCGGGAGTGCGGCGGCGTACAAGCACAGCACGGCGCATGTGCTGCATCAGCTAGGATTGATCGGGTCGGCGGAGGCGCATCCGGATTGCCGTGATCTGCGCGGGGCGGATGAGGCGGTGCGGATGGCGGAGGCGATGGTGCGGCCGCGGCGGATGGCGGCGCGGCTGGGGATCGGGGGGTACTGAGAGCCTAACGAGAAGGTCGGGAGGTTCAGCGGTCGCCGAAGATGGCGCTGCCGATGCGAACGATGGTGGCCCCTTCAGCGACGGCGGCTTCCCAGTCGCCGCTCATGCCCATGCTGAGTTCTGGGAGGGGGAGACCGGAGGCGGCGGCGAGGCGGTCGCGGAGTTCGCGGAGACGGGCGAAGTGGGGTCTGGCGGCGTCGGCGGAATCGGTGAGGGCGGGGATGGTCATGAGCCCGGCGATGGAGAGGTTAGGGAGGGCGAGGATTTCGGTGAGGGCAGGTTCGGTGGCGTCGGGGTCGAGGCCGAATTTGGCGTCATCGCGGGCGATGTTGACCTGGAGGAGACAGCGGGCGGTGAGATTGAGTTCGGAGGCGATGCGGCTGAAGTGGCGTGCGAGGTCGAGGGAATCGAGTGTGTGGACGAGGTGGGTGAGCGGGAGGATTTTGCGGATTTTGTTGGATTGGAGGTGCCCGATGAAGTGCCAGTGGAGGGAGGCGGGGAAGAGCGGGATTTTGGTGAGGGCTTCCTGGACGCGGCTTTCGCCGAAGACGGACTGGCCGGCGGCGATGGCGGCGGCGATGGCGTCCGGGGGGAAGGTTTTGGAGACGGCGCAGAGCGTGACGGCGTCGGGAGCGCGGCCGGAGGCGAGGGCGGCGCTGGCGAGGCGTTCGCGAAGAGCGGCTAGGCGATCGGCGATGGGGGCCGTGGTCATGCGGAAGGAGTGCGGCGGAAGAAGGCGGCGGCGGTGGCGGAGGTGGAAGCGGCGAGGGCTTCGAGGGACGAGCCGCGGAGGGAGGCGATGTGTGAGGCGGTGAGACTGAGGAAGGCGGGTTCGTTGCGTTTGCCGCGGTGGGGGACGGGGGGAAGATAGGGGCAATCGGTTTCGAGCATGAACGAGCCGTCTGGTGCGGCGGTGGCGGCGGCGGCGGCGTCCGGGGCTTTTGGGTAGGTGACGACCCCGCCGAAGCTGACGAGGTGGCCGGCGGCGATCATGGGAGCGGCGGCTTCCCATGGGTGGAGCCAGCAGTGGAAGACGCAGCGGAGTTTTCCGTGCCATGGGGTGACGCGGGCGCGGATGGCGTCCCAGCAGGCGAGGCCGGAGCGGTCGCGCTGGTGGACGACGACATTGAGACGGGATTCGGCGGCGAGGGCGAGCTGGGCTTCGAAGAAGGCGGCCTGGCGGTCGTGGTAGGCGGATTCGGACCAGCCGTCGGGGGGCGGGTGGTAGAAGTCCATGCCGGTTTCGCCGATGCCGACGCAGCGCGGGTGAGCGGCGAGGGCGCGGAGTTGGTCGAGCCAGTCGGGGTCGGTGACCTCGGTGACGTAGGTGGGGTGGACCCCGACGGTGGCTTCGATGGCTGGGTGTTGTTCGGCGAGATGGAGGCAGGCGCGGCTGGAGACGAGGTCGCAGCCGATGGCGATGATGCGGGAGATGCCGGCGGCGGCGGCGCGTGAGAGGACGGCGTCGAGGTCCGAGCGGAGGGCTGAGGAATCGAGGTGGGCGTGGGAGTCGGTGAGCATGCCTTGGTTAGGGTGCCTTGGCGGCGTCCTGGTCTTCTGGGAGCGGTAGGCCTTTGGTTTCCGGGAGGAAGCGGACGGCGACGATGCCGACGAGGAAGACGAGACTCATCCAGCAGCAGGCGTCGCGGAAGCCCTGGAGTTTGGCGGCGGCTTTTTCGGTATCGAGGGCGGCGGCGGCGATGGCTGGGGTGAGCCAGACGGAGAGTTGGCCGAGGGAGTAGGGGCCTGCGGCGGCGAGGAAGCGGCCGACATTGTAGCAGAAGCTAGTGCCGGTGGAGCGGAGGGAGACCGGGAAGAGTTCGGGGAGGTAGATGGCGTAGCCTGCGAAGACGGACATCTGGCAGAAGCCCATGATGGGGATCATCCAGAAGATATCGGAGCGCTGGTTGAGGAAGCGGAAGGTGAACCACGTGCTGAGGAGAGCGGCGAGGAAGGCGACGTAGAGGACTGGTTTGCGGCCGAAGCGGGCGGCGAGGCGGGTGAACGTCATCATGCCGAGGAAGGCACCGACGTTCTGCATCATGAGGTTGATGCCTTTCCAGATGGTGGTGTTCCCGGGGATGAGTTCTTTGGCGACCCCTTCAGCGCGGAGGGCGCGGCCGATGACATCGCTGATGAGTTCGGGGGAGAAGAAGCCGATGCCCCAGACCCCGACGACGCCGGCGACGCACATGAAGAGGGCGGGGATGGCGCGGGAGCGCCAGCGCGGGTTGCCGAGGAGAGCGGAGTAGCTGCCGAACTGGGTGCCGCTGGCTTTGCTGGCGGCCTTGGCTTTGATCCATTTTTCGGGTTCTTTGAGACGGACCTGGATGAAGACGCAGAGGAAGGCGGGGAGAGCGCCGATGAGGAAGAGCTTGCTCCATGCGGAGCCTGGGGTGATGCGGCCGAGTTCGAGGTAGCCGACGCAGATGGCGATGAGGGAGGCGGCGACATTGCCGACGGCGGAGAGGGCCTGGAGGAGGCCGAGGGCGGAGGGTCTGGCTTTGTCGGGGAGGGAATCGGCGACGAGGGCGACGGAGAGGCCGAAGACACCGCCGACGCCGAGGCCGGTGATGAAGCGGTAGATGGCGAAGTCGATGAAGCCGGTGGAGAAGGCGGAGAGGCCGGTGCAGAGCGAGTAGATGAGGACGGTGAACGTGAGGGTTTTGGCCCGGCCGATGCGGTCGCCGACGGCGCCGAAGATGAGACCGCCCATGGCCCATCCTGCGACGAAGATGGCGGTGGCGTAGCCGCCGAAGAGTTTGGGGTCCTGGCCGGGTTTGAGGAGCGCCTTCATGGCGTCCGGGCGGGCGAGGTTGAAGAGCTGCTGGTCGAGGCAGTCGAACATCCATGCGAGGGAGGCCATGGTGAAGACGAACCAGTGTTCCCTGTTGAGGAGTTTATACCATGGGGTGTCGGGGGAGTTGGACATGGGGAACGGGCGGGAAAGGGGTGGGAAAAGGGGTGGAGAGTCGGGCGCATTCGAGCGTACCGAGGGGAGGATGGCCAGGGATTTTTCCGGGGGAGACGCGGAAGGGGTGGGCAGGGGTTTGATTCTGAGACTTTGGCATTGATGTCATAGGCAGGATGCCTGTGACACTTTGCTTGTTACGGGTTTTTTTCCCGATTCCTGCGCTGCTCGTCGTTTGGGGAGCTTGATATTGATTCGCTGGGGCGGAGACAAGGCCGGGACGGCCGTGCTACAAGGGGTTGCCAGTGATTACAGGCATTTCCCGAACTTTAGTTAGAAAAGGAGATGCGGGGCTGGTGGTGATTGAGGAGCGAGCGGCCTTCGAGGAGATTGATGATGTTGTCGGCGGTCGAGATGGCGAGGGAGCTGAAGAAGAGGCCCCAGCAGGCGAGGAGGGCGGCGAGTTTGAGTTTGAGGAGGGTGAGGGGCGGGTGGAGTTCGGAGATGAAGAGGGCGGTGAGGCCGATGAGGA
Organism: Verrucomicrobiaceae bacterium; assembly: GCA_027486335.1. GTDB lineage: Bacteria > Verrucomicrobiota > Verrucomicrobiia > Verrucomicrobiales > V1-33 > V1-33. The sequence continues at coordinate 3,134 of JAIXPK010000331.1, read as the reverse complement.
GGAGGAAGACGAGGGCGGCGAGCGGGTAGTAGTAGAGGAGGACGGTGTTGCGGATGCCGAGTGAGTAGCCGCCGGCGTTGGTCCAGAAGGCTTTGCTTTCGCGGAGGGAGGAGAACCAGATGAGGAGGGATTCCGGGATGGCGGTGAAGAGGGCGGCGAAGAGGAAGACGGCGGCGTCGAGGCTGCCGCGCGGGGATGCGGGTGGATGCGGGTGCATGGGAGAGGGCGCGAGCGGGGTCAGTTGAGCCCGGTGACGCGGCGGACGACGTGGTTTTCGCTATCGCCGATGTAGAGACTGCCGTCTTTGTCGATGAAGACCCCGTGGGGTCGGGCGAGTTGGGTTTGGAGCGGGTTGGAGCTGGAGGCGTGGCCTTTTGAGCCGGTGCCTGCGACGACGGAGATGAGGCCGGAGGCTGGGTCGATGACGCGGATGGAGTGGCTTTCGGTGTCGGCGATGTAGATGCGGCCGCGGGAGTCGGAGGCGAGGCCTTTGGGGCCGGAGAGGGAGGCGGCGGAGGCTGGGCCGCCGTTGCCTGAGAAGCCGGGTTTGCCGGTGCCTGCGACGCGGTGGAGGATGCGGTCGGAGAGACTGGAGCGGAAGATGGTGTGGCCGTCGCGGAGGGCGAGCCAGAGATTGCCTTTGGGGTCGAAGGTGATGGTGCGGGGGCCGTGGAGGGGAGTGGCTGGGGAGAGAGGGGCGCCGTCCGGGGTGGGGGCTTTGGCGCCGTTGCCGCAGAGGGTGGTGATGATGCGGGATTTGAGGTCGATGGAGCGGACGCGTTGGTTGCCTATGTCGCAGAGGAGGAGCGAGTGGCCATCGGGGGAGAATTCGATGGCGATGGGGTCGTTGAGGGCGGCTGAGGAGGCTGGGCCGCCGTCGCCTGAGAAGCCGGGTTTTCCGGTGCCTGCGAAGGTGGAGATGGTGCCGGTGGACATGTCGACGCGTCTGATGGTGTGGGTGGACATGTCGGAGATGTAGAGGGCACCGTCGGGGCCGAAGCGGATTTCGTGGGGTTTGTTGAGTTGGGCGGCGGTGGCTGGGCCGTCGTCGCCGGAGAAGCCGGGTTTGCCGGTGCCTGCGACGGTGGAGATGGTGCCATCGGCGGCGATGCGGCGGACGGCGTGGCCATTGAATTCGCAGACGTAGAGGAGCCCGTCGGGGCCGCGGGTGATGCCGAAGGGGTCGTGGAGGGAGGCGGAGGTGGCTGGGCCGCCGTCGCCAGAGGTGGCGGGTTTGCCGTTGCCGGCGATGGTGGTGATTTCGGCGGCGCGGGAGGTGGCGGAGATTAAGGATAGGGCGAGGAGGAGGGCGGAGGGAAGGGAGTGGAGAGGGGACATGGGGAGAGTATTTACGCTATTTTCATGCAAGGTGAGCGGTCCGTGGAAGCGCTAAGCATTCCGCTTTTCCGGAGAGGTGGAGCGGGTTTGGTGGCGGTATGAACCGTACTGCTATTGCGATTGCTGCGCATCCTGACGACATTGAGTTTCACATGGCGGGGACCTTGCTGCAGTTGCGGCGGGCGGGATGGGAGATTCACTGTTTCAATCTGTCATCGGGGTCGCTGGGGAGCACGGTGATGACGAAGGCGAAGACGCGGAAAGTAAGGCGCGTGGAGGCGAGGGAGGCGGCGAGGCTGATGGGAGCGGGTTGGCATCCTCCGATTTCGCATGATCTTGAGATTGCGTATACGGCGGCGAACGTTAGGCGGGTGGCGGCGGTGATCCGGGATGTGAATCCGGGGGTGGTGCTGACGCATCCGCCGGTGGATTACATGGAGGACCATACGGAGACGTGTCGGTTGGCGGTGACGGCGGCGTTTGCGAAGACCTTTCCGAATTACCGGACGACGCCGCCGCGGGTGCCTGCGGAGGGGGAGGTGACCCTGTATCACTGCATGCCGCACATGCTGTCGGACACGTTCGGGCGGCGGGTGTATCCTGAGGCGTGGGTGGATGTGACGGAGGTGATGGATGAGAAGACGGCGGCGCTGGCGGCGCACCAGAGTCAGAAGCAGTGGCTGGACGAGACCCAGGGGATGGATTCGTATCTGAAGATCATGCAGGGGTTCTGCGAGACGATGGGGAAGGAGTCGGGGGCGTTCCGGTGGGCGGAGGGGTGGCGGCGGCATCTGCACGCGGGGTATTGCCGGGAAGGGGCGGATCCGCTGCGGGACGCCCTGGGGAAGGCGCACCGGTACAATGAGGCGTGGGGACGGGAATGAGGGGTGGATGAAGGGGGTGGTGCGGAGGATTTGGGGTGACGCACTTGCCTTCCGCGGCGGGCGGATTAGCTGAGGGGATGGCCCTTGCGCTCCCCGATCAGTTTGTCCATCTGCACCTTCACACCGAGTATTCGACGCTGGACGGGGCGTGCCGGATTGACGACGTGGTGAAGAAGGCGGCGAAGCTGGGGATGCCTGCGGTGGCGATGACGGATCACGGGAATCTGTTCGGGGCGATTGATTTTTATCAGGCGGCGAAGAAGGCGGGGGTGAAGCCGATCATCGGGTGCGAGTTGTATGTGTGCGGGGAGGGGGTGGCGAAGACGCACCGTGCGGAGGTTAGCGGGAAGAAGAACAACTATCATCTGACGGTGCTGGCGAAGAATGAGGTCGGGTTCCGGAACCTGACGAAGATCGTGAGCGAGGCGCATCTGGAAGGACAATACTACAAGCCGCGGACGGATCATGAGTCGCTGTTCGAGCACGGGGATGGATTGATTGTGCTGTCGGGGTGCTTGAACGGGGAGGTGAACGAGAGCATCCGGGGCGGGCAGGTGGCGCATGCGAAGCATCTGGTGGGGAAGTTCCGGGAGCGCTGGGGTGAGGATTACTATCTGGAGATTCACGATCATGTGAGTGGCGAGGTGGCGGAGCTGCAGCGGAAGTGCACGGAGCAACTGCTGGAGTGGGCGGATGAGTTCGGGATCAAGCCGGTGGCGGCGAATGACGTGCACTATCTGAATCGGGACGATCATCAGGCGCATGACGTGCTGATCTGCATCGGGACGGGGAAGATGGTGCTGGATGAGAAGCGGATGCGTTACAGCGAGGAGGTGTATTTCAAGACGCCGAAGGAGATGATCAAGCTGTTCCGGCATGTGCCGCAGGCGTTGTGGAGCACGCTGGAGATTG
>JAIXPK010000351.1 GCA_027486335.1 Verrucomicrobiaceae bacterium | reverse complement strand
TGTCGCTCCCCAAAGCCGACCTCCTCCTCTCAACCCCATCCGTCGCCAGCAAATCAGAATTCCAGATCGTCGGCCTCTCCCGCGGCTTCGCCATCCAGCCCGCCGTCAACTTCTCAGGCTCCGCAGACAACAAAGCCGAATTGCTGGGCGTCAGCACCTCCAACTGGGACCTCATCCGCTCCGACATCCTCAACCCAGGCAGCGCCGGAGCCACCCTCACCTCCCCGACCACCATCGCCAGATCCGGCAGCAACCCGCCTTCCGCCGATCAACCAGGCACCGCCGCTAACTTCCACACCGGCGACGACCGATTCTCTGCCAATACCGTCATCTCCAACGGCTCGCTCTGGGCAGTCCACAGCACCAGCGTCAGCGGCCGCGCCTCCGTCGAATGGCTCCGCATCAACCCCGCCACTAACACAGTCATCCAGTCCGGCATCATCTCCGACCCCTCACTCGCCTTCTTCTACCCCTCCATCGCCGTCAACGAATTCGACCAGGTCCTCATCGGCTTCAGCGGCTCCGGCGCCTCCACCTTCGGCAGTTCCTACTACGCCTTCGGCGAAACCTCAGGCAATACCACCACCTTCAGCCCAGTCTCCCAGGCAAAAGCCGGTTCCGCTCAATATCAGTTCCTCGACGGCATCGGCCGCAACCGCTGGGGCGATTACTCCGCCACCGTCGTCGACCCAGTCAACCCCTCCGACTTCTGGACGTTCCAGCTCTTCGCTCCATCCACCAACAACTGGCAGGTTCAGGTCTCCCAGCTCCACGCTCCCGTCTCCGCCGTCCCCGAACCAGCCGCCGCCGCCCCACTTATCCTAACCACCACCGCAGGATTCCTAACCATCTCACGGCGCCGCAGGCGTCACTGACCTCCCCATCCCCAGCCATGACGCCACGCACTCCCTCGCAATCTCTCCGGCTCATCGGCTGGCTCCCCGCCGCCGCCCTCTGCTCCCTCACCCATTCCTCTCAAGGCGCAGGCGTCTCCCTCGGCCTCAACTTCTCCGCCTCTGACAGCACCCGCGCCACATCAGGCTTCTCCCCGCCGGACACCATGGGAGCCGTCGGCCCCAACCACATCATGGTCCTCCTCAACGGCCGCTCCTCCGTCTACTCCAAATCCACAGGCGAACTCATCGGCACAGGCAAATCCCTCAACCAATTCTGGACCGACGCCGGTGCCACCCCCACAGGCTCCTACGCCTTCGACCCCCGCATCCTCTACGACACGGACAGTGGCCGCTGGTTCGCCGTCTCCGTCGACAACTCCCGCGGCAATAACAACTTCCTTGTCGCCGTCTCCGCCACCAGCGACCCCACCGGCTCATGGAAAGCCCTCAAAATCGACAGCGATGCCGCCAATACTCGCTTCGCTGACTTCCCAACCCTCGGCATCGATAAACAAGGCGTCTACGTCGCCGCCAACATGTTCGCAGTCACAGGCTCAAACGCCGCCCTCGACGTCACCATCCTCTCACTCCCCAAGGCCGACCTCCTCCTCCCCACCCCCTCCGCCGCCAACAGATCCGAATTCCAGATCGTCGGCCTCGGCCACGGCTTCTCCATCCAGCCCGCCGTCAACTTCTCCGGCGCCGCAGACGACAAGTCCGAACTCCTCGGCTTCAGCACCACCTCTTCCAACATCATCCGCACCGACATCCTCAACCCCGGCGCACCAGGCGCTTCCCTAACCTCCCCAACCACCATCGTCACCCCAAGCGTCGCCCTCCCAACCGCCGATCAGCCCGGCACCGCCGCCAATCTCCACACCGGCGACCGTCGCTTCTCCGGTAATACCGTCATCTCTAACGGTTCCCTCTGGGCCGTCCACGGCATCAGCGCCAACGGCCTCGCCGCCGTCGAATGGCTCCGCATCAACCCGGTCACCAACTCCATCATCCAGTCCGGCATCATCTCCGACCCCTCCCTCGCCTTCTCCTTCCCCTCCATCGCCGTCAACGAATTCGACCAGGTCCTCATCGGCTTCAGCGGCTCCGACGCCTCCACCTACGCCAGTTCGTTCTACACCTACGGCAAAACCTCAGGCAACTCCACCACCTTCGGCACCGTCACCATGGCAAAAGCCGGTTCCGCTGAATACCAGATCATCGACAGCAGCGGCCGCAACCGCTGGGGCGATTACTCCGCCACCGTCGTCGACCCAGTCAACCCCTACGACTTCTGGACGTTCCAGCTCTTCGCTCCCTCCACCAACAACTGGCAGGTTCAGGTCACCCAGCTCCACGCCCCCGAGAGCCCTGTCGGAGACATCACCGCCGTCCCCGAACCTGCCGCCGCCGCCCCTCTCCTCCTCACCACCTCCGCAGGCCTCCTAACCGTCTCCCGCCGCCGCAGGCGTTCCTGACAATTCCATCCCCGGCCATGCCGCCTCGCGCCCCCACCCGCGTCCTCTGGCTCATCACTTCGCTCCTCTCCACCGCACCCTCCCAGGCCGCCTACGAATCCGATTGCGGCTTCTCACGCCTAGCAGACCTCCTCGGCCCAGCCATGCCCAATGGCGCAGGCATCTCCGTCGCCTCCATCGAAAGCGGCCCAGCCTACCTCCCTCAAGCCGGCTCCGGCTCCTTCCCCGGCTCCGGCAACTTCACAGGCCGCACCTTCACCGCCAAAAGCGGCACCTCCTCCCTCAGCCTCCACGCCGAACGCGTCGGCTATCACCTCTACGGCCCCTTCACCAGCTCCGCCTCCGGCTGGGCCACCATGGCCCCTGGCATCACCGCCATCGATTGCTACGAAGCCAACTCATGGACCGATAACGCTTTCCTCCGCCCAGGCCTCACCAACTCCGCCCCCCTCACCGAACTCCGCTCCATCCAGAACCACTCGTGGATCGAATACGCCTCCGCAGCCACCGCATCCACCTACAACGACTTCCTCCGCCGTCTCGACTTCGCCATCCACCGCGACGGATTCTTCTGCACCACCGCCGTCAATAACACCGCCGGAAATGCCACGCCGGAACTCATGGCCTCCGCCTTCAATTCCCTCTCCGTCGGCCTCTCCAACGGCAACCACAGCACCGGCCCCACTTCCTCCCTCGTCGACTCCCCAGGCCGCCTCAAACCGGAAATCGTCGCCCCCTTCGACGCCACCAGCTGGGCCACCCCATACGTCGCCTCCGCCGCCGCTCTCCTCCGCCAGCGCGCCGCCGCCTCCACCATCCCTAACGCATCCAGACCGGAATCCATCAAGGCCTTCCTCCTCGCCGGAGCCACCAAATCAGAATTCCCAGGCTGGTCCAAATCCGCCACCGTTCCCCTCGACGCCACCTTCGGTGCCGGTGAACTCGACATCGCCCTCAGCGACTCCATCCTCTCCGGAACCCGCCAGTCCCCAGACCTCCCCACCCCTCGCCCCCACGCCGCATGGGGCTTCGTCTCCCTGGCATCAGGCACCGCCGACTTCCTCCTCGATATCCCTCCCGGCACCTTCGGCACCGAACTCTCCGCCTTCCTCGTCTGGAACCGCACCCTCACAGATGCCCCCGGCGGTTCCTTCAATCTCACCCCCGATCTTCTAGCCGATTTCAATCTAGCCCTCGATCTCCTCCCCGTCTCCTCCACCCCACCCATCGCCATCGACCAAAGCTCGTCCTCCCTCTACAATCTCGAACACGTCTGGAAAAGAAACCTACCCGCCGCTCGCTACCGGCTCCGCATCTCCCGTACCCCAGGCACCTCCCGCGACTGCGCCATCGCATGGCGCCTCCACTCCGCTCCCCTCCTCCCCACTCTCGCGGCCGCCGTCTCAGGAAACACCGTCACCCTCACCGCTTCCTCCCTCATCGAAGGCCAATCCTGCCGCCTCGACTCCTCCCCGGACCTCCTCTCATGGTCCCCCGTCCACTCCTTCATCGCCGCCGCTTCCTCCGCAACCTACTCGGAACCCGCCACCCCCGGCACACGCTACTACCGTCTCGCCCTCCTGCCACGCTGACGCCACCAAGGCACCTCAGTGCCTCTTCCGGCTCAGCATGAACTCGTTCCCCTCCGTATCCACACACATCGCCAGATGCGGCGGCTCACCATCCTCAGGCTCAGGCTCCCGCGGCACCAACCCTCCCGCCGCCACCACCTCACGCGCCCCAGCCACCACGTCCGCCACCTGAAACGCCAGCCCAGTCCACGTCCGCTCCCCACTCCCGCCCCCGTGAATCCCAATCACCGCCCCGTTGATCTCCAATTCCGCTATCGCCGGATTCCGCCGCACCACCCGCGCCCCGCACACCGTCTCGTAAAACGCAATCGCCCGATCCGTATCCGCCGCCCAGAGAATATACTTCACCCGCTCAATAATCATAATGTCGCTTTGAATTGATCCGCCGGCTCCACTCAGCACCCTGACATTCCATCAGGACACCTCATCCGCCGTCATCTCCTTTCTCAACCCTCTCGCTCCACCGCGCAACCCCGTCCGCACCTCCACCGCATCACGGCGCCACCGTGATCCGATGACGGAAATACATCCGCGGTTCCCCACTCGTCCCCACGCGGAACGCATGCCCGCCTCCACTCCCACTGTCCGCCACCGGCTGCCACGTCACCATGTCCCGCGACCACTCCGCCCCGTACACCACCCCACTCACCCCCGCCGGTTCCGCAAACGTCACCGCCAGCTCACTCGCCGTCTTCACCACCTGCGGCAGCACGCCTCCACCCACCGTCGGATTCAACCCGAACGCATACTCCACCCCATTTGTTAGACCGTCCCGGTCGTGATCATCCATCACCCCGCCGCTCACCCCCGGATACTGCGCCAGCCACGCCCCGAAACCACTCGCCGCACTCGCCGTCACCACCTTCAGCGGCCCATAACCAAACCTCCGGGTCCCCACATTCGGTCGCACCCGCAGATAATACCGCGTCCCCACGCTCAATGCCGCCCCCGCACTCGCCCCGTTCAGCGTAAACCCAGTCGCCCCTCCGCCCAGCACGGTCGTCGTCCCATTCACCAATTCAGTCGCATCCGTCACCGTCACGTCATCAATGAAAAACCCGTGGTTCTCGCCCGTCCCCACCGAAATCGATCCCCCATTCCGGCGCAGCATGAACCGAACCCTCACAACTTCGCCCGCATACGCCCCGAGACTCACACTCCGCGCATTGAACGCCCCGTCCCACAGGCCGCTGTTCAAGCCCACCCCGTTCCGGCTCCACACACTCGTCCAACTCCCGCCATTATCCGTCGAAACCTCCGCATGCAGGGTCGTCGTCGTCGTCGTAAACCGCGCCCGCTCGTAAAACCTCAGCTGGCTCGCCGCCGTCGCCACCACGTCCCTCGTGATCACAAATCCCTGGTCCGCAAAGTCAGGAAACGCCAGCTGAAACGACTTGCTCCCGCTCCGCACCAGAGTCGACCCCCTCACTGAATACGTCCCCGTCGTCATCGCCGCAATCTGCGGCACCGGAAAATCCTCCGCCCCTTCCGTCCAGCCCGCCACACTCCCCGTCGCCACCCGCAATTCATACGAGTCCGCCTGCTCGATCCGATTGAACCCGTACGCCGCACCGCTCACCGGCGGCGCATCACTCCCGCTGATCACCACCCGATCCCCTAGCACTCCCGGATCAAACAGTCTCACCGTGTACGCATGGCTCGTCGGCACCCCGACCCCCTTGATCCCCGTCACCGTCACCTCACACGCCACATCCGCACTCACACTCCCCGGAACCCCCGCAGGCGTCCACACCAGCGTGTTATCCCCATACCCGTTATCCACCCTCGAAATCACCGGCGCAGCCACCGCCACACCCCCCACCGTCATCGCCACCGTCGCCCCCGAAAAATCCGCCCCAGGATATGACACCGACCACCGCGCCGGCACCAAACCCACCGGCACATACCCCCGACTCGGCCACGCCGAAAACGCCGCCGCCGGCGCCGCCTTGAAATCCCCAATCACCCACACCGCATTCGCCCGATTGTACGGGCTCTCCGCCGGCACATCCCCACTCCCCATCACCCGCGCCCTCGAATACTGCAGCCACCTCCGGTGCCCCACCACCTCATTGCCCGACCCGTCATCCCTCATGTACGCATCCACCGACGCCGGCCCATGCGTCCCTATCGCAATATTGCTCGCCCCCGCCGCCTCCGCCGCATTCGCCGTGTAATAAATCCAGTTCGTCGGCGGAAAGTGACTCAACCCGTTGTTCCGCGCAAACATCAGCGCCGCTTCCTGCGCCTTCGCACTCTTCACCGCGTCAAACACCACATCCCCAGGCATCCCCGCCAGCGCCCGATAGAAATTCACCCGCCGCCTCACATCCTCACGAAACGCCAGACTCGTCCCACCCGCCACCCCGCCACTCACACTCCCCGTCCACCCCATCCGCGCCGCATACCCCTCCGACGCCACATAAACCGTCTGGTAAAACGCCAGCACATCCCGCCGGTTCATCGCATCCACCACAAACCCATCCACCGCCATCGGCACCCCAGTCCCCGGCACCCACGCTCCCACCCAGCCCAACCCGCACATCATCCCCACCAGCACCCGGAACACTCCCGCTCCCGCTCCCGGAAATCCTCCTGCATGTCTCCTCAGCATCTCTTTCATAGGCAAGTCTTTCGCTTCCATTCCTGCCACATTCCGCCCGCCGACGCAAGACCCTAACCTCCCAATCGCTGCCCCGATCCCTCGCCCACCCCCGCCTCGCCCGCCGCCCGCGCCTCCTCATACGCCGCCTCCAGACTCGCAAGGCTCGCCGCATCACTAAACCGCTCCCGCACCGTCGCCGCCGCCGCCGCCCCCAGCACCGCCCACTTCCCCGGATCCCTCAACACCTCAAGAATCGCCCCCGCCAGCAACTCCGGCGACTTCTCCGGCACCAGCAACCCATCCACCCCGTGCGTCACCGCCTCCGGTATCCCCCCATGCTCGGTCGCCACCACCGGCAACCCCGTCGCCATCGCCTCCAGCATCGAATTCGGAATCCCTTCCTGATCCGAATTCGCCGTCAGTTCGCTAGGATGCAGAAACACATGCCCCCTCCGGTACTCCTCCAGCAGCTGCTCCTGGCTCTGCCATCCCTTCAATTCCACATGCCCGCTCAACCCTAACGCTTCCGCCCGCTCCCTCAGCCGGTCATTCTCCGGCCCGGTCCCGCACACCACAAACTTCACCCGAGGAAACTCCCGCACCACCGTTACCAGCGCCTCAAGGGTCGTGTACAATCCCTTCTTCCCGATCAATCGGCACGCCTGCACCAGCCGCCACTCCCCATCCTCAGGCACCCTCCGCTCCATCACCGGAAACCGCTCGACCGGCACCGGGGTCCGGTTCAGCCGCAGCTTGCTCTCCGGACAACCCAGCAGTCTCAGCTCCTCCAGCAGCGACTCACTCCGCGCCAGCACCAGCGCCGCCTTCGCAAACACTTCCCGCAGCATCCTCACATATTCCGGATCCTCCGTGAACTTCACCACGTCCACCCCGTGAAACGACACCACCCAGCGCCCACCCCACTCCTCCACCATCTCAAGGTACTTCACCGCCTTATGCCCATAGTACACATGCACCAGCGCAGGCTGCCACGCCCGCAGCAGCGCCGGCAGATTGTAAGGATAATACCGCTCCTCCGGCTCCTTCGTGATCGCCCGCGGCGGCGGCCACTGCTTCACCACATGCTTGTACCAGAACCGCAGCAGAAAATTCCCCCGAGGCCGAGGCCGCCTCAGCTTCGTCATCGTCACCACCGGATCCCACGGAAACTGCCCGCCATGCTGCACCTGCTCCGTAAACACCACGCTCTCATGCCGCCTCAACCCAGTCACCTGCCGGTAAATACTCTGCATCTCCGGCTTCAGCCACGTCCCGCACACGCTGACCACTCGCGGTCGCTCCATCGTCGGTGCTGGGATCGGTTTCTGCGCCATGGCTTTCTGCTTCTCCCTCCCACCAGCACCCGCGAATGAGCTTTTGCAAGGGTACTCACCATCGCTGAAAAATCCCGCGCCATGACCCCCTCCGCCATCTTCCTCGCCGCCACTCTCATGGCCGCCTCCCCCGCTCTCCTCCGCGCCGACTGGCCCCAGTTCCGCGGCCCCGACGGCGACGGCCACGTCCGCTCCTACTCTAATCCTCCCCTCAAATGGAGCAAATCCGAGAACGTCGCATGGCACGTCTCCCTCCCCGGCCGCGGTTGGTCCTCCCCCATCCTCTCCAACGGCAAACTCTACCTCACCTCCGCCGTCGTCACCAAAGGCGAGGAAGACAGCGCCAAGGCCGATCGCTCCCTCCGCGCCCTCTGCCTCGACGCCACCACCGGCAAAACGCTCTGGGATAAGGAAATCTTCACCCAGGACGGAGCCTCCGCTCCAGACTCCATCCACGCCAAAAACGGCCACGCCAGCCCCTCACCCATCCTCCACCACGGCCGTCTCTACGTCCACTTCGGCCACCAGGGCACCGCCTGCCTCGACCTCGATGGCAACAAAATCTGGGAAAACCGCTCCATCAAGTACAACCCCCAGCACGGCAACGGCGCCACCCCCATCATCGCCGCCAACAATCTCATCTTCTCCTGCGACGGCCGCGAAAACCCCTTCGTCATCGCTCTCGACATCGCCTCCGGCAAGGTCGCATGGAAATTCGACCGCCCCACCGAAGCCACTCGCAAATTCGCCTTCTGCACCTGCTCCCTCATCACCGTAAACGGCAAACCCCAGATCATCTCCCCAGGCGCTGACGTCGTCAATGCCCTCGACCCCGCCTCCGGCAAGGAAATCTGGCGCGTCCGCTACGAGGGCTACTCCGTCGTCCCCAAACCAGTCTTCAGCGACGGTCTCCTCTTCGTTAGCACTTCCTTCGATACCCCCGAAGTCCTCTGCATCGACCCCTCAGGCTCCGGCGATATCACCGACTCCCACGTCAAGTGGGTCGAACCCAAATACGCCCCCAAAACCCCCTCCATGATCCTCGACAAGGGGCTCCTCTACATGGTCACCGACAGCGGCCTCGTCGCCTGCCGCGACGCCAAATCAGGCGAAAAACTCTGGGAATCCGAACGCATCCTCCGCGACTGCTCCGCCTCCCCCATCCTCTGGGACGGCAATCTCTTCGTCCTCGACGAATTCGGTACCTGCGCCATCCTCGCCGCCGGCCGCGAATACAAGCTCCTCCAGTCTAACAAACTCGAAGGCGAACGCACGCTCGCCAGCATCTGCCCCGCCGACAACGGTCTCTTCCTCCGCACCGAAACCGGTCTCTACCACTTCCGCAATCCCTGATGCCCCCAGTCCGCAAAGCCATCATCCCAGCCGCCGGCTTCGGCACGCGCTTCCTCCCGATCGCTAAAGCGGTCCCCAAGGAAATGCTCCCCATCGTCGACCGCCCAGTCATCGACTACGTCGTCGAGGAAGCCGCCGCCAGCGGCATCACCGATATCCTCATCGTCATCAGCCGCGACAAACGCGCCATCGAGGAATTCTTCCACTCCCACCCTTCCCTCGAAGCCGCCCTCCGCTCCAAAGGCAAATCCTCAGAACTCGCCATCGTCTCCGCCCCTAACCAGCGCGCCCGGCTCCACTTCACATGGCAGCAGGAAATGCTCGGCCTCGGCGACGCCGTCCTCCTCGGCCGCACCTTCGCAGGCAATGACCCCTGCGCCGTCCTCCTCGGCGACACCATCGTCAC
>JAIXPK010000445.1 GCA_027486335.1 Verrucomicrobiaceae bacterium | reverse complement strand
GCCTCGCCGACGAAGGCGAAACCATCGAACTCCTCTCCGCCTCCGGCCAACCCATCGCCTCGTTCACCTACAACGACCGCAACCCATGGCCCGAAGCCGCCGACGGCGCTGGCTTCTCCCTCGTCCTCATCCGCCCCCATTCCCGCCCGGACCCCGCACTCCCCCAGAACTGGCGACCCAGCGCCGCCCATCACGGCTCCCCAGGCACCGACGATCTCCTCTCCTACTCCGCATGGAAATCCTCACACTCCATCACTAGCGACTCCGCTGACGACGACGACGACGGCTTCGCCAACGCCTCCGAATTCGCCCTCGGCACCAACCCTCGCTCCGCCGCCAGCCGCCCGCTCCTCTCCGCCGAGCTCCAGCCATTCGCATCCCCGCAAGGCCCCGGCCTTCCGGACCTGACGGAACAGTTCCTCACTCTTTCATTCGCCCGCGACCCGCGCTCGGACAATCTCATCACGCTCCCGGAAGCCTCCACCGATCTCGTCTCGTGGTCCCCCGCCACCATGACCCGAGTCCTCGTCGTCCCTAACCCCGACGGCTCCCAATCCGAACTCTGGCGCTCCACCACACCCGTCTCCTCACGCACCTCCAGCTTCCTCCGCCTCCGCGTCACCATCCCCTGAACCTCGCTTTCACCGGCCTCTCACTAACTTTACTCTCCATGCCCGACTTCCTCCCCGCCCTCACCGGCTGCTTCGCCCAGCCCGTCGCCGAAAACCCCACCGTCGTCATGATGGAAGCCGCCTTCCGTCACCACAACCTCCACTGCCGCTACATCAACATGGAGGTCTCCCCCGAGAACCTCGCCGACGCCGTCCGCGGCGCAAAAGCCCAGGGCTACCTCGGCTTCAATTGCAGTCTTCCTCACAAAATCGCGGTCATCGACCACCTCGACGGTCTCGCCCCCTCCGCCGCCATCATCGGAGCCGTCAACTGCGCCGTCCGCCAGCCCGACGGCCGCTGGCTCGGCGAAAACACCGACGGCAAGGGCTTCCTCGAAAGTCTCCGCCCGCTCATCAACCCCGCAGGCCAGCACGTCGTCCTCTTCGGAGCCGGCGGAGCCGCCCGCGCCATCGCCGTCGAACTCGCCCTCGCAGGCACCACCCGCATCACCCTCATCAACCGCAACCCCGACCGCGCCGCACCCCTCGCCGCCCTCCTCGCCCCGCTCCTCCCGGAAGTCGTCAGCCTCCCCCTCTCCCATCCCACCACGCTCCCTCCAGACGCCTCCATCATCATCAATGCCACCAGCGTCGGTCTCTTCCCGGACGTCTCCACTTCCCTCCCCGTCACCGGCTTCCTCCCTCACATGATCGTCGCCGACGTCATCCCCAATCCCCCCCAGACCGCCTTCCTCCAACTCGCCGCCTCCGCCGGCTGCCAGACGCTCGACGGGCTCGGCATGCTCGTCAATCAGGGCGCCCTCAACATCACCTACTGGCTCGGCATCTCCCCCGACCGCTCCGTCATGCGCGACGCCCTCGCCGCCGTCTTCTCTCCCACCCCCTGACCCCCACGGACTTGCGGATGCTCAATCCGCGTTGCCCACCCCCTCCACTTCAGCCATCCACTCCCATACCATGAAACTCCTCCCTCTCTCCCTAGCAGCCCTCTCCCTCATGCTCCCGCTCCACGCCCAGGACGCCGCCAAACCCGCTGTCAACCTCGCCATCAAAGCCGAGGTCCACGGCGGCACCGAAGGCCGCATCAATTCCTTCAACGAAATCTCCAAAAAAGGCGAAGCCCAACTCGTCTTCCTCGGCGACTCCATCACCCAGGGCTGGGAGGGCGCAGGCAAAGCCGCATGGAGTACATGGGCCGAATACAAACCCGCCAACTTCGGCATCGGCGGCGACCGCACCGAACACATCCTCTGGCGTCTCGACCACGGCAACTTCGACGGCCTCAAACCCAAGCTCGTCGTCCTCATGATCGGCACCAACAACACCGGCCACCGCAAAGCCGCTGAACCGGCCGCCGACACCGCCGCCGGCGTCAAAGCCATCCTCGACAAGCTCCACACCAAGCTCCCAGACACCAAGGTCCTCCTCCTCGGCATCTTCCCACGCGGCGAAAAATCCACCGACAAACTCCGCGTCCATAACGCCGCCATCAACGACCTCCTCAAGCCCCTCGCCGACGGCAAATCCATCACCTTCATGGACATCGGTTCCACCTTCCTCCAACCCGACGGCACCCTCTCCAAAGACATCATGCCCGACCTCCTCCACCTCAGCCCCAAAGGCTACGAACTCTGGGCCTCCGCCATCAAAGACAAGGTCGCCGAACTCATGAAGTAATCCCCCAAAACCACCTCTCTCCCTCCAAGGGGCATCGGCACCACCCGCCGATGCCCCTTCTTCTTTCCCCCACCCAACACGCCCCCTCTCCCTTCAAGCCCTTCTCCCAACCCGCCAATCTCACTTCTCACTTCTAACTTCTAACTTCCCCCACCCCCTCTCCGAACCCGCCCGCCAAGCCGGAGGCTTGCCGGAGCTTAGCCGGTGGCGTCAGCCACCGGTCTAACATTATAATAACACACCGCCCCGGCAGGGGCGGCAGACCCTCCCAACCCGCCCCCTCTGTTCAAGCAGCCGCAGGCTCTGGACTGCTGGGAGAATCACAGCTCTCAGGGCGCACAAAGTGCGCGCGGCCCCCCTCTCCCCACAAGCCCCTCGGCACAAGCCAGCCTCAAAGAGGCGCAATGTGATAGACCGGGGCAACGCCCCGGGTACACCCAGAAAAAGACCCCCAAGCCCTGAAAGGGCGTAACACTCTCCCCACTCGCCCCTCCGAACAAGCAGCCGCAGGCTCTGGACTGCTGGGAGCATCACAGCTCTCTCTGCGCACCGAGTGCGCCTACGAGCCCTCCCCACACGCCCCTGGGAAGCACTGAGCCCCAGCTCGCCGTTCTCCGAACACGCCCTCCCACTTCTCACTTCTCACTTCTCACTTCTTTCTCCTCCTCTCCGCCGGCCCCTCCAGCGGCCAGTCCTCATTCGCCGTCCGACTCGTCTGCAGCAACTCCGCCGCCTTCGCCACTTCCTCCGGATGCCCCGCCGCCACATCGCGACTCTCCCCCGGATCACTCGCCAAATCATAGAGCTCAATCGCCCGCTTCGGCCCGTTTTTGACCGCCTTCCAGTCACCGAACCTAACCGCCTGAATCGGCGTCCCCTCGTGCAATTCCCAGTAAAACCGGTCGCGCTTTGGCGCAGCCCCGCCCTTCAGCATCGACACTAGCGACACCCCGTCCGTCCGGCACTCCGCAGGAATCGCCGCCCCTGCCAGCTCCGCCGCCGTCGGCAGAAAATCCCAGAACGCCCACGGCTCGTTATTGACCTTCCCCGCCGGAACCGTCCCCGGCCACCGCGCCACCGCCGCCTGACGCAACGCACCCTCGTACAACCCTCGCTTGTACCCCCGCAACCCGTTCGCCGCCTGCTTGAACAACGACCCGATCGGCGACTGCGGCGCAAACGACGACCCGTTGTCCCCCGCCAGCATCACCAGCGTCCGATCCTCGATCCCCAGCTCCTTCAGCAGCCCTAGCAACTGCCCCACATCGCGGTCCAGACGGCTCACCTGCGCCGCGTACGACTTCTGTTCCTTCGTCCACGGCTTGTCCCGGTAAATCCCAAGGTCATTAATCTCATGCCGCCCGTGCGGCAGCGTCACCGCATAAAACAGAAAAAACGGCTGCTCCTTCACCTCGCGCACCCACTTCAGCACCGACTCCTGAATCAGATCCTGCGCGTACGTCTTCCCCACTCCCTTCCCGTCATTCCCCGGCAAATCAATCCTCCTGGCATCATCATAGAGATGCGTCGGAAAGTACGAATGCGCATGCCGCTGACAATTGTACCCGAAAAACCGCTCCATCCCCTGCTTCAGCGGACTCCCCTCCGACTCGAACATCCCCATGCCCCACTTGCCCATGCACGCCGTCCGGTAACCCGCCGTCCGCAGCACCTCCGCCACCGTCACCGTCGCCGCCGGCAGCGGATACTGACCCTCCCCTGGCGCAATCTCCCAGTTCCCCCGCACCGGCGCATGCCCGCTGTGCAACCCCGTCATCAGCGACGTCCGACTCGGCGCACACACGCTCGTCCCGCAATACGCCTGCGTGAACCGCATCCCCTCCGCCGCCATCCGGTCAATCGCCGGAGTCTCTATCAATTTCTGCCCGTAACACCCCAGATCCCCCTGCGCCAGATCATCGCTCAGGATAAACACAACGTTCGGCTTCATCTCCGCAGCTCCCGCCGCGCAGCACCACGCCACTAACACTGCACCAAGAATTCCCTTTGTCTTCATCACGCGACCCCACACCCGGCTTCCCTCCCGGAAAACCGTCCACTCACGCGCGTTCGCGGTCCCCCATCCTACAATTCCACCGTCATCCCCTGCGTCGCCACCGTCACCCTCGACCCCGGAAACTCCTCCGTCATCGCCGCCGCCAGCGCCTCACTCCCCTGCGGTTCGCCATGCACCAGCCACACTTTCTCCTTCTTCCCGCCCGTCCGCCGGAACCAGTCCATCAATTCACTGTGGTCCGCATGCCCCGAGAACGAATCCAGAATCTCAATGTCCGCCCTCACCCGGTGCGGCTCACCGAAGATATTCACCTCCTTGTGCCCGTTCCGCAGTCTCCAGCCTAACGTGTGTTCCGCACAATACCCTACAAACAGCACCGTCGTCGCAGGATCATCGATGTTGTTCTTCAAATGATGCAGCACCCGCCCGGCCTCGCACATCCCCGACGCCGCAATGATGATGAACGGCCCCTCCATCCCGTTCAGCTTCCGCGAATCCGCCGCCTTCCGCACCATCGTCAGATTCTCAAACCCGAACGGATTGCTCTTCTCAAACAGCTTCTCGTAAATCTCCGCATTGAAACACTCGGGATGCAGCCGGAAAACCTCCGTCGCACTAACCGCCAGCGGGCTGTCCACATACACCGGCACATCCGGAATGCACCCGGTCTCAAACAAATCATGCAGCACCACCAGCAACTGCTGCGTCCGCTCCACCGCAAACGACGGAATGATCACCTTCCCATGACGGTCCAGCGCCCGATTCAGAATCCGGCACAACACCTCCCGCGCCCCCGTCACCTGCTCATGCTCCCGCCCGCCATACGTGCTCTCCATGATCACCGCATCCACCCCGTCCGCATGCTCGGGATCCCTCAGCAAATCGTTCGCCCCGCGCCCGATGTCCCCCGAAAACAACAGCCGCCGCTTCGTCCCCGTCGCAAACTCATGCAGGTCCACAATCACCTGCGCCGACCCCAGAATGTGCCCCGCATCAATGAACGTCACCGTCACCCCGTCCGCCACCACCATCGGCCGCCCGTAATCAAACGTCACAAACTGCCTCAGACACTTCTCCGCATCCATCTCCGAATACAGCGGATGAAACGCCGCCAGTCCCTTCTTCGCCCGGCGCCGATTCACATACTCAATGTCCGATTCCTGAATCCTCGCAGAATCCGCCAGCATGATCTGACACAAATCCCGCGTCGCCGGCGTCGCAAAAATATTCCCCCGATACCCCTGACGCGTCAGATTCGGCAGATTCCCCGAATGATCAATGTGCGCGTGGCTCAGCACCACCGCATCAATCGCCGCAGGCTCGAACTGAAACTGCCGGTTGATGTCATACGCCTCTTCCCGGTGCCCTTGATACAATCCGCAGTCCAGAAGCACCCGCTTGCCGTTGACCTCGATCAGATGCCGCGATCCAGTGGTGGTGCCGGCGGCACCGAAAAAAGAGATTTTCATGATAGGGGGGATACTCTCAATACGCCCCATCTATCCCGCCGGAGGCCGCCACACGCAACCCCGGCCTCACCGCCCCTCACTCGCCCGCCATCCGCATCCCCCGCGCCGCCTCGCAACCCGCCGCCAGCACCGCCTCCGTCACCCGGTCCACCAGTCCCACCGGTGCCAGCGCATCCGCATTGATCACCACAAACCGCGCCTCACGCCGCACCGCCTCCAGCTTCCCCTGCAAATCCCCCAGCGCCACCAGCTCGTGATTCAAATACACCGCCGGTGCCTCCCCGGCCGTCACCGTCACCACATGGTTCCGCTCCACACTCTTGTAACTCGAATTCCCCACCGGCAGATTCACCCGCACCCCCGACCGCACCACCAGATTCGACGTCAGTAGAAAAAACAGCAGCAGCAACCCCACCACATTCAGCAGCGGCGCAAGATACAGAAAATCCGGCCGGACCTTCAATGTGCTCTCAAGCTTCATCGCGCATTCCCTCGTTCGCTCCCGCTTCGCCTCACTTCAGCAGGGTCGGCCCTCCAGCCGCCTTCCGCTTCTTGTCTTCTTCCACCGCCCGCGCCCCCTCCTTGAACCCCACAATCATCTCCGTGTTCTCCCGACTCTGGAAAATCATGTTCACCACCTCAATCCCCGCACGCTCCATGTCGTGCATCAGGGTCTTCACGTGCGCCGCCAGATACGCATAAAGAATATACGCCGGAATCGCCACCGCCAACCCCGCTGCCGATGTCACAAGGCTCCGGTAAATCCCCCGCGACATCTCCGTCGCCGTCGCAAACCCATTCTGCGTGAACGGCCGGAACGTGTCCACCAACCCCAGCACCGTCCCCAGCAACCCAATCAGCGGCGCAATGTACGCAATCGACAGCAGCACCGCCACATGCCGCTCCAACCTTGGCACCTCCAACTGCCCAGCCTCCTGCGCAATCTCCTTCAAATCCGCCCGCGTCGCCCCATGCTGCGTCAGCACCGCCTTCATCACCCGCGCCACCGGCCCAGGCGTCCCCGCACACACCGTCAGCGCTTCCACATAGTTCTTCCGCGCAATCAGATTCCCAGCCCCCTGCAGCAAGTCCTGCACCACAATGCTCGACCGGTGAAAGTAGAAATACCGCTCCAGAAATATGGCCACAGCCAGCACGCTGCAGCCAAGCAGCAGAAATATCAGCGGGCCCCCCTGGGTAATCAGTTCCTTCATGGTAAGTCTCCAGCGTAGCGGATTGCGTGCCGGGGGCAACCCGCGAGTTTCCATCAGCTTAACCTGTCCTGAATGTTCATCCATCTTTATTTTCACCCCCTCCGACTCGGAATCTCCCCACACGCGCTCCCCTCCGAACACGCGCGCCGCAGGCTCTGGACTGCTGTAAGAATTACAGCTCTCTCTGCGCACGGAGTGCGCCTACCCGCCCTCCCCACAAGCCATCTCCCAACCAGCCCCGCCGAAGGCCTTGGACTGCGGAAGCCTGCTGCCGCTTTCCCGGAGCCAGCCTGCTGGCCCGGCACCGTTCAAGCCGTCCCCTCCCAATCAGCCTCAGCTCCGCCAGGCTCCGCACTCGCGCTCCCCCCATCAATCCTCACATTTTCCCTCCTTCCCTCCTTCCCTCCTTCCCTCCTTCCCCCTTCTCCCTTTCCCCTTTCTGACTTCTCACTTCTCACTTCTCACTTCCTTCCCTCCCAGTCCAGCCCCTCCGCCGCCAGCAGGCCGCGCAGTTCCGGCAAGTCCCAGACCTGTACCGTCCCATTCACCAGGGCCGCCGCAAGCCGCCTGCTGTCCGGACTGAACGCCAGCGCACCAGTCATGAACGGCTCCGGCGGCGTCAGCGTCACCAGCCTCCTCCCGCTCGCCGGATCAATCAGCCACAGATCCCACTGACGGCCAAGCGCCGCGAGCAAGGTCCCATCAGGACTGAACGCCACCAGTTTCCCCAGCACCCCCGCCGGCCGGTCAATCCGGTGCCGCAATCGCCGCGAAGGCACTTCCCAGAAATCAATGTGATGCACGCCCTGAAACGCCACACAGCTTCCATCCGGCGCAAACGCACAGTGCCACGTGTCGAACGCATCCTTCTCCAGCATCACCGAGCTTAGCAGCACCGGAAGCCCCGCCTCCGCCGGAAACAGCAGAGGATAACCAGTCCCTCCCGTCGCCAGCCACTTCCCGTCAGGACTCAATGCCGGCACCGGCCACTGCGCAGACGTGTTCCACCGCCGGATCCTCCGCCCGTCTTCCCACAGCTCCACATGATTCCCGTAAGGAGCCTCATCACTCACCCGACTCACCGCAATCCGCTTTCCCGCACTCGCCAGATAATTCACCCGCTCAGGTGGACTCGGAGGCTTCCCACCCGAAACCGCAGCCCACGCCTGCGCCATCATGCCTTCCGCCGAACTCACGATCGCCGGCTCCGGCGCTGAAAACCCCGCCGCCGCATCGCCCGGTCGCCATGTCAGGGTCGTTCGCATCACACCACCGCCCGCCGCGGAAAACAGCAGGGTCCGCGCATCCATCGCCTGCACACTGACCGCACTCCCGGCCACCGGCTGCGTGCCAAGATAACGCAGCGTCGACGCTTCCCACAAACTGAGCCCCCTCGCCGAAGCAGAACAGACCAGCGCTCCGTCCGCCGTGAACGCCAGTCCCTGGGCTCCCGGCGGATCATCGTCAGGTCGCTGCGGCAACCTAGCCACACCCACCACGCGCTGCGGTCGGTATCGCTGCACCGCCGCCACCCCCGGCGTACCCGACGACTTGTAATGCAGCAGCGTGCCGCCACCCCTCGGCACCACGACCGTCCAGGCAGGCACCGGCATCGTAATGAGCGGCCGGCCCGTCCACGGATTCCACAATCGTGCGGTCCGGTCCCAGCTCCCCGAAAGCAGCACGCCGCCTCGCAGAAACTCAAAATGCGACGGGCGATTGTCGTGGCCGTTGCACTCCCCCCACTTCAATCCGGATGCCGTGTCCCAGACCGTGATCCGGTTGTCATGCGTGCCCGCCGCAATCATCGAACCATCTGCACTCCATGAGGGCCTTTCCAGGGTCTGCTGATGCTGGCAAACGTGCAGCTCCTGCCCGGTCGCCGCGTCAAGGATCCGCAGCACCCGATCATAACCAATCGCCAGTCGCCCTCCGTCAGGAGAAAGCGCCGGGCCGCGCCACCCAGGCTCCAGCGCAGTGCGCCCAAGGCTGCGCAGCGCTTCCCCTCCCCCGGTCTCGCCCACCATCGCCATGCGTTCCAAGTGGTCGCTGCGCAGGATGCACAGCACGCCTTCATCCGCGCTCCATCCCCACTCCATCACGCCCCCATCCGCCGGAACCACGTGCGCCGCACCATCCCCAGCCGACCATAGCAGCAGATTGCACGCCGAACCGCGCCCAGCCGCATCCGCTGGCAGCAGCACCACGATCCACCGTCCGCCCGGACTGAAAACCGGCGCGCCGCACCCCAGCCCCGGCGGATTCCCAGCCCGCACCGGTAGCGGCCCGCCCGCCAGCACCACAAGATCCTCACCCGTCCGCGCATCCACCAGCTTCGCCACGCCATCCCGATCCACCATCACCGCTCGGTCCATCCGCGGAGAAAACTGCGGTTCGATCAACATCCGTTCCGGCAGGGGCTTCGCCCACTCGTTAGGCACCGGAGCGTCAAAATCCGGCATCACCAGCGCCGCCACCGCTTCATCCCGCAGTTCCACCCCCGCCCTGATCGCCGCCGCGCGCCGCACCGCCTCCATCGCCCTAGCCGATCCTCCCGACTGACCCGACGCACGCTCGCGCTGCGCCACCGCCACCAGCGACTGCCACAACTCCGCCTCCGCCCGCTGCCGCTGCTCCGATTCCGCCCGCGCCAGCCGCTCCGCCCGTCGCCACTGCACCGTCACTCCCGCCGCACCCGCCGTCAGCGCCAGCAGCAGCGCCCCCAGCGCAGCACTCAACGCTCGATGCCGCGCCACCCAGCGCCCCACGCGCGTGAAAACCGTCACCGGCCTCGCCAGAATCGGATCGCCCGCCAGCCAGCGCCCAAGGTCCTCCGCCATCTCCCCGGCCGATCCATAACGACGCGCCACTGCCTTCTCCATCGCCTTCAGGCAGATCGTCTCAAGATCCCGCGGAATCGACGGATCCAGCACCCGCGGCCCAACCGGCGGCAGGTTCCTGAC
This sequence comes from Verrucomicrobiaceae bacterium, assembly GCA_027486335.1. Taxonomy (GTDB): domain Bacteria; phylum Verrucomicrobiota; class Verrucomicrobiia; order Verrucomicrobiales; family V1-33; genus V1-33. The sequence goes on along the minus strand of JAIXPK010000445.1, from coordinate 25,485 downwards.
ATGGTCCAGCAGTGTCGCCATGTCGCGCCCGGGAAACGGCGCCCGTCCCGTCAGCGCATAATAAAGCAGCGCCCCGACACCATAAACATCCGTCTGCGGCACCGCCTCTCCCTCCCCCGTCTGCTCCGGCGCAAACCACGCCGGGGTGCCCACGCTTTGATTTGTCAGGGTCAGCTCTCCGTCAATCACGCTCCCCGTGCTCTTCACCAGCCCGAAATCCGCCACGCGCGGCTCGTCGTCCGGATCGATCAGAATGTTCGAAGGCTTCAGATCCCGATGCAGCAGTCCATGATCGTGCGCATGCTGAATCGCCGAAGCAATCTTCGCCACAAAGGCCGCCGCCTGCTTCGGCGCAAGGGTTCCCCCGCGCTTCACCCGCTGACTCAGCGTCGGTCCGGCAATCAGCTCCATGCTGAAAAACGCATGGCTATCCGTCTCACCCACATCATGAACCTTCACCACATGCGGATGGTTCAGCCGCGCCGCCGCCCGCGCCTCCATCCGGAACCGCCTCAACGCATCAGGATCAGCCAGCGGTCCCCCCGGAATCACCTTCAACGCCACATCGCGCTCCAGGCTCCGCTGCCGCGCCCGATACACCACCCCCATTCCCCCACGCCCCAACTCCTCCAGCAATTCATAATCCCCCAACCGGTCCGGCCCTGACCGCACAAACCCCACATCCGCCGCATCCACCACCTCACCACCCTCCAACTCCTCATCCCCTCCATCATCCAGCCCGAACGCCGTCGCCGCAAGACAACCCGCACACAACCCACCCAATCCGGAATGCATCGGCACTCCGCACTGACGGCAGTTCGGGGGTGAAGTGGAAATTGTCATCGTGAAATTCGGGCAGCCGGAAATAGCCCGCGGCTCCCCACTCCATACTGAGATTTCCACCCGCGAAAATGACAGGCTGAACGGAAATTCCACTGAAAGCCAAAAAAGATTCGCCGCCCCTGTCATTTCCACCCGCGGATTCCTCAGGAACCCACCAGAGCACCATTCCCTGGAACCGCCATGAAACAACCCTTCCTCCCCCGCCACCCAAGGCCGCCACACCTGCCCTTCATGGTCGCCCGATCCCTCTGCCTCCTCACCGCACTGCTCCTCCCGAACGCAGCTCGCGCCCTCACTCCAGACGAGGTTCCCTCAGGGCTGGCAAAATCAGACTGGTCAGGCATCCGCGCCGCACATCAGGCCAAGCAGCAGGAAATCAGAACCACCGAAACCGGGTACACTGCTCCGAATCCAGCCCTCGGATGGCACATCACATGGGACCACGCCGGCTTCCTCGCCCGCCCAACCGCACCCGCAGGCAACACATGGCAATGGGGCCTCACCCTCTCAAACTACGGCTTCCAAGGAGCAGAACAAGCCATCTCCGGCACCCCCGCAACCCACGCCAATGGCCAGCACCTCACCTATCAATGGAACGACCACCTCACCGAATGGTACCAGAATGATACCCGCGGCCTCGAACACGGCTTCACCGTGGCCCAACGGCCTCCCGCAAATGATCCGTCCGATCAGACAGCTTCATACGATCTCTCTTTCACTCTGACCGTCCGCGGTGGCCTCCTCCCAGCCATCTCCCCAGACGCCCAAACCGTCCGCTTCCTCAATGCCTCCGGCACCACCATCGTCACCTACAGCGGCCTCAAGGTCTGGGACGCCGATGGCAAAATCCTCCCCTCCCACTTCGCAGCAGCAGATTCCCCAGCAGACACCTTCCGCCTGCTCGTCGATGAACGCTCCGCACGCTATCCCATCACCATCGATCCCCTCGCACAGCAGGCATACCTGAAGGCCTCCAATGCCGGAATCGACGATAACTTCGGAAACGCCGTGGCTGTCTCAGGCAATACCGTGGTGGTCGGAGCATTCCACGAGGGAAGCTCCACGACCGGTCCCTCAGCGAATTCCCTCTCCTCCAACAATTCAGCCACCGAGGCCGGCGCAGCCTACGTTTTTGTCCGCACCGGCTCAGGGTGGACAGAGCAGGCCTATCTCAAGGCCAGCAACACCAACGCAGGTGACCAGTTCGGGGTATCTGTGAGCATCGATGGAGACACCATCGCGGTCGGAGCAAGGGGAGAGGATGGCAATGGCACCGGCGGCGAATCGAACAATAGTTCTCAACAGGCAGGCGCAGTCTATGTCTTCACCCGCACAGCCGGAGTCTGGACTCAGCAGGCCTACCTCAAACCCGCCAATCCCGGAGCACACACGCATTTCGGATCGTCTGTAAAGCTCAATGGCAACAGCATGGCCGTCGGCGCACCCAATGGCTATAATGTGGACAGCGCAGGCGGCTTCGGTGCAGCCTACGTGTTCCTCCGCACCGGCACTAGCTGGTCCCAGCAGGCCTACCTGCTTCCCGAATCCACCAATGAAGGCAACTTGTTCGGCCGTGATGTCGCGCTTTCCGAAGCCGCCCTCGCCGTAGGTTCCCCAGGCGATGCCGGCGGAATCCCCGGAATCAACCCGCCGCACAATCTGGATGCTCCGAAATCCGGCGCCGTCCACGTCTTCAGACTCACCGGAGGAAGCTGGCAGCACGAGGCCTACATCAAAGCCGGAAACGTCGGCCCCTCCGATCAGTTCGGCGCTAAAGTGGACATCATCGGCAACACTATGGTTGCAGGATCCCCATGGGAGGATGGCAGCGGCTCAGGGGTCAACAGTGTGCCCGATGATGCCGCAGCAAATTCCGGAGCCGCCTATGTCTTCGAGCGAAACGGAGCAGGCTCATGGAGCCAGCAGGCCTACCTCAAAGCCAGCAACACCGGTGCCGGCGACCTGTTTGGTATGGACGTCGCGCTCGCCGGTCAGTTTCTCGCGGTCGCCGCTGGCTGGGAAGACAGCGCCGCCACTGGTGTGGCCGGAAATCAAATGAACGAGGGAGCCCTGAACTCCGGAGCAGCCTATCTGTTCGCCCGCAATGGCGCAACATGGGCTCAGCAGGCCTACCTAAAAGCCGGCAACACCGACTCTTCCGACAGGTTCGGCACCTCCATCGCCATTTCGGACTCCTATGTCATCGTCGGCGCCGAGGTCGAGGCCAGCAATGCAAACACTGTCGATGGCAATGCCATGGACAACTCCGCCACGCGTGCCGGAGCCGCCTACACGTTCTACTTTCAGCCCTCCATCCCACAAATTTCGACGCGTCCCGCCACCGCGATCACCGCAACGTCCGCCACGCTGAATTGCCGGGCATTTCCAAACCACAGTCCGACCACCGTCCAGTACGAGTGGGGCGAACATCCCTCAGGAGCCCTCACCACAGTATCCATCCCAGGCACCTTCTCCGGAAGCGCCCCGGTATTCCCGACCCATACCTTGACCGGCTTGCTCCCAGGACGCGCCTATCGCTTTCGTGGCAGGGCCTCAAATGGTGTCGGCCCAGCAACGCTGGACAGTTTCCTGACCTTCACCACCGCCCCCGCAGCCCCCACCCTGACCACCCTCGCCGCCACTTCCATCACCTCCACCAGCGCCGTCCTCAACGGCACCGTGCGCGCCAACGGCGCCGCCGCCGATGTCTGGTTCCGCTACTTCTCCCCCGGCGTCGAGGGTCTCAACGCCACACCCGCTCCAGCATCCGTTACAGGCACCGCCACCACTCCCGTATCCGCCACCGTCACCGGCTTATTGCCCGGCACACAATACACGTTCGCCGTCCGCGCCACCAACGCCTCCGGCGACGGAAGCTGGGGCAACCTCACCTTCACCACCCTCCCAGACCCCGCCGTCGGCGGGCTCGCAGAGCCGCTCACGGTCCCCGTCACCGGCGGCGCGCTCTATGGATCACTCATCCAACCGGACGGGAGGACCATCCTCTTCGGCGACTTCACCTCAGTCCACGGCACCGCCCAGGGGCGCATGGCTAGGCTCCTCGCCAATGGCTCGCTCGAAGGAGGCCTCGGCTTCAACCCCGGTGCCAATGGCCCGATTAGCTGCGCCGCCTTGCTCGCAGACGGCAAAATCATGATCGGCGGCAACTTCACCACGCTGCAGCCTCGCGGCACCGGCCCAGTCTTCCCCCGCAGCCGTCTCGCACGTCTTCTCCCCGATGGCACCGTCGATACCTCCTTCGGCGACCCCGGAGTCATCGCCTTCGTCCTCTGCCTCGCCGTACAGCCAGATGGCGCGGTCCTCGTGGGCGGCGATTTCAATGGCACATCCAGCTTCATGGGAGCAACCCGCAGCGGCATCGCTAGGATCACGCCTGCCGGAACACTCGACATTGCTTTCAACCCAAATGTGTTCGGAACCATTTACAGCATGGCACTGCAGCCGGATGGCAATTTGCTCGTCGGGGGAGACTTCTTCCAGGTGTCCTTCCCAAGCCGGGCTTTCCTCGCACGACTGAACCGCACTTCCGGTCAGGTGGATCCCTCCTTCTCGCCAGCGCTCGACAGTGTGGTCTCGTCCGTCGTGAGCCAGCGCGATGGCCGGGCTCTGGTAGCCGGAGGCTTCAGGCGAATCAATGGCATCAGCCGCAACTATCTGGCACGTTTGAACTCGGATGGCTCGCTGGATCCGACTTTCGATCCTAACCCCAACAACGAGGTCATTGCCCTCGCCCTCCAGGCCAATCAGAAGCTGCTGATCGGCGGATCATTCACCTCCGTGGCCGGCACGCCCCGCAGCAAGGTCGCTCGGCTCGACTCCACCGGCGCGCTCGATGGATTCAATCCCAACGTCACCGGCGGCGACGTGCGCAGCATCGCCCTCCAGGCAGACGGCAAAGCACAACTCGCCGGAACCTTCACCGCCATCAATGGCGGCGCCGCCGCCCGCTCAGGCTTCGCACTCCTCAACAACGAAACAGCCTATCAGACACTCGAAAAACGCAGCGCCACAGAACTCTTCTGGTCCCGCGGTGGCTCCGCACCCGAGGTCCTCTCCGTCACCTTCGAACAGGCAACCTTCCTCGGCACCACCTTCACCCCCATCGGAAACGGCACGCGCGTCGATCCCCTCGCCGGCGACTGGAGCCTGACCAGCATCTCCCCTACCCTGCCGCTCTCCGGCCAAATCCGCGTCAGAGCCCGCACTGCCAGCGGCTACCTCAGCGGCTCCACCGGCATCATGGAATCCAAGGTCGCCTACATTCACTCGCTACCCATCGTAACCTCCGTGAGTGTCAGCGAAATCACCGGCACCACCGCCCTCCTCACCGGCACCGTCGACACCAGCACCCTGACTGCTATCCCGGCCTTCAAACTGGACACCACCACCGCCTACACCCAACCCCTGCGCATCGCCTCACCAGCCACCATCACCGGCACCGCCACCTTCACCCTCCGCGTCACCGGGCTTGCCCCAGGCACCGCCTACGTCTTCCGCGCCTCCGCCGAAAACCCCGGCGGCCGCGTCGATGGAACAGACATCCCTTTCACCACTCTCACCAATCTCCACGTCGACTACAAGGCCGACGGCTCGGACAACGCGCCCACCGTAACCAGTTACACCGCATCGGGCCGCCAAGTCTCCTTCTCACTCGCCCGCCACCTCGATCCCGGCACCACGCTCATGGTCGTGAACAATACCGGCAGCACACCCATCACCGGCACTTTCTCCAATCTCGCCCATGGCCAGCCCGTCGACCTGACCTTCGGCACCGTCACCTATCCGTATGTCGCCCACTACTTCGGCGGCACCGGGAATGACCTCGTCCTCCTCTGGCGGAACACGCGGGCACTCTCATGGGGCTGGAACAATCTGGGCCAGCTCGGCAACACGAATTCCACGAACCAGGGCATCCCCGGCGATGTCTTCACCTACGGCCTCCTCGCAGGAAAAACCATCGTCAGTCTCTCAGGCGGCACCCACCACAGCGTCGCCCTCTGCGTCGACGGCACCATCGCCACATGGGGCGACAATCGCGAGGGCCAACTCGGCAATGGCGACCCGATCGCCACCTCCAGCAACGTACCCACCGCCGTGGAACAGGCATTCCTCCCGGGCGGTATCCACCCGGTCGCCATCTCCGCCGGGGGTTCGCACACACTCTCCCTGTTCTCGGACGGTAAGGTCTATGCATGGGGCGACAACCAGTACGGTCAGGTAGGCAACGGCAGTTCGGGGTTTGACGAAAACCTGCCAGCGTCGGCCGCGGGTGCTCTCTCCGGCCGCCGCGTCATCGGCATCTCCGCCGGGGAATACCACAGCCTCGCCGTCTGCGGTGACGGCTTCGTGGCCGCGTGGGGCCTCGGGGATTCCGGGCAACTGGGCAATGGCGACACTGGCAACTACAAATCGCCCGTGGCGGTAGATCTCTCCGATCTCCCCGCCGGTGAAAAATTCGTCGCGGTAGCCGCCGGTCGCTCGCACAGCATGGCCCTCACTAGCGGAGGCAAGGTCTTCACATGGGGCCGCAATACCGAAGGCCAACTGGGCAATGGCACCACGGACGATTCAAAATATCCCGTCCTCGTTCCAGACCTGACCGCCACCGCCATTTACGGCGGCGGCACCATGCACAGTCTCGCCATGCGCACCGACGGAAAACTCGTCGCATGGGGCTCCAACAGCTTCGGCCAGCTCGGCACCGGGAACTTTCTCAACAGCCACACGCCCACCGAAGTGAAAACCTCCTGGCTCGGCGGTCAGAGCCTCGGCAGCGTCGTGGCGGGAGATGAACACAACCTCGCCCAGCGCAGCGACGGCAAGCTCTACGCCTGGGGCCTGGGCAATGAAGGCCGCCTCGGCAATAACAACATCGACGTCCACACCCAGTCCACCCAGAAACCCGTGGACGCCACCGCCCTCGATCCCGGCGACCGCTGGCAGGGTCTTTTCAGCGGAGCCGCCTGCCAGCACAGCCTCGCCATCGTCGCCATGTCCCTCCTCCCTGCCGCCACCACGGACGCGGCCATCCCGTTGAGCGCCACGGAAGCCTATCTCCTCGGCACCGTCAATCCCCATGGCCAGTCGGTGGATGTCACCTTCGATTACGGCCTAACCAACACCTACGGCACCACCGTGACGGCCTCGCCCGCCACCATGAACGGCACCGTCCGCACCTTCGCCGAAGCCGCAATCACCGGCCTCCTGCCGGGCACCACCTATCACTATCAGGTGAAGGCTGTCCACGGCGGCATCTCCTTCGCCCTCGGCGGCGACCGCACCTTCACCACCTACAGCCGTCTCCAGATGTGGCGGAACGTTCACTTCGGCTCCCTCGAAAGCACCGAAGACGCCGCCGACAGCGCCGACCCCGACAACGATGGCGTCGCCAATCTCACCGAATTCGCCTTCGGCCTCAACCCGCTCAAACCCGACGCCGCCGCCCTCCCGCAGCACATCGTCGACGGTAGTCTCATCCTCCTCGAATTCACAGAACCCGACTCCCACATGGGCATCACCTACGGAGCCGAATGGAGCCCCGACATGAGTGCCGGCAGCTGGTCCGCCCTCCCTGACAAGGGTGCCGGCACCGTCCACACCTTCAAGCTCGACACCACCGGTCGCGAACGCGGCTTCCTCCGCCTCAAGGTCACGAACACCGGCCCGTAAGCTGTTCCATGGGGACGAAAGGGCCGTAAAGCGCTCTTCCACTCTCTGGTCCCTCCCGTTCTCCTAGCCCATTAAGTCCCTTCCAAAACCAGTTCCAATCCCGCCCCATCACACCAAACACCTTCCCCGTGAAAACTCCCATCCTGCTCACTGCCCTTGCCCTGCTCACCTTCAGCAGCACCACCGTCCAAGCCCAGGGCCCTTTGGCGAATCCCGGGCCTCCGGGGCCGACGCAGAAGTCTCTTCAGCAAATCTGGGATAAGATCGACGCTCAGCAGGCCCAGCTCGGGCAATTGAAAGCTCAGAATCAGGCACTCAGTGCAATGCTGGCGAATTCCAATTCGATCAATTTGGCGTGGAATCTGCGAACTGTGGACACCAGTTCGGGTTTCTATTCATCCTTGGCTTTTGGGGCGGATGGATTTCCGGCGATTGCATACTCAGCTTATGCCTCAGGGCGAACCGCCCTGAAGTTTGCCCGTTTTACCGGAAGCTCATGGATCATTTCCACCATAGATACCGCCGGGGATCCCCCGGATGAATGTGGCAATGGCGTATCCTTGGCTTTTGATCATGATGGGAAGCCGGCGATTTGCTATAATAAGAGATCTACTGTCCTCGTCGGAGGAACCTTTCGCAGCACCATGAGCCTGAAATTGGCGAGATTCAATGGAAGTGCGTGGGTTTCAGCAACCGTGGTTACCGCCAATGATCCGAATGAACTATCCGATGGTCCAGCGGCTTTGAGTTTTGGTCCCGACGGTGAGCCTGCCATTGCGTTCATGCTGCCTGGCGCTGGAATTCGCTATGCCAAACTCAATAGCGGCTCCTGGGATATCTCCGTGGTCGATTCTTCGGGCTACGGAGCTTGTTTGGCATTTAGTCCGCAAGGGTTTCCGACCATTGCCTACTGTGGAGCAGGCGGAGCGAAGCTTGCCAGCCTGAATGGATCGGAATGGGTGATTTCGACGATAGATGGAAGCTGCCGAAGTGCGCCATCGCTGGCATTCGGGACCGACGGACTTCCTGCTGTTGCGTATATTAAAAGTGGACTTCCGGGGGAAGACGGACTCACACTGGCCCGCCGTTTCGGTGGGGAGTGGGAGAAATCATTAGTGGATACCACGACTGTGAGCGGGTCACCTATCGGCCGCCCCTCGCTAGCTTTCGGGGCGGACGGCCAACCTATCGTGGCTTATGCAAAAACAGCTGGCATGGGCCGCGGATCGTTGAATTTTGCCCGTTTCGATGGGACGGCATGGAAGCTGACATCAGTGTCGAGAGGTGGGGACAGGATCCAGGCGGCCATTTTTTCCATGGCAGTTGGTCCGGACGGTCAACCGATGTGTTCCTACATTGAGGATTCCTCAGACTTTCCCTATCAGCTCAGACTGGCTTGGAAAGGTGCTTTTTGGCCCGTCAGATAACTTAGCCTCCCCACCATGAAAGCTTTCACACCGATTTTTGCCATTCTCGCTCTTCCATGGGCCTTGAGCGCTGACTCCACCATCGCCCCACGCGATTCCTATGCCCACGCGGCCAACGCGGCCTGGATTCATTCCGACTGGGAAACCACCACTGAGGCCCGGCGGCGCGGATTGAAGCGGCCAGCAGCGCGGAACCGGACAACGACAGCGTCAGCAATCTGGCGGAATTCGCCTTCGGCCTGCACCCACTCAGATGACACTGACGAGAGCCGGGCCGTCAGCGGCTCCCAAGGAACTAAGTTGCCGTAAAGGCCTCTTCCACTCTCTGGTCCCTCACATCCTTTTAGACCCTTGAGTCCCTTCCAGACCCAGCTCCAACCCCGCTCCACCACACCAAACACCCTCCCAGTGAAAACACCAATCCTCCTCACCGCCCTCGCCCTGCTCACCTTCAGCTTCCCCACCGTCCAGGCGCAGGGCCCTCTGGCCAATCCCGGGCCTCCAGGGCCGACGCAGAAGTCTCTACAGCAGATCTGGGACAAGATCGGCAGCCTGGAGGCTCAGGTCGGGCAATTGAGAGCCCAGAATCAAGCCCTCAATGCGGCGCTGGCTAGTTCCGATTCCATCAACTTAGCGTGGAATCTACGAGCTGTGGATACCAGTTCGGGCAAATATTCGTCCTTGGCTTTTGGGGCGGATGGATTTCCTGCGATTGCCTACTCAGGGGGCGATCCCTATTCACGCCCACAATCAATAAAATTCGCACGGTTTAATGGGACCTCATGGACTATTTCCGTAGTGGAGTCCATTGATGAAGGCATTTTCGGTGAATGCGGGACAGGAGTTTCCCTTTCTTTCGATCCATCCGGAAACCCGGCGGTTTGCTATCGGAAAACCACGACGGTATTTGACGGCGCCATTGGAAGAACCACGCAGGAACTCAGATTTGCTCATCACAACGGGAGCGCATGGACATTGACAACACTCATTACCGGGAGCGCAACGGTGCTCACTGGAGGACCGGAATCGCTTAAATTTGGTCCGGACGGCGAGCCGGCAATCACGTATCTCTCAGGAGACGGATCTCGCATCAATTACATCAAGCGCACCGGGGGAGCATGGAATATCTCAGTGGTGGACGCCGTTTCAGATTCGTCCCCCTACATGCGTTCCGCTTCATTGGTATTTAGTCCCGAGGGGGTTCCTTCAATTGCCTACAGCGGAGCAGAAGGGGTGAAATTTGCCAGCTTAAATGGCCCGGCCTGGTCGGTAAGCTCAGTGGATCCGCACGGATTCGGGCCCTCGCTGGCCTATGGGCCAGACCAGCTTCCTTCTGTTGCGTATATCAAAAACAGAGCCCCTGGCTCGGACATGAGCGGACTGGCGCTGGCCCGCCGTTTCAGTGGGAATCTGTCATGGGAAACCACGTTAATTGACAGCTCACCACGTGTAGACGGGAGCCCCGAATCACAAGCGTCCTTGGCCTTCGGTACGGACGGTCAACCTATTGTTACCTATAACGTTGCCGTCAACCTCGGTACCGCAAAACTGAACGCTGCAACTTTTGATGGAATCAATTGGAAGCTCTCTGTAATTGCAAGAAAATCAGACGGCACCAGCACCATATCGCTAGCGGTGGGCCCGGATGGTCAGCCCTTGTGTACCTGGTACGAAAGATCCACAAATCAGCTATATCTGGGCTGGAAAGGCAGCTTTTGGTCCGTCAGATAACCCAGCCTCCACTCCATGAAAGCTTTCACACCGATTTTTGCCATTCTGGCTCTTCCATGGGCCTTGAGCGCTGACTCCACCATCGCCCCACGCGATTCCTTTGCCCACGCGGCCAACACCGGCTGGCTCGATTTCCGGCCCTCTGCTGAACACGGCGTGGTTGTGGGCGAAACCTTTCTTTCAGGAAAGGTCCACGCACCGAACCTCGGCTGGATCAGCTTCGGCGATGGCTCGCCTGCCAATGGGGTCGCCTACAGCAATACGGTCACGGAGGACTGCGGCGTGAACATCGATGCCGCAGGAAATCTCTCCGGTTATGCCTACGGGGCCAACGTGGGCTGGATTCATTTCGACTGGGCAGCTCCCTCGGATGCCCGGCGGGCAAGGATTGCGCGGGCCACCGGCAATTTCAGCGGCTATGCCTATGGAGCGAACATCGGTTGGCTGAGCCTTTGCACCGGCTATCTGGCCACGGCTCCGGAAGCGGGTTCGTTGGCCACGTTTGATGTGGAAGTGGATGGCTCCCGTGCTGGACAGAGCACCAGCATCAATTCCTCCCCCGGTGGGCCTTCGCAGGGCTTCACGTTGTCAGACGGAAATCTCTATTTCCTCGCCATGGATGCCACCTTAGGCCCGGTGATCCGCCGGTTGACCGAGACCGGCAGCGAGGTGGTGGTGGACCTCAATCCACCGGGTGGGGCAGATCCAAATCTGGGAAACCTCACCGACGTCAACGGCACGCTTTATTTCACCGCGGACGATCGTGTGCATGGAAGTGAACTCTGGCGCCTTGCCCCCACTGGGCCGGAAATGGTGGCGGACCTGAATCCAGGCGCGGACAGTTCGTCGCCGGGAAATCTATTGGTGGTGAATGGCGTGCTCTATTTCACCGCCACAGATGCCGCGCATGGAGCGGAGCTGTGGCACATGGCTGCAAGCGATTCCCCGGCAGTGACCGATGTTGTCGCCGGAGTGGACGGCTCTTTTCCTGGCAATCTCAAGGGCGTGGGGAATCGTTTGTTCTTCACAGCCAGCACCGACGCCACGGGGGAGGAGCTTTGGTATCTGAATGCGACCTATGCAGCGGTGCTGGTGGAAAATGATGCCGTGGCAGATGGAGGGATCCGCAGTGGTGGAGATGCCATTTTCCCCGGCAACCTATTCGTGCAGGGCGGGACACTGTATGCCGTGCTGGGCACCACTCCCTTTGGCGCTGGGGACAAGGAGATCTGGCGGGTGCGCACATCGGCTGCCACGGTTTCGCTGGCGGAGTTGGTCTTCACCAGCACCGCACCTCCCGGGCCGTTTTCCTTTGGTCCACCAGTGGAGTTTGCGGCCGTGGGAACGGAACTTTTCTTCACGGCAAATAATCCCGCCACTGGTGCCGAAATATGGCGCATCGCCAATCCCACAGCGGCTCCGGTGCTGGTGGCGGATGTAAAGGCAGGAGCGGATGGTTCCTCGCCTCGCGAACTCACGGACGTGAATGGCGTGCTCTACTTCACGGCAGATGATGGCGTGAATGGAGTGGAACTCTGGCGCATAACAGCCACGGGGGCCGAATTGGTGGAAGACGCCATACCAGGCGGCGGGATCAACCCCACAGATTCCTCCTATCCCACTCATCTCACCATGGCGGACGGACAACTCTATTTTGCAGCGGATGACGGCACCCACGGGAATCAGCTCTGGCGCCTGGGCGCAGATGGAAAGGTGGCGAGTCCCGGCGGATCGGTGAGTTTCCTGCAATCGCTCATCAGCGTGAATGAGCGCCTCTATTTTGTCACCGGCGGACTCAATGGTGACGCGCTCTGGACCTTGAATAGTCAGGACATTCCGGTTCAGGTGGTCACCGATGGCTTCGCACTGAATCCAGCTTACCTCACGGATTACCAGGGGCAGCTCATCTGGTTGACGAACGATGGGGTGCATGGCCAGGGACTCTGGCGCATCGGCAACGCGCTTCCCACAGTGACCGTGCTGGAAGATGCTCCAGCCACCATTTCCGGGTTCCTCGGGAATGCCGGCGGCGGCGCTGGCTTCAGCATCACACCTAGCTGGCGGGGCGGCGTCCCGGAAACAGAAGTGGCCCCGTTCGGCACGGTGACGTTTCATGCTGCCTCCGGAACATGGACGTGGAGCAAGCCCAGCGTGCTCCTGACGGAAAATGGCGAGGTGACGATCACGGCCAGTGATGCTTCCGGGAACTGTTCAGTGGGATCGTTTCATCTGGCGGTGGTGCCTCGATTGCCGGAAATTGTCGTGGAGTATCCGACGAACACGGAACTGGCATCAGGCGTCTCCACCGTGGATTTCGTCACTGCCGGACAAGGGTTCCTGCGCGCGAACGTCTTCACGATCCGCAACACGGGCACACGCCAACTCACCATTCCGGAAGTCAACATCACGGGAGAGTTTGCGCTCAGCGGCAGTCCGCCCAGTCTCGCCAGCCCGTGGATTGTCCCGCCGGGTGGCAGCCGCCTCATCACCGTAACCATGACTCCAAATCGCGATGGCACCAAGCTGGGAAGCATGGCGCTGGTGAATGATGATGCGGACGAGGCTCCATTTGTCATTGCCTTGACAGGCGTGATCGAAGCTCCGAACCTCGCATTATTCGGAGCCACGGGAGTGCCGGAAATTTTCGATGGGCAAACCGAACCGGTGGCCTTTGGCCGGGCGGCCGTGGCCCCCATTGTGAAGCGATTCATGGCTCGGAATAACGGGCATCAGGAATTGCAGATCACGTCCGCCAGCCTGCCGCCGGGTTTCACACTGCTGACGCCAGCACTGCCCGTGACGTTGCCGGTGGGCGGATCGCATTTGGTGCAATTGCGCTATTCACCATCCGGCAGCGGCACGGTCACTGGCAGTATTGTTCTAACCACGAACGTCCTCGGCAATCCTCAGTTCACCTTCCCTGTGCAAGTGGTGGTGGGGCCTCCGTGCAATGATCTGAGCTTCGCCCCGGAGATCGTTCCGCTGCCGGGGCTTCCGGATTTTGGAGATGGTGTTGTCATGGGGGATGTGACCGGTGATGGTCACGAGGACATTCTCACAATCCAACGTTTCAGCAGCGCCCCCTTCGCCCGACTGATGGTGCTGGCAGGCGATGGAGTAGGCCATTTCGCCTTTGAAGGGCAGCCGATGCCCGTTCCCGTCAACTCGGAAATCATGCACCTTGCCGACTTCAATCGCGATGACCGGCAGGACCTCGTACTGACACCCCATCAGCACAGCGCTCCCGTTTCCATCATGCTGCAACAGGTGGAAACCGGCGTTGGCAGTCCAATGGCGAGATTTGGATTCGCCGTCGACTCCAACTTGACGCAACTTGGTTCATCCAGCCACGTGGCGGTGGCCGATTATGACCGGGACGGAAATGCGGACATCATGATCGCGAATGAGACGAGTCATCGCATGGGCTTGGCGAGGGGGGATGGTCGCGGCCGTTTCTTTGACTTGCAGCCGGAAACCCCGATCACCACTGCCAAATATCCAGCCGTGCTCGTGGCGGAGGATTTCAATCTGGATGGTCAGGCTGATTTGGGCATGGTGTGCCGCATTGGGGGCACGGAAGATTTCCCACCGGCCGCCGATCCTCCTGTTCCCTTCGTTTATCAGAATGGTCAGATCTTCAACTATCAAGGGGACGGTGCCGGCAGTTTCACCGCCGGCGGGGCCAACCCGGTTGGACCATGGGCCACGGCCCTGACGACGGCAGATTTCAACAGCGATGGCTTTCCGGACATGGCAGCAGGCAGTATGGAGGGGATCATCAGTGTGCGGCTTGGCGACGGCACTGGCTCCTTTACCGGTGCGGCTAACATCGTTTTACCCGACGCCGCGACCACTTCAGTAGGCGAACTGAAAACGGGAGATTTCAACGGGGACAGCGTGCCTGACATCCTCAGCCTGAGTTTCCATTATCTACCGAATGGCAATATCTCTCCACATGTGGGAGTCCATCTGAGCAATGGGGACGGGACGTTCACCATGGGGAAATGGTTTGCCCCGGAACGCTACGCGAGGCACATCACGGTGGGGGATTTCGACCAGGATGGGGTCTCGGACTTTGTCCTGGTGGCGGAGCATTTATGGCTCTACCGGAACTTTTCCTGCTACCCTTCCATCATTCGCGTGACACATCGCGATCCTCTGGTGGATGGGGTTTCCAGCGTCTCCATGGGCTCTACCGCTGTCGACACGAGCGTGTTCACTTACTTCACGATCTACAACGATGGCAAGCATGACCTGACTGACATCACGGCCACGATCGACGGGCAGGCAGATTCCACCTTCCGGGTTTCCATCCAGGCATTTCCCGACATCGTTCCCGGGAAATTCGACCTCCCCAATCCCCAGTTCGCCCAGGTGCGGATCGGTTTCCGCCCTCGCTCCGACGGGCCCAAAACAGCGGTGCTGCATATCGCCAGCAACGACCCCGACAACAACCCCTTCGACATCATCCTTACTGGAACTGGCACCCAGAATTTCACGGGTTGGACGGGCGAATACCTGCTGGAAGGCGCAGCGGCCAATCCTTCCGCCAATCCAACAGGAGATGGCGTCAGCAACCTGATGAAGTATGCCTTCAATTTGAGCCCATTAACTGCTGGTGCCCCAGAACTCATTCCAGGCATCGGTCTCTCAGGCCTGCCGCGCATTTCCACAGCCCTGAGCGGGCCCAGCCCGGTCTTCCGCTACGAATTCCTCCGCCGCCGAGGCGACGGCCTAACCTACACGCCGGAAAAATCCACCACCTTGGGGGCATGGACCGGCTTAAGTTCCGAGCCCGTTGTCACCCTGATTGATGACACATGGGAACGGGTCGTGCACGAAGAACCAGTTCCACCTGCCGAGAGCCGCATGTTTGGTCGCGTCAGCGTCTCCATGCCGTGAGGCGACACGATCAGGCAACACACCCTTCATGACAACTTTGCCGACGGTGACAAGCGGAACAATCACGGTGGATTCCCACCCCGCTGCGCCGGGCTACTGGAGCACCGCGCTCCACATCACCACCACCTCAGCTGTAACCAACTCACCCCCGCAGCGCCGCAAAGAGCAGTGCCATCTCGTCATCAAGTTCCTCCTCGGACCCCACCGTCTCGCGCACCGCCGTCCTCACGCGCTCGCGAAACCGTTCGCGCAGGCGCTTCACCGCCACCGCCACGCTGTTCGCTGTCGTCCCAGTCACCTCCGCCACCGCCGCATACGCCGCCGGATCCGGGCGACCCGCCAGAAACGGGCTCAACACCCGATACTGATCCGCCGCCCCGCGCTTCCCATACTCCTCTGCCAATTGCTCCATCGCCTTCTCCATCACCGCCATCGCCCAGTTCCGATCAAATTCCCGATCCGGCGTCAGCGCTCCCGAAGGCGGCTCCCACGCCGCATCATGACGCGCCAGTTCCTCCAGCGGAATCGGCACCGCTCCCCCTCCCCGCTTCTGCGCCGTCGCGTGGTCCCGTAAATCCGCCAGATAATGATTCATCGCTCCAAGCAACCACGACCGGAATCTCCCGCGATCCTCCGCCGCCTGACCGAACGGCTCCCCCGCCAGTAGCCGCACAAAAAACCCCTGCGTCGCATCCAACGCATCCTCATGCCCCAACCCCCGCATTCTCACATGCCGGTACAACGGCTGCCAGTACGTCCGGCACAACCACTCCAGCGCTTGCCGCCGGTCCGCAGGGGACTCCCCGCTCGCGCGAATCAAGCTCCAGCGCGTCGTGTGAAAACCACTAGGTGCATCTCCCGAAACCTTCGCCATCCCCCCATTCCTGCTCCCTCACCCCCCGCATGTCAATATCCCCGTATCCCCCTCCCAACCCGCTCCACCCCCCCTCTCCCAACCCGCCCACCTCCGCACAAGCAGCCGAAGGCTCTGGACTGCTGTCAGCATTACAGCTCTTCCTGCGCACGGAGTGCGCCTACCCGCCCGCCGAACCAGCCCCTCCTAACACGCCCCCTCTCCCAACACGCCCCATCTCAATTCTCAAATTTCAAATCCTCCCCGCCCGCCGCAGGCTCTGGACTGCTGGGACAATCACAGCTCTCCCTGCGCACGGAGTACGCCTACCCGCCCTCTCACAACAAGCCCTCCCTACCAGCCCCACTTCCCACTTCCTCCTCAATCCAATTGCCGTGCCCCATCCCGTCCATCCCGTCCATCCCGTCCATTCGCTCGATGTCAGCTACACGCCGGTCGGATAAACAGACAGGCCAAGCAGCCAAACTCGAAGCCGCGAGCCAATGGCAGGAACTCTGCCACCAAGTTCCTCAGATGTCACGGTGAAGAACTCAGCACCCGTCTGAGTGTAAACGTCAATCAAGACATGATCGTCGCCGATTTCTACGTGATTGTGAACGCTCCCATCAGCTAAAATCACCGCGGGGTCGTCTGTCGCAAAGAAACCTGACTGGCTGTCGTCCGCAGGCAAGTCCGCCTCGAATCTCACGACGGAGGTGTGATCCACCTCAGCCGTAAAGTCGGCCGGAAGGCTTACGGCCTCAGCATGGCTGACCCTCAGAATCACCGTAAGCATCTGGCCGTGGTGATGAAGGAGAGCATGGCAACGGTCACGCTCCAGTTCATGAACTTCGGAAACAGAAAACGCCATCGGAATTTGCCTAACGTCGAATCCCCCTCACACCGGCCCGAGGGCGAAGCTTCGATTGTGGGTTGAGGTTTCAGTGGTCATGACGGATTAAACTCGCGGCGGGGCAGGTGTTGAAATCGACAACCTGTTAGCGTCTCGGTTTACTTAGTCCGCTTGGCTCCAGCTCAACCGCATCGACGTCGATCCGTCCCGGAAAAATCAGTATCTCGGACTGCACGCTGTCACTGATCCTCTGTACCAGATCGTTGGCCAAATCGGCCACATAGGAGTCGCTGCGCCGGTTCCAGCCGAAAATGTAGGTTGGCCCAGCAGTAGGAAGAGCTTCGATCTCGTCAGGGGTCAGCCCAGTGAGGACGTCGTCCCCAATATGGCTCATGCCGTGGTCCCGCGTGACGTTGAGGCTGAACGCAAGCTCGGGAAGATCGACGTAGGCCCACTCATAGACGTTCTCGTAGTCCCAATCCACTTGCTCCGGGCGCAGATGAGGAAGCAGCGCTTCGGCCACCTTCTTGGGGCTCAATCTCTCGGCGAGCTTCAGATACATTCTCTTGCCGCAACGCATAGGCCATCCACCGAGGCGAGGAAAGCCCGAATTCAAAGAAGGACGTTACCCGTCGTTGGATGGGCCGGCTTGTTGTGTCTGGCCGGCCTCTTCGCCTTCGCCCAGTGGCAGTTCACGGACGACACCGGCAGCGCTCCCGTCAACCCGGACCTCCACGACCACCTCTTCGGCGCCGGAGCCGACGCCTCGTTCCGGTTCGTCCCCGGGAAGTTCGGCATGCTCGCCCGCCAGACCATCGACTTCAAAGCCCGCGACCGCTTCAAAGGCCGCCGCACCGCCCTCGGCCTGAACTTCGTGTTCTGACGCGGCACCGACCGGTACCCCGGCGTGCAGGCCCACGCATTGGCCGCACGCCGGAGCCGGGTCTGTCATGCCGTCCCGGACAAACAGGTCCGGAACAGAAATACGCTGCCAGCCGCTGCCGTCAGCGTCGCGTGATCCGATAGCGGTAGAAGAACGGACTGTTATTGCCTGAATCCACGACTTGGCCACCAGTCACGGATGTGAACGCCGGGAACGCATACAACGCTGGTGCGCCACCGACCCAGCTGACAATGGTCTGCCAGTTCGCGAGGCTGAGTTCGCTCGAATCCAGAAACACATTCACGTCAGCAGGAATCGAGGGCGGAGCCGGAATCCTGCCTGTTCCCTGCACCTGTCCGCCGACCGGTTGGATGCGGGTGGTGCCAAACACGTAATCGATGGCATTCGTAACCCCGTCGCGGTTCCAGTCCCCGGTGAACGAGGCGTCCCGTCCCGCCGGAATGTTCTGCGCCGCCCAGAGTTCGTAGAGCTGAGGAGGCAGAATCTGCGGGATGTAACCCTGATGGTTTGTGATGGTCGGCGAGGCCGCCGTGGAGGTGCCGATGACGCCGCCCATGCTGGCGGTGACGACGATCGTCGACGCGCCGCTGCCGGCCGACGAGATCCCGCCGCCGCTGCTCAGCGTGTCCGCGGGAATGACGACCGCTCCGGCACCGGTGCCGCCGCTGCTGCTGCCGGCGTGGAGGATCGGAGTGGCGATGATGGCCGCCAGGGAGGCGAGCAGATGGAAGGATAGTTTCATGGCAGAGCGGTGAGGGAATTCAATTGGTGCGGCGGAAGATACGGAAATCACCCATGACAGGCCAATGATCGGAGAGTTCCCTGGAGGTGAAACCAGATGCCGTGATTCCGGCGCTTTGCGGCTTGAGGACCTGATAATTGGTCGTCTCAATAACTACTTTCCTGCTGAGGCTGTTCACGGCGATGATGTAGTCCAGCCTGCTCGATTCCTCTATTCCAAGCGAAGGGTAGTAGTATTTCATGAGGTCGTTTGTATGCGAAAAGGTTGGCCCCAGGTTCCGCGGCCAGAAATGACGGGCGGCATCCATCCCGCCCGAAATCTGAGGGCCGAGCACATCCGCCAGAACAGTGGTGTACTCCTGCTGATCAGGGGATCCGGGCGGAAACCTGTCTTCACCCATGACGTTGAAATCACCCATGAGGAAAAAGACATCATCCGGGTGCGAGGTCCGCATCCCATTCACGTCCGTGCGCAATTGCTCCAGTTGATTCCTGCGGGCGCTGTAGATGGTCCCCCAGCTGGTGGCACCAGCGCCCGTCACGGAGGCGTCGGCCTGGGTATGGGTCATGTAAACCCAGATGCCGATTCCGTTCTTCACCATCCGGCCCCGAACCCATCCTTTATTGGCAAGACAATCCTCAAACGCGTGCGCGCAGGCCTGATAAACCCCGCGGGACGTATTGGTGAGGTCGTGTCTGGAGTGGAGGAGGAGACCTCCATGCTGAGGGCTGCCGCCGAAATCAAAGCCAGTGACCGTGCGGTTGCTTCCAAAACCCATCAGGCGAATATGATTGTTGTAGCTGTCGGCAACGTCCCAGAGCTCGCAGAATCCAAAAGCATCCCACACCCCCCAATCGTAGGCGCGGATGACAGCGGCCCGCTGAGCGGATGCCCATCCGCTTGAGAAGGGACTGGGATCACCGAGTCGCACGTTGTATGAAATGCACCTGAAGGTCGTTTCCGCGACGGCGGACGCGCCGATCTTGATGGGGGCACCCCCTGGATTGCGCGTGATGCGGGCCGGGGCGGTGATGCGGACCGAGCCATAAACGGGCATATCGCCGCGCAATTCATAGGTGAAGGCACGGCGGGCATTCACTAGTCCGTAGAAGTTGCTGTTCGGGTCGTTCACCGTTCCATTGGCAGTGAAATTGCCCTTGTACGGTTCTACATAGGTCGTCTGGGCGACCAAGACAGCAGGCAACAGCAGGCAAGCCGCCATCAAGGCGCGCCACACTGCCCTGGGTGGGATGAGGTTCATGGGGATCGTTCCTCCGGTTTAAAGATGGAAATAAGTTCGGGCGCAGGACGGGTCACTGGCGGTTGGCGGTGCTGCCCGCGCGAGCGGTGCCAGTGAGGCCCAGCGCCTTCTCAATGGCCGCGAGCCTTTCGGAGAGGGCCTGATTCTCGTCCTTGAGGCGGTCGAGTTCAGCGTCCTTTTCCTTCATGAGGCCGTTGAGGCCCTGGATGGCGGCGAGGGCGATGCCGTCCGCGTCCACCGTGGTGATGTGCTTTTCATCGTGGCCGAGGGAGAAGGCATCGCGGAAGTCCTGAGCCATGGGGCCGATATGGCGGGCACCGGATTGGGTCTTATACTGCCATTCCGTGATCGGAAGCGCAGCCACTTTCGCAAGGACTTCGCGGGAGTCAACGGGGGTGAAACCTTCCTTGGCGTTGCGGTCGCTGGTAATGTTGACAGCCACACAGGTCATTTCTTTGGCGCAGGACAAATTGTTGTCGACCGTGACGGTTCCCACGACCCGCAGGTTTCCTTGCCCGCTGCCGCCACCGACAATGACGTCGCCGCCGTCAGCGAAGGGGTTCAGGTAAAGCCCTTGGTTGGTACCTGACTGCAGGTGAAGCCGCCCGAGGGATTCAAGGTTCCCTCCCGGACTGATCCTGATGCCACTTTCGACTGCCAGCCGGCTCGCTCCTGAAATGCTCAGAAAATCATCTGCGCTCGTGTAGATGATCCGTGCCCCGAAGTCGGAGTCATTATCCGCGGAAAAATCAAGGTAGGGAGTCAGCCCGGCGGCGCGGAGTTCCATTGCCAGCATGGTTCCGATACCCGTGATAGCCAGATCGCCCGAGTTTTGGAGGACCATTCTCGAATTGTAGAAACCGTCCCATGCGGCGCTGAATTTCAGCTTGTTGCTGTCCTGGTTGTCCAGTCCGATGGACCAGCCCCCTTCGCCTGTCACGTCAAGGGAGAGAAAGGGATTCCCCGCCGCCGGCCCGGCGACTCTGGCGGAGAGGATCGCATGCTGGTTGGCAGTGTTAGTGCCGTTGAAGATGCTCAGGCCGTTGGCAGGCGGCACGGTGCCGGAACCGGCCGCGACATGGGTGCCGCTGGGCAGGTAGCCATTGGGTGCCAGACGCTGGTCCGGGCTGAGCTGCGTGCCATTGAACCAGACACGCAGCCGCACATCGGAAGTGAGGAAGACCGCCGGCGGGATGGCCGCCATGTTCGGGATCGACGGGTCGCCGAGCAGCACGGAATAAAGCCCGTTAGTCACCGTCAGACTTACGGCATTGACCGGGTTGCCGGTGGTCGGACCGTTGTTCACCCACAGTCGGGTGCCGGAGTTCCCCTGCATGAGCGCAAACCGGAACTGGCCGGTCCCGTTGAAGTCGGCAGCCGGGCTGCCGGTCTGGACGCGTCCCTGGTAGGGAACCAGCGCGGGCGTCTGCGCGGTGGCGAGACCGGCCAGACCGAGGCCGACGAGGAGGACGAATGATCGAAGCAGATGGCGAGGTGACATGGGCAGGATTTGGTGATGGTGGCGACATGTGAGGGAAGCCGGATGACATCCACTCATCCGGGTCATGCGCAGTGCGGCCCGGGTTTCGGCAAAATTGCCGAACTTCTTTTCACAAGCCGATTCAATCGCCGCCCCATGCGACTATCAGACCCGGGAGGGCCTGACGAACGGCACCGACGCCCGCCGCAGTGACGCGGGTTCTTTCGAGGGAGAGTTCCTTCAGCCGCGTCAGTCCATGGAGGTGTACCAGACCGGCGTCGGTCACATGACTCGAATCAAGGCCAAGGCCCTCCAGCCGAGAACAATGGCGCAGCGCTTCGAGCGTGGCATCGGTGATGGTGCCCGCCTCGCCCGGGACCTTGCCGAGACCAAGACCGGCCAAGTTCGGACAGCGGGCGAGGAAACCGAGATGTTCGCTGTCGACACTCGTACCGTAGAGCGACAGGCGGCGCAGTTCCGGCAGGCAGGCAAGTTCCGCGAGACCGCGCCCGGTGAAGCCTTCGGGGTGCCGCGAGGTGTGGGTGATGCCGATGGAGTGCACCGACTGGAGGCCAGCGAGGTGCGTCAGGAGGCTGTCGCCGACCGGCAGGTCCTCGAACACGACCTGCTGTAGTGAGGGATTGGCCGCAAGGAAGGCGAAGGCCGGGCTGCGCAGCGGAAGCGCCCGGAAATACACCTTCTCCAGCCGTGTCAGCCCACTCATGGCCGCGATGAAATCCGACTCGCGGACCGGTTCGGACCCGCCGCCCTCGTAAAGATCCAGCGTGAACTCCAGCACAATGAAATCGCCGGGCGGGACGGCGACGCCGGGTGTCACCGAGACGATCTCGCCAGTGACCCGCCGGAGGATGATGCAGCCGTGACGGCCATTGACGCGGGCCATCCATTCCGCGGCCCGGCGGTTGGCTGCCGCTTCTTCCGCGGACAGTGGCACCACCACGGCAGCGGGCGCAGCCGGCGGCGAGGGCACAGCCGCAGGCACCGCGACTGGCGGCATCGGCGCGGCGGGGACTCCAGGTGCCGCCGCGTTGCCGTGCTGCCCCCGCGGCGCAAAGGCCAGACCGACCAGACCGGCCATGCAGCCCGTTCCGATGAGCGCAAGCGCCGCATGCGCCGGCTGTCGGCGCCCCCACTTGACGACCCGCATCGGCCACGGATTTCGGCGCGCCCGCACCGGCTCGCCGCGCAGCCACCGCTCCAGCTCGTCGGCTAGTTCGGACGCACTGCCGTAGCGCGAGCCGGGAGCCTTCTCGAGGCAGCGCAGGACGACGGCCTCCATGTCAGGATCTCCGAGCCGCAGCGGAGCCGGAGGACGGCTCGTCACCTGCTGGAGCAGTTCCAGCATCGACTCGCTCTCAAAGGGCTTGCGTCCTGTCAGGAGTTCGTGAAGCACCGCGCCGAGGCTGTAAACATCGGCAGCGGGAGTCAGCTGGCGATTCTCGCCGCGCGCCTGTTCCGGGGCCATGTAGTGCGGCGTGCCCATGATCTGGCCGGTATGGGTCAGGCCGTGGCCCTCATCCAGCCGCCGCGCGATCCCGAAATCCACCACCTGCGGCTCGTCATCCCGGTCGAGCAGGATGTTCCCGGGCTTGAGATCGCGATGCAGGATGCCGTGCTGGTGCGCGTGATGCACGGCCCGCGCCACCTTCGCCATGAGGGCCGCCGCGCGGCGCGGGTCGCGAAACTCCCCGCCCCGCCACTGCAGGGTGCCGCCCCCAATGAGCTTCATGGTGAAGTAGCCCTGCCCCTGGTGACTGCCAATCTCGTGAATCGGAACTATGTTAGGGTGATCAAGCGACGCCACCGCCTCCGCTTCCACACGGAATCGCTTCTCGTCGGCCGGCGAAGAAACGTGCACCCGCTCCCGCAGCATCTTCAGAGCCACCACCCGGTTCAGCGAGGTCTGCCGCGCCCGGAAGACCACGCCGGTCGCCCCCCGGGCGATCTCGCTCAGCAGCACGTAATCACCGAAGTAGCCAAGGCTCGTCCCCGGTCCGGGAACGGAGTCCGCCAACTCCTCGACACCCGCCACGGCCGGCTGCGCAAGGAAGCCCTCCGCCGGCTCCGCCGCCAGCAATGCGTCCACCATGGCCCGCAGCGCCACATCACCAGCGCACGCCTCATCCAGATAACGCGCGCGCGCCGCGGCGTCCGGGAGATCAATCGCCGCAAGATAGATGTCCTTGGCTGACAGTTGTGGATGCATCACCAGTCACCATGCGCATTCCCGCGCCCATTCCGGCAAGATTTTTCCGATGGACTTTCCGTGGCCGACTCGATGCCTCAATCGCGCCATCCGGAAATCCTGTGGTGCAGCCATGCGCGGGCGAACTGCCACTGGCGCTGCAGATCACGCTCCGAGAGACCCGTGAGATCCGAGATCTCCGCCCACGAGAGCCCCGCAAAATAACGGAGCCTGACGATCTCGCCCGCGAGGGCATCCTCGGCCGTCAGCCCATCCAGCGCCTCGTGCAGCGCGAGCAGTTCGTCGTCCGGCGACGGTGCCTGGATCTCCACTTCATCCAGCGGAACGTGCTCGGCCCTCGCACCGCGCCTTGCGGCTTCCTTGCGCCGCGCCCGGTCAATGAGAATCCGGCGCATCGCCTCGGCCGCCGCCCCGAAGAAATGCCGGCGGCTTTCCCATTGCGGCCCACTCCCCTTCGAGACGCGGAGCCACGCCTCGTGGACCAGCGCCGTGGCCGTCAGGGTCTGCGGGCCGCTTTCCGCCGACATCTGGCCTCTGGCCACCTGCCGTAGTTCATCGTAAAGCAGCGGCAGCAGTTCCTCGGACGAGGATCGCATGGAGTCGCAGCCGTTCGGGTCCATCACCTTACAGTGACCAGGTTTCCCGGATTGCCCAGAGAAAATCTCGGACACCGGCGGACACCGGCGGACACCGGCGGCCCGCGGCGCTCGCATCCCGTGAGTCATCATCTGCTGGCCGCTCGCCTCACCCGCGCCTGGACACTCCCCTGCGCCACGAAGCTGCCGCCCGCGCGCGCATCGCCCTCGAAGCCGCCGCCCTCATCCACCTCCGCATCACCTCACTCGGCAAAGCTGCCGCCACGGTTGTCTTCCTCGACGGCCCCGATTCCATCGCCCCCTCGCCGCTCGGCGACACTCTGTCGAATGAAGGCTTCCAGCCAATCCCCCTCGATGACCTCGTGCGGATGAAACTCATTTGATGTGCGGTTGATAGTGCATAAAGTGCACAAGATCGCCCACAGTCTCAACTCTGCCAAAAAGTGGATTCTGCTCGCCTCCCTCGGTCAGGTAACCGCAAGTATCCGCCACATCCCAGTAAATCTCGTCGACATCTTCCGAATCAAGCCGGAGATCGGCAAGAAATCGGTCCGAGGCGCGAATCGGCAATCGATCATCACCAACCTGCTGCTGCACACTCTCATAAACAGCGCGGATCAGAAGTGTATCAACGCTCCTGCATGAGAAAGCACGGGCAAACTGGCAAATAGACTCACCAGAACGTGAAGAAACCAGAGACTCCACCCAGCGAGAATGCCGGACTCCAAAGAACCCGAAAAGCGCGATGAAGCCAGCCACCATAGCGACTGTCGCGACCCACGAGCCAGTGGATGATTGGAGAACCCATACAATGCCTGCACCGATAGCCACAAGGAGAACGACCCCTCTCCAGCCAAGTGGGGGTGTAATGTCTGTTCTGTAAAAGGCTTTAGCCTTGGGCGGCAAGCTCCTTCGGGGGCTGCGGCGTGAGGCGAGCGTAGCGATGCCGAACGCCGCAGCCCCCGAAGTGGGGGCG
>JAIXPK010000081.1 GCA_027486335.1 Verrucomicrobiaceae bacterium | reverse complement strand
GCGTCGCTGGGATGACGTGGTAGAGTTGAGATGATGGAAACCGACGCGGCATTACTTGAGCGATTTGCGCGAACAGGCGACGAGGACGCGTTCGGGCAGATGGTGGAGAGGCATGCGCCGATGATGCGCGGGGTGGTGCTGCGGGCGACTGGCGATGCGGCGCTGGCGGATGAGGTGACGCAGACGGTGTTTGCGATTCTTGCGCGGAAGGCGGGAGAGTTGGGGCATGAGGCGGTGGCAGGGTGGCTGCACCGGACGACGTTTCTGGAGGCGCGCAATGCGTCGCGGAAGGCGGCGCGGTACCGGAGAGTGCTGGAGAAGTTCCGGGATGATGCTGAGGCTGTGGGGCGGCGGGAGGTGCCGGGTGCGTTGGAGGTGCTTCCGCAGCTTGATCTGGCGATGAGCCGGTTGAACGAGGAGGAGAGGGAGCTGGTGGTGCGGCGGTATTTCGAGGGAGAGAGTGTCAGGGAGATTGCGGTGGCGAAGGGGACGAGTGAGGAGGCGTGCAAGAAGCGGCTGCAGCGGACGGTGCAGCGACTGGGGGTGGTATTGCGCGGGCGGGGGATGATGACGTCGGCGGGGTCGGTGGCGGCGGTGGTGACGGCTGAGGGATTGAGTGTGAGGCCGGCGTCGGCGGCGGAGTTGGCTGGGGGGGCGCTGCGGGAAGCGGCGAGGGTTGAGGGGGTTGGGAGGGGAGGTGCGGTGATGGGAGTCTGGGGGGGATCGATGGGGTTGAAGGTGGCGGTGGCGGCGGTGCTGATGGCGGCGGTTCCGGTGGGGATGCTGTGGCGGGAGAATGGTGTGTTGAGGCGGGAACTGGAGGCGGGTCGGGCTGGCACGGTGCCGACGGGCGTGCGGGAGCGGACGGCCGGGGCCGCCGGTGAGGAGCGTCGGGCGACGGTGCTGACGGCGGCGGTTTTCCGTGGGCGCAGAGAGGGAGTGGAGGCGGGGGTGGGGCTGGATCCGGCGATATCGAGGGAGATGGTTCTTGAGGTGATCGACAGCCAGGCGGAGTTGCGGGTTGAGAGGCTGTTCAGTCGGTTTTGTGCGACGGTGTCTGGATTGACGGAGGGGCAGAAGGCGAGATTGAGGGCGGAGATCGGGGAGAGGATTCGGGTGCAGACGGAGGCGATGCGGGAGGTTGTGGAGGGGGCGCTGCGGCGCGGCAGTGTGGACCCTGCGAGTTTCAGTCAGGAGGAGCGGGACCGGTTGGCGGCGGCTGAGGGGATTGAGCTTGAAGTGGACGATGCAGCGCTGCGGGGAATCCTGACTGAAGAGCAGTTTGGAAGGTTTGCGGAGGTCAGGCAGTCGCGCCGGGTGGCGGCGGCGGAGGATGCTGGGAATGACGCGGTGAGGGCTGCGGATCGTTATGTGGATCTTACGGCTGAGCAGAGGGATGTGCTTTTTCAGCGGGCGGCGGCGGCGCGGTTAGGGGAAGGGGGTGCGGCGGAGGCTGGGAAGGATGCATCCGGGGCGGAGGAGGAGATGCTGCGGTCGGTGCTGACGCCGGAGCAGACGGAGGCGTACGAGCGCGCGAAGGCTCAGGAGGAGCGCACGTTGCAGAGACTGCTGAAGCTTGTTCCTGAGCCGATCCGATGAATAATAAGATTATGAAGAATACACCAAGAGTACTGATCACTGCCTTGCTGGCGATTGCTGCGGCCCTTCCTGTGATGGCGCTGAGTCCGGGGGATGCGGTGGTGCCTGATGCGGTGGGCAAGGCGGATTTTGTGACGGGAGCTGCGCCGGAGCGATGGGTGCCTGGGAAAGTGTATGTGTTTGAGTGCTGGGCGACGTGGTGCGGGCCGTGTGTGGCGGCGATTCCGCACATGGACAAGCTGTTCGACAAGTACCACGAGCAGGGGCTTGAGGTGTTCGGGATGAATGTGTTTGAGGATGGACGGGAGAAGGCGGCGGCGTTTGCGAAGAAGAAGGGCAAAGGGATGTCTTATCCGGTGGCGTATGTGGGGAAGGGCGGGGTGTTCGAGCGGGATTGGCTAGAAACGACGGGGATCAAGAGCATTCCGTATGCGTTTGTGGTGAAGGACGGGAAGTTTCTGTTCGGGATTCATCCGGCGTCATTGAAGGAGGAGATGGTGGAGGCGCTGCTGGCTGGAGGGGAGCGGGAGGAGGCGTTGCTGAAGCGGTTGCGGAAGGCGGAAGGCAGCAAGGAGGAGATTGCGTTGCTGATCGCGGACTTCTCCGGGGCGCTTGAGGGGGATGAAGGCAAGGCGGAAGAGAATCTAGGGAAGCTCGAGGCCCTTGATCCCGATCATGAGATGCTCGGGTACCTGAAGTGTGTGCTGGCGGCGAAGCGTAAGCGGTGGGAAGCGGTGACGGCGCTGCTGCGGGGCGACGGGGCCGGCATGATGAATCGGGCGGCGGCGATGATGGTGGTGGAGATGATTGGGGGGACGGAAGATGCGGGTGCGGTCAAGGCGCTTGAGGCGGCGGTGGAGAGCCTTGGTGATGAGCCGGGTGAGGAGCGGCAGGCGATGGGGCCGTTTGAGAAGATTGCGCTGGCGCAGGGGTTGTGGAGGCTGGGTAGGAAAGATGAGGCGAAGGTGGCGGCGAAGGCGGTGACGGGAATGGGGATGGGAGTGATTCCCGAGGCGGCGCTGAAGGGATTTGCGGAGAGTTATGAGAAGGGGGAGCCGCAGACATTCAGTGAATTCGTGGGCAAGATGAGGGAGGCTGCGGGTGACGGGAAGTCTGGTGACGGGAAGCCGGGTGATGGGAAGTAGGAGGGGTGTGGTGGTTGCGAGAGGGAGGGTGACAAGACTGCTGGCGGAGAGTAGGGTGGGCGTCTGAATGAAGACGATGACCCTGCCGAAACTGGTCTGTGCTGTGCTGGTGTTGCTGTTGAGTGGGGAGGTGCGGTCGGGGGAGAGGCCTAACGTGGTACTGATCGTTGCGGACGATCTTGGGTATGGGGATGTGGGATGTTATAATGAGCAGGCGAAGGTGAAGACCCCGCACATGGATCGACTGGCGCGTGAGGGGATGAGGTTTACGGATGCGCACAGTCCGGCGACGGTGTGTACGCCGTCGCGTTACAGCCTGATGACCGGGCAGATGGCGTTTCGGGTGCCGAATGGCGGGCGGGTGTTTGATGGAGTGGGCGGGCCTTCATTGATTGCGGCGGGGCGGTTGACGCTGCCGGGGATGCTGCGGGCGAAGGGGTATGCGACGGCGTGTGTGGGGAAGTGGCATGTGGGGCTGACGTTCCGAGATGGAGACGGACGTGAGGTTAGGGGGAATGGGGTGGAGGCGGTGAGGCGGGTGGATTTCGGGCGGCGGGTTGAGGGCGGTCCGGTGGATCATGGGTTTGATCGGTTTTTCGGGACGGCGTGCTGTCCGACGACGGACTGGCTGTATGCGTTTATCGAGAATGACAGGGTGCCGGTGGTGCCTGTAGGGTTGCTGGACCGTGGGAAGCTGCCGAAGCATGCGTATGCGAATGACTGCCGGAGTGGGGTGATTGCGCCGGATTTTCCGATGGAGGAAGTGGATCTGGTGTTTCTGAGGAAGAGCCGGGAGTTTCTGGAGGCGCATGTGCGGGAGACGCCGGGGAAGCCGTTCTTTCTGTATCATGCCGCGCAGGCGGTGCATCTGCCGTCGTTTGCGGCGCGGGAGTTTCAGGGGAAGTCTGGGGCGGGGCCGCACGGGGATTTCATTCATGAGTTTGACTGGGTGGTGGGGCAGTTGATGGAGACGCTGGATCAGTTAGGAGTGACTGGGGAGACGGTGGTGATGGTGACGAGTGACAATGGGCCGGAGACGACGAGTGTGGTGCACATGCGGGAGGACCATGGGCATGACGCGGCGCGGCCGTGGCGGGGGGTGAAGCGGGATAGCTGGGAGGGCGGGCACCGCGTGCCGCTGCTGGTGCGATGGCCTGGGCGGGTGAAGACGGGTGCGGTGAGCGGGCAGCTGACGAGCCTGACGGATGTGATGGCGACAGTGGCGGAGGTGATCGGGTGCGAGCTGCCGGATGGGGCGGCGGAGGACAGTTTCAGCATGCTGCCGGCGTGGCGAGGGGAGGATGCGGGGCCGATTCGGCCGTATCTGCTGGTGCAGGCGTTTGGCGGAGCGAAGACGCTTTCGATTCGGCAGGGGAAGTGGAAGTTTCTGAATCATGCGGGTTCCGGGGGGAATCGGTATGGGAAGGTTCCGGAGTTGAAGGGATTGGAGGTGCCGGACGCGATGCCGGACGCGCCGTGTCAGTTGTACAATCTTGAATTGGATCCGGGTGAGACGAAGAACCTTTATGAGGAGGAGCCTGAGAAGGTGAAGGAGTTGCGGGGGTTGCTGGAGGCGACGGTGGCGACGGTGGCGGCGGGGCGGAGTCGGGCGGGTCGGTGAGGCTGGGCGGATGGGGTTGACCAGGGTGGAGGCCGGGCAGGTGGGTGTCGGAGGAAAAGGTTTTGTTTTCGGGAAGCTGCTGGTAAGGATGGAGGAAGCGAACTGGGCGGGAGGGTTCCGGGAGAGATTCCGGGGGACGGTTCGGTGAATGACATTTCAACAGAGCACGAAGACAAACCGATGAAGCAGCTGATCCTTGCAACCATACTAACAATTCTGAGTGCGGCACCGCAGGTGGTGATGGCTGCCGGGGAGCTGAAGAATCCTGACTTTACGAAGGGCGAGGCGATACCGGCGCGGGCGGAGCATGATTGGAATCTGGGGCCGACGGGATTGCGGGGTTGGATGTTCAGTGAGGGGATGGCGACGACGGCGGCGCGGCAGATTGCGGTGACGGAGGTGGCGAAGGGGTCGCCGGCGGATGGGTTGATGAAGGTTGGGGATGTGATTCTCGGGGTTGGGGGGAAGGTGTTTTCGGTGGACCCTCGGATGGAGATGGGGAAGGCGGTGACGGCGGCGGAGACGGCGGCGGGTGGTGGGAAGCTGGCCGTGACGCGCTGGCGTGAGGGAAAGAGTGAGGAAGTGGTTTTGAAGTTGCCGGTGCTGGGGAGTTACGGGGCGACGGCTCCGTACGATTGTGAGAAGTCGAAGCGGATTCTTGAGTTGGGATGCAAGGCACTGGCGGCGAGGGCAGCGGAGGCTGAGGGGAAGGATCCGATCGAGCGGTCGCTGAATGCGCTGGCGCTGCTGGCGAGCGGCGAGGCGGAGTATCTTCCGCTAGTGAAGCGGGAGGTGGAATGGGCGGCGGGATTCAAGGCGGATTCGATGCAGACGTGGCACTATGGTTATGTGATGATCCTGCTGGCGGAGTATGTGCTAGCGACGGGTGATGAGGCGGCGATGCCCGGGTTGCGGCGATTGGCGCTGGAGGCGGCGAAGGGGCAGAGTGCGGTTGGGTCGTGGGGGCACGGGTTTGCGAAGGGTGATGGTCGGCTTGGCGGGTATGGGATGATGAACTCGCCGGGGTTGCCGCTGACGATGGGATTGGTGCTGGCGCGGGAGGCCGGGGTGAAGGATCCGGAGGTGGGGCGGGCGATCGAGCTGAGTGCGCGATTGCTGCGGTTTTACATCGGGAAGGGAGCGATTCCGTATGGGGATCACCATCCGTGGATTCAGAACCATGATGACAACGGGAAGTGCGGGATGGCGGCGGTGCTGTTTAATTTGCTAGGCGAGACGAAGGGAGCGGAGTTCTTTTCGCGGATGAGTGTGGCGTCGCACGGGGCGGAGCGAGACACGGGGCATACGGGGAATTTCTTCAACATGCTTTGGGCGATGCCAGGAGTGGCGCAGTCGGGTCCGCAGGCGGCGGGGGCGTGGATGCGGGAGTTCGGGGGATGGTATGGTGATCTGGCGCGGCGATGGGACGGGGCGTTTCCGCATCAGGGGCCGCCGGAGGCGGAGCGGGACAGTTATGCGGGTTGGGATGCGAGTGGCGGTTATCTGCTGGCGTATGCGATGCCGCTGAAGAAGATTTTTCTGACGGGGAAGCGAGCGGGCGGGGTGCCGCAGGTGGATGCGGCTGGTGCGGAGGCGCTGATCAGCGACGGGCGGGGGTGGAGTGACCGTGACCGGTATGGTGTGTACGAAAAGCTGACTTTTGAGCAGCTGCTGGAGCGGCTAGGGAGCTGGTCGCCGGTGGTGCGGGAACGGGCGGCGAAGGCGATGGCGCGGCGGAAGGATGTGCCGGTGGGTGATTTGCTGAAGCTGCTGGAGTCGCCGAAGATTGAGAGCCGCTATGGTGCGTGTCAGGCGCTGGCGGAGTTAGGCGGGCGAGGCGAGGCGGCGGTTGGTGCGCTGCGGTTGCGGCTGAGTGCGGATGATTTGTGGGAGCGGATCAAGGCGGCGGAGGCGTTAGCGGGGATTGGGGAGGCGGCGGCGGGAGCGGTGCCGCAGCTGCTGGAACTGCTGGCGCAGGTGGATGCGGAGAAGGATCCGCGGGGGATGCAGCAGCGGTATCTGTGTTTTGCGTTGTTCGATACGAATGGGGAGCATGGGAACGGGATGCTGAGTCGTTCGCTGAAGGGAGTGGACCGCGAGGCGTTGTACAAGGCGGTGAGGGCTGGGTTGAAGAATCAGGATGGTCGGGCGCGCGGGGCGATAGGGTCGGTGTACCGGAACCTATCGACTGAGGAGATCCGGCCGTTGCTGCCGGCGATCTACGAGGCGGTGGCCGCGCCTGCGCCGAGCGGGGAGATGTTTGCGGATGGGATCCGGGTGGAGGGTTTGCGGTTGCTGGCGAAGCATCGGATTGCGGAAGGGATCGGGGCGTGTGTGCAATACACGAGGGATCAGAATCCGTGGGATAGTCAGGAGCGGACGCCGTTACTGATGAAGGTGCTGGTGAGTTACGGGACGCATGCGAAGGCGGTGATTCCGGAGCTGAGGAAGATTGCGGAGTATTTTGCGAATGATGAGAAGGATTTCCCGCGGGAGCTGATGAGGAGGAAGGCGAAGTGCGTGCGCGACACGATTGCGGAGATCGAGGCGTCGACGGAGACGCCGGAGTTGGTGGGTTTGAAGGATGGGGAAGGGTGACGAGCGGTGGTGGGTGGGGTGGAAAGAGGTGCAGCGGGTTGAGTGAATTGGATTGTGCGGGAGGGAGGAAGCGGGGAGAAGGTGGGGGAATCTATGAAAAGCCTGCGTCTGATTGTTGGGTTGCTGCTGGTGCTGCCGGCGGTGCGTTCGAGTGCGGCTGGTGATGCGGATGTGAAAACGGTCAGGGTGTTCATCTTTGCCGGGCAGTCGAACATGGTGGGGTCGGATTCGAAGGTGAAGGACATCGGGAAGTTTCCGCCGTTTGCGGGACTGGATGCGCCGCAGGAGAAGGTGTTGTTTTCGTACAATCTGGGGCGTGAGGAGAAGGAGGAGTCGAAGGGTTGGGTGGCGCTGCAGCCGGTTGGTGGCGTGGTGGGGCCGGAGCTGAGTTTTGCGAGGCGGGTGGTGCAGGAGACGGGAGCGCCGGTGGCGATCATCAAGTGTGCGGCCGGGGGGACGACGCTGGGCGGGGATTGGAATCCTGACGAACCGACGGGGTTCAAGCTTTATCCGCTGGCGCTGGAGTTGGTGCGGTCGTCGCTGGCGGAGCTGGAGAAGCGGAAGGTGCCTTACCGGGTGGAGGGATTCATGTGGCATCAGGGTGAGAACGACATGTTTGATGAGAAGTTCCGGCCGGCGTACGGGGAGAATCTGA
This sequence comes from Verrucomicrobiaceae bacterium, assembly GCA_027486335.1. Lineage (GTDB taxonomy): Bacteria > Verrucomicrobiota > Verrucomicrobiia > Verrucomicrobiales > V1-33 > V1-33. Next base: position 25,823 of record JAIXPK010000081.1, on the reverse strand, counting down.
AGCGATTTGTGGCGAGCTGGCGGCGGGACCTCGGGGTGCCGGGGTTGCGGTTTTATGTGGGTGAGCTTTGCACGAAGACGGTGTGGGGGATGGACAACCGGGAGAACATGGATGCGATCCGGACCGGGCAGCGGGCGGTGACGGATGCGGACGAGCTAGCGGATTATGTGCCGACGTCACACGACGCGGTGGAGATCGGCGGGGGCGAGGGGCTGCACTATCATTACGGGACGCTGGGGCAGCTGGAGCATGGGGTGAATCATGCGGATGCTTATCTGCGGGCGATCGGGAAACCGGTAGGGACGGCGCGGCCGCTGAAGGTGTGGCCGTATGAGAAGGGGAGCAAGGTGAAGCTGTTTGTGCTGGCGGGGCACCGTAACATGGAAGGGGAGCGGGCGTTCACGGAGGATCTGAAGCGGATGCCGGGTGGGGAGAAGCTAGCCGAGGACAACCCGCGGGTGGCGTACAAGTACAGCGTCGGGGGCGGGTACAAGGTGTCGGACGGGTGGGAGCCGTTGGGACCAGCGGGGTTCTATGGCACGTTTGGACCGGAGTTGAGTTTAGGGGCGGCGCTGGAGGGGAAGGTGGGGGGGAATGTGGCGGTGGCGAAGTTCACGGACAGTGGATCACAGATGAACGACTGGACGCCGGAGGGCACGAGTGCGGTGTCGCGGCATGTGTATCCGAAGTTCATCGCATTTGTGAGGGAAGCGGTGAAGGAACTGGAAGCGAAGGGGCACGAGGTGGAGGTGGCGGGTCTTTTCTATCATGCGGGAGAGAACGACATGTCGTTCTGGCCATACCGGAGCAATGCGGCGAAGTGGCTGCAGGCGATGGTGGTGAAGAGCCGGGAGGATCTGGGGCTGCCCGGGTTGAAATGGTATGTCAGTCAGCAGCCGCCGACGGATTCGAAGGGTCTGAATCGGATGGATGTGACGGGGAAGATTGCGGCGCTGGCGGCTGAGGACCGGGGGGTGATTCACCTGAAGGCGTTCGATCTGCCGGTGCAGGTGGAACAACTGGTGATCACGGCGGCGGGGATCAGGGCATTGGGCGAGGTGCTGGCGCGGGGGTATCTGGGAGGTAGGTAGGAGGGGGGATTTGAATCAGGGGCTGGTGTGCTGGCTGCGATCCGAGACAAGCTGCACTTGAAGCGCGGGATGGTGATGGATTTCGATGAAACCTCGCCCTACCTCAAAGCGACGCCACTGGCGGACGGGGAGGGGGGAATCATGTCGGAAGAGGAATTCCGTCAGTGCATTGCCGAGAGCGTCGGCATCGCCAAGGGGAGGTTCACGACTGACGAGATGGTGCGCGAAACCAGGGGGGAGGACTGATGGTACGCGAGGTGCTTGTTGATGCCAATCGCCCACCAGTTGGGGGGATCGGTGTCGTGGTGGGCCGGGCGCGGCTGAGCCATGAAAAGCTCTACGACCTGCTGGCCGGGCAGTTCATCAAAGCCCCGAACATCGCCGCCCTCTTCGATTTCGATCCCTACTCCGACCACGTCATACGGGACAAACGGCGACGCCAATTCCCCGTGGAATCAGGGATCCGGGCCTTAATCTGACGCGAATGAGGTCCGACCCAATGGCTCTTTCAGGGGCCTCCAGCAGAGAGTAAATTTCTAGCAGTGATTTACCGACCGGACTCCCGAGGCTTGTTTGTTAAAATTCAAAACCCGCTTAGATCAGTGTTGCTGACCGGGCCTCTGCTCACTAAGACCCGAACCACCTCTCCAATATCCATCACCCCATGACAGAAGGCGACTGCTCAATCCCCGCTTTGCTCGCGAAAAACGCGGCTCGATATACCTCCAGACAGGCCATTGCCAGCGAGGGTGTCGAACCGCTCAGCCACCAGATGCTTTGGGAGCAAGTTCACCGGACGCTGGAGCAGATGAACTACCTTGGCATCGGCCGAGGCGACCGGGTTGCCATCGTGTTGCCGCAGGGACCCGAGCTGGCGGTGGCTTTTCTGGCTGTCGCCTGCGTGGCGATCGCCGCGCCTCTCAACCCTGCCTATTTGGAGAAAGAGTTCGCCTTTTATCTCGGGGACTTGCGGGCAAAGAGCCTCATCGTGATGGTGGGGGATGAAACACCGGCCCGCTCGGCGGCCACTGCGCTCGGGGTGCCTGTGATTGAGCTAGCCCTGCGGCCCAACGGGAGTTTTGATCTTTCCGGCACTCCCGGCACCGGGGCCGCGCAACCCGGCCTTGCCGAAGCAGATGATGTGGCTCTCGTGCTGCATACCTCGGGCACGACCTCGCGCCCGAAGATGGTTCCCCTCACCCAGAGAAATCTTTGCGCATCGGCCCGGAATATCGGGAGCACCTTGGAACTGTCGGAATCGGACCTTTGCCTCAATGTAATGCCGCTTTTCCACATCCATGGCCTAGTGGCTTGTGTGCTGGCATCGCTGGCGGCGGGTGGCGGCACGATTTGCACCACGGGTTTTAACGCGGACGATTTTCCCGGTTGGCTGGAAACCTGGAAACCGACCTGGTATTCCGCGGTGCCGACGATGCATCAGGCGATTCTGGCGCATTTGCAAGGCCAAGGCCGATCCACCATCGAAAGCAGCCTCCGTTTCATAAGGTCTTCATCTGCCGCGTTGCCTCCATCAGTGATGATGGGTCTTGAGAATCTTTTCCAGGTGCCGGTGATCGAATCCTATGGCATGACGGAAGCTGCTCACCAGATGGCCAGCAACCCTTTGCCACCGCGCCTCCGAAAACCCGGTTGTGTGGGGCTTCCCGCTGGTCCTGCTATCGCCGTTTTGGATGAAGCGGGGGATCAGATGGAAGCTGGAATCACTGGTGAAATTGCCATCCGTGGTGAAAATGTGACCCCCGGCTACCATGGGAATCCCGAAGCCAACGCCCAGGCGTTCCATCTGGGTTGGTTGCGCACCGGTGACCAAGGCTTCTTTGATGCGGACGGCTATCTTTTTATCACCGGAAGACTGAAAGAAATGATCAACCGCGGCGGAGAAAAATTAGCTCCCCGTGAGGTGGATGAGGCATTGCTGGCTCATCCCATGGTTCGGCAAGCGGTAGCATTCGCCGTCCCTCACCCATCGCTGGGCGAGGATGTGGTCGCTGCTGTTGTATTGCACCCGGGCGCTGACTGCACGGAAGCGGACTTAAGGGGTTTTGTGCTTGATCGATTGCCGGCCTTCAAAGCCCCGAGCCGGATTATCGTAGTGCCGGACATTCCAAGAGGCTCCACGGGAAAGATCCAGCGCATCGGTTTGGCCCGGCAGTTGGGTGCGTTTTTAGCAACCGCGTATGAAGAACCGGCATCACCCATGGAAAAGCGTGTGGTGGACATGTTCAGCGAGGTGCTCGGTTGCCCGCCGGCCGGAAGGCAGGGCAATTTTTTTATGCTTGGTGGAGATTCCCTGCGTGCCACTCAAGTGCTCACCCGGCTAGGTCGGAGCCTGTCGCTTGAACTGCCGACACCTCTGCTATTCCGAATGCCGACCCCTGCCCTGCTTGCCTCCGAACTGGAGCGTATTCAGGCGGAAAAAGAACTCGATGACCTGGCAAAAGCCCTGGAGCGTCTGAGTGCCGAGGAGCGCGCAAAATTGCTCGATTAATTTATGGACACTTTGGATTCATCGAAAGGAAAGACGTTGCGTCAGCGCCTCAAACGTGGGGATCTGGTTCCGTTCATTGGTGTCTATGATGTTTTCAGTGCCTTGCTGGCGGCGGAAACCCATGACGCCCTGTTCATCAGCGGATTCGGGTTTTCCGCCAGCCACTACGGGCTGCCCGACGAGGGGTTCATCGCATGGTCCGACCTGCTGGATTTTGTCGGCCGGGTGAGGGCGGTTTTGCCATACCAACATCTGCTGGTGGACATCGACGATGGTTACTGCGACACCGCCGTCGCCTGCCATGTTGCCAAATCGCTGGAACGCATCGGAGCCTGTGGGGTCGTTCTTGAGGACCAAGCCCGCCCCCGCCGGTGTGGACACATGGATGGAAAACAGATCTTGCCGCTGGATGAATATCTGGAGAAATTGCGGGCGGTTTTAGCCTGTCGCCGGGAATTGTTTGTCGTGGCCCGCACCGATGCCACAGACTTGGATGATATCAGGCGCCGGGTGGTTGCCTTCCGCGAGGCCGGCGCCGACGCAGTTTTGGCAGATGGCATCCGTTCGCTCGAAGTACTCAAGGAAATCAAATCGCTGGTGGATTGCCCTGTGGTTTTCAACCAAATTGCCGGTGGCAAGTCTCCCGTATGCCGTCTGGAGGAACTCGGGGATAATGGTGCCAGTCTGGTCATTTACAGCACCCCATGTCTCTTCGCGGCACAATCTGCGGTGAGGAACGCCTTGGCCAATCTCATCGTGGCGGATGGATCGTTAGCATCGGCGGTGGCAAAGGGAGATACCCTGGCAGCGTGCAACGAGGTTCTGAACCGCAGCCTGAACCGGATCCATTCATGAGCGAAGCGACGGACCTGAGAGAACGGCTTGCCCGTCTGAGCCCCAAACAACGCGCGTTGCTAGATCAAAGACTCGCCGCCGGTCGCGATGCCGCCGTCTCCTCCGAGTATCTGGCCATGGTGCCCGCCGTTCCCCTGCGGACGGAGGCATTCGGCCGACCAAACGAACCCACCGGGCAAGTCACGGTTTATCCCGCTTCTCACAGCCAGCAACGGATGTGGTTTTTGCACGAGTATTCGGAGCGGTTGCCGGTCTATGTGATTCCATCATCGTTTCACCTAATCGGCCCCTTGGACGAGGAGTTGTTGCTAGGTGCGGTGTCCGATGTGGTGCGCCGCCACGACACCTTGCGGACAACTTTTGTCATGGCAGGCGAGCAACTACTCCAGTATGTCGCATCGGGTGCGGAGTTTGCTTTCGAAGCAGAGAACTTCCAGGCAGTGCCCGAGACCGAGCGGTCGGCGGCGGCCAATCGCTATTTGGAGGAGGTGGCGAGCCGCACGTTCGATCTGGCGGCGGCCCCCGGCTTCCGGGTGGCTTTGGCCCGCCTCGGACCGGAAGAACATGTGTTGTGCTTCGTCTTGCACCACATCATCTCGGACGGTTGGTCGCGTTCCAATCTCTGGCGGGAGGTGGGCGGCTGCTACGCGGCACGCGCCGCCGGGATTGGGATGCCGTTGCCACCGCTGCCCGTGCAGTTCGTGGACTATGCCGCGTGGCAGGAGGGCCAGTTGTCCGGCGGTGTTTTTGAGAAGCAGGCCGAATACTGGAAGGCACAACTCGCGGGCGAACTGGAACCATTGAATCTGCCATCAGACCGACCCCGTCCGTCAAAAGAATCCTTTCGAGGGGCCCGGGCTGAGATTCACCTTGATTCCGAACTCACTGCGAGGCTCATGGCACGGGCACGGGAGGAGGGCGCAACCCTCTTCATGATCCTGCTGGCCGCGTTTAAAGTCTTGCTGCACCGTTATACCGGTCGAGAGGATCTTCTGGTCGGCGTGCCCATTGCCAACCGCCAGCGTGTGGAGGTCGAGGCTCTCGTCGGATTTTTCGTCAACACCCTGGTCATGCGCACGAGCCTGGCCGACCAACCCACCTTCCGAGAAGTGTTAAGCCGCGTGAAGGAGGCCGCTGTTCAGGCATATGCCCATCAGGATATGCCGTTTGAGCGGCTCGTGGAACTGTTGCAACTCCGCCGCGACGCGGGTGCAGCCAAGCTATTTGATGTAACCTTCGCCTTGCAGGATTTTCCCGCGGTGTCGCTAGAATTACCCGGTATCCTGACCGCGCCCTGGAGAACCGAGACACACACCGCCAAGTTCGATTTCTCCCTCGCGGTGGAGAAGGTCAGCGCCGGATGGATGGCCACGGCGGTATATAACACCGACCTTTTTGACGCCGACCGCGTGGTGCGAATGCTGGGACGTTGGCATGTGTTGCTCGAAAGCATCGCCAGCGATCCCGGGCAACTTCTTGCGGATATCCCAGAGCTTTCTGCGCAAGAACCGCAGCAACCTCTGGTGGAATGGAATCAGACCGAGCGGGAGTATCCGCGTGACAAGGGCGTTCACCAGTTGTTCGAGGCGCAGGTGGAACGCACTCCGGACGCGGTGGCGGTAGTGTTCGAGGATCAATCGCTGACTTACCTGGAACTCAATTCCCGGGCCAACCAGCTAGCGCACCACTTGCGTGGACTTGGTGTAGGCCCGGAAAAACTGGTCGTCCTTTTTGCCGAGCGCTCGCTTGAGCTCGTGGTGGGATTGCTTGGCATCCTGAAGGCTGGCGGTGGCTATGTGCCGCTTGATGCGACTTGCCCGCCCGATCGCCTGAAAGCGATGATCGAGGAAACCAATCCGACAGTTCTGATAACGCGATCGGCAATGGTGGAGCACCTGTCAATGAGGCTCCCACCAATATTCAACCTCGATACGGACTGGCCAAGCCTTGCCAGCGAAAACTCCACGAATCCGTTTAGCGGCGTTGGGTCGGCGAATCTGGCCTACGCCATTTTCACTTCTGGTTCGACAGGGCGGCCCAAGGGGGTGCTCATTGAGCATCGACACCTGGTCAACTACGTCAACGGGATTGTCGAGCGACTGTCTTTGCCGTCGGCTTTGCGCTATGCGATGGTTTCGTCCTTTGCCACGGATCTTGGGCACACAGTATTGTTTCCCTCTTTGGTCACAGGAGGAGCGTTGCACGTCATTTCCCGGGAACGGGGTACCAATCCCAACGCGTTGGCAAGCTACTTCCGCAGCAAGACCATTGATGTGGTTAAAATCGTGCCTTCGCATCTGGAGATGCTGCTCCAGTCGGTCTCGCCGGGGCAGGCGCCCGACCTGATCCCGCGGCGTGTCCTGGTGCTGGGCGGCGAATCATCGAGTTGGAGGATGCTGGAGCGGATCCAGAAAATGGCGCCGGAATGTCGGATCATCAATCACTACGGTCCGACAGAGACGACCGTGGGCGTGCTGGCGCATGAAATTGAACATCCGCGTCCCGCGCACCACCAGACGACGGTGCCCTTGGGTCGTCCACTGCCAAACGCCCGGGTTTATGTGGTCGATCCGCAAATGCGCCGAGTGGGTGTTGGAGTGCCGGGGGAATTGCTTCTTGGTGGTGAGGGTGTGGCGCGAGGGTATCTGAACCGCCCGGACGAAACGTCCGCGCGTTTTGTAGCCGATCCGTTTGGGTGCGGTCCAGAAGATCGTTGCTACAAATCGGGAGATCGCGGAAAATGGTTGCCGGACGGAACTATCGAGTTTCTCGGGCGAGTGGACTATCAGGTGAAGATCCGCGGCTATCGCATCGAGCTTGGAGAGATTGAGAGATTGCTGGCGACCTGTGCCGGAGTGCGACAAGCCGTGGTGTTGGCAAATGCTGCCGCGACCGGAGGCAAGTGCCTGGCGGCCTATCTTGTGGTGGATGGCAACTTCGATCCGGCAGATCGGCGAATGCGCCGTTTCATGGAGGAAAAACTGCCGGATCATATGATCCCATCGCGCTTCCTGATGGTTCCCGCTTTCCCCCTGACACCGGGCGGAAAGGTGGATCGGAGCGCCTTGGAGCGGCTGGAAGGGGTAGAATTGGAAGTTGTGGAAGCAGGCTATGTCGCCCCTCGCAATGAACCGGAGCGAGCGCTGGTCGAAATCTGGCAAACAGCGCTGCGCCGTGAGCGGGTGGGCATCCACGACAACTTCTTCCATCTTGGGGGACACTCCCTACTGGCAGTGGCGATCTGCTCGAGGGTAAAGCATTTGCTCAATCTCGAGATCCCCCTGCGATGGATTTTTGACAATCCCACCATTGAAAGTCTATCTGAACGGATTGAATCCCTGCTTTGCGGCCGCGATTTGAAAGGCAGCGAGCCAATTCGGAGAGCCGACCGGCAGGGACCTTTTCCAATGTCCTTTGCCCAACAGGGGATGTGGTTGCTGCAGCAGATGCTGCCGGATCCGGCGGCATACAATGTCCCGAAAGCCGTCCGCCTTTCTGGCCGTGTGAATCGGGAGTGTGTGCGGGGATCCTTGCGTGTGATTTTAGAGCGCCATGAGGTGTTGCGGGCGGCGTTAGTGAAACAGGGGGAAGATCTGGTGCAGCGAGTGGCCGACGCGAAAGATTTTCCCCTGCCTTGGCGAGAGGTGGACTTGCGTTCCAGCGCGATCCCGGAGCAGGCGTCCGTAATGCAGCAAGTCCTGGAAGAGGAGGCGCGCCGAGCCTTCGATCTGGCCGAGGCACCCCTGTGGAGGATCCTCTGGATCCAGTTGGCGGAGGATGATCAGGTGCTCGCGTGCACTTTCCATCACAGCATCATGGATGAGTGGTCGTTGAGGCTGCTTTTTCAGGAGTTAAGCTGCCTTTACCATGCCGATGGAAACGAGGAATCGGCGGGGTTGCCGGAATTGCCGATGCAGTATGCTGATTTTGCCATCTGGCAGCGGGAACGACTGAGAGGTCGGGAGATGGAGGCTCAAAGGGATTTTTGGAGCGAACAACTCCGGGATTTGCCATCGGATTTGGATCTTCGCTGCGATATTCCAAAACCGCTTCATCGAAGCGGCCGGGGTGCTATCCAATCTTTTCGACTCGCCGGTGAGGTGGCGGCGAGGCTCAATGTTCTGTCACGTGAGGAGAATGCGACCTCCTTCATGACCGCGCTGGCTGCCTACCAGGTTTGGTTGTACCGCTTCACCGGCCAAGACGACCTGGTGGTGGCCACGCCAATCACCGGGCGGGAAAGAAGGGAATTCCAGAACCTCATCGGGTTCTTCCTCAATACCTTGCCCATCCGCTGCAGGATGAAGGGCCACCAGGGTTTCAAAGAGATTTTGCGGCAGGTGCGGCAAACTGTTCTTGATGCCTTCGACCATGCGCGACTTCCCTTTGAAGAGATGGTGGAACTCGCGGTCAAGGAGCGCGAGGCTCATTCCCAGCCTTTACACCAGGTGATGTTTGTTTTTTTGGAGCAGGTTCTGCCCCAATTGATCCTCGACCGAGTAAAGGGTTACCTGGTTCCGATGCACAACCACACCAGCAAGTGTGATTTGATCTTCAGCGTGATGGCATCGGAGCAGGGCTGGGACTGCCAATTGGAATATGCCTGCGACATCTTCACGCAAGAGGAGGCCGGGCGGATGGCCGGGCATCTGAAGGAGATGCTGGAGGCGATTGCCGAAGCCCCGCAGAAACCCATCGATCAGTTACGTCTGATGCCGGATTCGGAAAGGCACCGAATTCTGGTGGAATGGAACCAGACCGGAAGGAGCTATCCGCGTGACAAGTGCGTGCATCAGATTTTTGAGGAACAAGTGAATCGTGCCCCTGAAGCGGTGGCGCTGCAGTGCGGCGACGTCTGCCTGAGCTATCAGGAAGTCAACTTCCGGGCGAATCGATTGGCGCATCATCTGCGATCTCTCGGGGTGGCTCCTGATGTGCCGGTGGGACTTTGCACCGAACGTTCGGTGGAAATGATCGTCGCCTTGCTCGGGATCCTGAAGGCGGGTGGCGCGTATGTGCCACTGGATCCGAAACTGCCTTTTGAGCGGCTCCGCGTGCTATTGCACGATGTTAACGCCCCCTTGGTTCTCTGCCAGCGTCAGTGGCGGGATCATATTTTTTCTTTGGCGGGAGAATCCTCGCTGGGCGGACAAGTCCTGGGACTGGAAGATCTATTGGAAAGTCTGGAAGGATCGGATTCATCAGACTTGCCATCCACCAACAAACCCGGGGATCTGGCCTACGTGATGTTTACTTCGGGTACCACCGGCAAGCCCAAAGGCGTGATGGTGCCGCACCGAGGGATTGTCCGTCTGGTGGTCGATGCTGATTATGTCGAATTGGGACCCGCTGACGTGCTGCTGCAATTCGCGCCGATTTCGTTCGATGCCTCGACATTCGAAATCTGGGGCAGTCTGCTCAATGGAGCGAAATTGGTTTTGCCCCCAAGCGAGTCATTCGACCTCGCCGAGCTTGGAAGTGCCATCACGGGGCACGGGGTAACCACGCTTTGGCTGACAGCGGCTTTGTTTCACCAAATGGTGGAACTACAACCATCGGCCCTTGCGGGAGTGCGGCAATTGCTGGCCGGTGGTGATGTGTTGTCGCCCGCCAGGGTGCGCGACTATCTGGAGATGCCGGGACACGGCCGGCTCATCAATGGCTATGGCCCGACTGAAAACACCACCTTCACCTGTTGTGGCGTGCTCGACGAGGCGTCGCAAGTCGGCGCTTCAGTGCCCATTGGCCGTCCGATTGCAGGGACGACTGTTTACATCCTGGACAAGCAAGGCGAGCCGGTGCCGCCGGGAGTGGCGGGTGAACTTCACGCGGGCGGGGATGGTCTGGCGCGCGGCTACCTGAACGCGCCTGAGCTTACACAAGAAAAGTTTGTCGCCGATCCTTTCAGCAGGGATCCCCAGGCGCGCCTTTATAAAACCGGGGATCTCGCACGCTGGCGGCCCGATGGGACCATCGAATTCCTGGGACGTTTCGATCATCAGGTAAAGATCCGCGGATATAGGATTGAATTGGGGGAGATTGAGCACGCGCTTCGTTGTTGCCCTGGGGTCTCTGACGCGGTGGTGGTTGTGAACGAAGCAAAATCCGGGGACAAACAATTGTTCGCCTATTTGGTGGGTATGGCGTCACCGCAGGCTGACCCGGCCAGCCTGCGGGCGCGGCTTTGTTCCACGCTGCCGGAATACATGCTGCCTAGTGCCTTTGTATGGCTGGACCAGTTACCCCTGACGCCCAATGGCAAAGTGGATCGCAGCAAATTGCCAGCACCCGATCAGAATCCCTCCAAAGATGCCCAACCATCGGATCAAGCAAGAAGCCTTCTCGAACATGAACTGATTCGAATCTGGGAACGGCTCTTTCAAAGATCAGGCATCGGTCGCAATGACAATTTCTTCGACCTCGGCGGACATTCGCTTCAAGCTGCCAGATTGGCTTCGGAGATTGAGAAGCTTCTGGATCGGAAGATTCCGATAGCGACATTGTTCCAATCGCCGACGATTGCTTCTTTTGCCCGTCGGCTCACTGATGACAATTGGGCACCGGCGTGGAGTTCACTGGTGCCATTGCAGCCGTCGGGTTCGAAACCGCCGCTGTTTCTGATTCATGGCCGGGGCGGGGATGTTTACGTCTTCCTGGATTTGGCCCGGACGATGAAAAATGATCGTCCGATCTACGGGGTGCAGGCGGTGGGTCTGGATGGGCGTGCACCTCGCCACACCAGCGTGGAGGAAATGGCACGGCATTACGCCCGGGAAATCCGTTCCCTGCAACCGGAAGGTCCGTATCACCTTGCGGGCTTTTCTCTCGGCGGCTGGATCGCTTACGCCGTGGCTCAGGAATTGAGCAGCGAGGGCGGAACCGTAGCTTTTCTCGGATTGTTAGACACCCAGGCGACCTCTCATGTCTCACTGAAACACTATCTCTGGATGCTGCTCCCCCATCTTCGTAAGAGGTTCGGAGTCCACCTTAGGCATTGGCGCGAATTGCCGCTGGCCGAGCGCGGCCAATATTTCCTCGGTCGTTGGAACGCGTTAAGTTATTTTGTTTTGCGCAAACGTTTACGAACGCAATTGCCCACGGAATCCAACCGGGATATTCAGCAAGAGGACCAGCCGGACTACTACGAAGTGGCGTCGGCACTCTACCGACCGAAGGTCTATTCCGGCCACGTCGATTTCTTCGCGGCCAAAACATCGACGAAAAGCCCTTATGCCTTCTGGAGACAGATGGCTCATGGCGGTGTCAGCATCCACCATGTATCCGGCACGCACGAAACAATGTTAGAAGCCACAAACATTGAATCACTCGTCAAGTCAATTGAGGTGGTACTATCCAATGCCGGATAGACGCCGGGAAAGGACGCGAGAGCGCGCATCCCCCGTAGAATCGTCATGCGAATCACATGTCATGAGTGGAAGGACATCGCCACCTGGAATCCAAAACCGGTGGCACCGGGAAACGAGGATGTCCAGGTTTGGCTTGCTACGGTGCCTGGCGATTCGGCGGAGATGTCGGCCTATGCCCGGTTGCTTGACGGACGAGAGCGATTGCGGGCCGAGCGTTTTATGGGGATGGAAGCGCGGAATGAGTTTGTTTTCGGGCGGGCGTTGCTGCGACTTCTTCTGGGAAGATCCTTGAGAGTTGATCCGACGGAGGTTGCGATTGGGTATGAAGCGCGCGGCAAGCCGCGGTTGATCAGCGGTTCCGCCGTGGGTGATATTCGATTCAATCTTGCTCATTCCAACTCACTGGTGGCGATTGCGCTGGCCAAAGGACGGGAAGTGGGAATCGATGTCGAATGGACAGGGCGGACGGTGGATTGGCCGTTGATTGCCGAGCGGGTTTTTTCGGCCAGCGAGTTGGGCGGGGTGCTCGCTTTGCCGCCGGAGCAGCAGGAGCTGGCATTTTTCGCAGGTTGGACCCGCAAGGAAGCGTATCTGAAGGCGACTGGCGAAGGATTGACCGATGAGATTTCGGACATTGAGTTCACGTTTGCTCCGGGGATGCCTGCGGAGTTGCTGCGGTTGCCTGGGGCAGATGTCGAGGCCGTATGTTGGGAAATCCACGAGGTTCCCTTGCCGGAAGGTTTTGTCGGGGCTCTGGTCGTCGAGAATGGGCGGAAGCCGAAATCGAAGCGGTAGTCCTTCCAGCAGCCGGACAAGTCGCTTCGGTCGATGTCGGAGCGCGGGGCGGTTGAGCTCTGCGGTTCGGCTCTGGATCAAGCGACTCGACGAATGCTCGAAATCAAGTTCAGTGAACAGCGTCCCGGATATGAAAAAGGAACCAACGAAAACCAGAGCCTGCGTTGAAGTGAAAGCGTTGTGGGGTAACGACGATGCCGACAGCACTATCAAGGTGAGTCGCCGACGCTGGAAACAAATTCAGGAAGGGGCAGAGTATGAAACGTCGGCGTGGTCCTGGTATGAGGGCAGAAGGTATCGGGTCGTCTGGAGATTTTCTAATAGCCGGGTCTCGGTATTTGTGACCGGAGGGGGGGATTTTGGAGGTATGGAGTGTGTGGTTGGGCTTCCTATTGAGGAACTCATTGTTCAAATGACCCCATCGGAGTGAATTGAATGCAGGGCATTCGAGCGATGTGCGAATGGATGGTCTGAGTTGGTTTTTCGGGGTCGGTCGTGCTGTGCGGTTGTGGGGTTTGGGGGGTGGCGATCCGGTGATGTCGAGCATTCGCTGCGCTCACTTCTGCGCGGGTGCGGAATCAAGGGCCGGGAGGGCCTTCAGCTCTTCTTCGAGCTTCGCGGCATCAGCTTCGAGGTCCACGGAGCGGTAGAGCGGGATGAGGACTTTCATCGCCTTGATGGTGCTCGGGTCTCCGGCGGGCAGGACGCGGCGGGCGAGGGCGAGGGCTGCTTCTCCGTGCTTGATGGCTTTGCGTCCGCTGCCGTCCGCGCCATAGGCCGCGGCGAGCGCGGTCATCGCGGCGATGGTTTCCGGCGCTTCCGGACCTTTGGCTGAGCGCACGGTTTCGAGGGCTTCCTCCAAGGATTTGAGATCGTCCCCGGCTGCGGTGGGAGCCGGCGCTTGGTTTCCACCGTCCTGCGGCGGTTTCGCTTCCGCTCCGGTCTCGACGAGGGTGATGCCGCCGAGGCGAAGGTCGGAGCTGGGGAGTTCGGTATTGTGGACGGAGATGGCGAGAATGTGTTCTCCGGGCTCGAGGGTGCCGGGGATCTGGAAGCGGTGGACGACGCCGTCGTTGTCTGGTTTCTGCGGGGTTGTGGCGGAGAGCAGATAGGCGTCCGGACCTTGCGGGAGGTTGTCGCGGAGGACTTCTTTGCCGTCGAGATAGACGATGAGGGCGTCGTCGCGCTGGCAGCGGAGTTCGAGGCTGGCGTGGGCTTTGTCTGTGGTGAAACGATGGCGAAACCAGGCGGTGTGGCGGTGGGTTTCGTCTTCCGGCATTCCGATGTCCACGCCGGCGAAGTCGCGACCGTAGCCGAAGCCGCCGTTGGGATTGGTGCTGTCCTTGTCGGTCTTCCATCCGGAATCGTCGTAGCCGGCGGTGAAGAATGTGGTGTGGAAGTCGGCGTCGGCTTCCGCCGGGTCCACCCCATCGACCGGGTGCAGCCAGCGCCATGTGGAATCGCCAGGCACAAGGGTGGTCTGTACCTTTGGGGAAGCGGCGCCAAGGGGCTCGAACGTCTCTTTGGCGACGGGCTGGCCTGTTCCTGGCTGAAGTGACTCGGCTTTCTTCAGGAGGAGTGACAGGTCGGTCCACACCTGGTCGAACGCCTTTCTTTCGTCTGCCGGGAGTTTGGCCAGAGCCGCTGCGTCACGGATGCCGGCCAGGCCGGTGTCGTACTGCAATTCGCGCAGTGTGCGCTGCGCCGGGGCAGGTTCGCCGGAGTTCAGTTGTTCAGCTAGCAAAGTCTGCGCTTCACGTAGCGAGTCGAGTGCCTGCTTGCGCAAGCGGATTCGCTCCTCGAGATCGGGAGGCGCAGCCTTTTCGGCAGCGGCCAGACCTGAGAGAAGCGCGAGCTTCACGTGCGCTTCGGTATATTTCGGGTCGAGGGTGATGGCCTTTCGGCAGCTGGCGATGGCCTCGCTGTAGCGGCCCAGTCCATGCAGCGCAGCGCCAAGCCATGTGTGGGCGCGGGCGGACTTCGGGTCGAGTTCGAGGGCCTTCTGGAAGCAGGGGATGGCTCCGTCGTAGTCCCGCCTGGCCTCGCAGAGGAGGATGCCGAGTTTCATGTACGGTTCGGGCTCGTGCGGCTGGCGTTCCTCAAGGGCCTTGCGAAAACGTGCGACGTCCCCGTCCAATTGTTCCATGGTCCGCAGCGTCCTATCGAGGTCGGCCCTGGCGTTGGGAAACGCCGGATCGACTTCGATTGTCTTTCTCTGGCTGGCGATGGCCTCATCAAAACGCCCCATGCGCTGCAGTGCGCTGCCGAGGGCGGCGTGGGCATTGGAAAAGTTCGGGTCAAGTTCGATCGCCTTTCGCTGGCAGGCGACCGCCTCGTCCAGGCGGCCCATGCCCTGCAGCGCCGCGCCGAGACAGGAATGCGCCATGGCGGAGTCCGGGGCGATTTCGACGGCTTTCCGGGCGCACTCGAGACCCTCCTTCCGCCGGCCCGAAACCAGCAAAGTGTAAGCGAGGTTCACGTGGCCTCTAACGTAATATGGATCGATATCGATTGCTCTTTGGAATGATTCTGCGGCCTCCTTCAACCGGCCCCTTGCATGGAGAACGTTTCCCATGTTGGTGTGTGAACCGGCGAGCCCGGGATCGAGTTCGATCGCTTTCTTAAGGTAGGTGATCGCCTCGTCCGGATTGTTATTGACCGCCAGGG
Source organism: Verrucomicrobiaceae bacterium (assembly GCA_027486335.1). Taxonomy (GTDB): domain Bacteria; phylum Verrucomicrobiota; class Verrucomicrobiia; order Verrucomicrobiales; family V1-33; genus V1-33. Next base: position 10,539 of record JAIXPK010000081.1, on the reverse strand, counting down.
TGGCGCCCAAATCGATGTGGGCGGACACGTTGCCGGGTGCGGCAGCAAGGGCCGCCTGCAGCCAGCGCATCTGATCGGCCAATCTCTTCGGGTGATAGGCCGGGTAGGCGGACGTAAACGCCAGCGTCATCAGCAGATCCACGTCGGTCGTCCGCCGACTCAACGCCGCCCGCAACAGTTCCTGCCGGCGCTCTACGTCGATGACCTTGGTCTCGCCCATAAAAACGGCAAACCCCGGTGGTTGCAATAACGCGTCGTCCTGTGCCGCAAGGTCCCTGATTCCGCCCTCGTCCCCGGCGAGGACTGCATCCCGGACGGCATCCCGGTATGGATCGGCATCCACCCGGCCCAGCAGGGCCCGCACGACGGCGTTTTTCTGATGTTGCAGCAGCCGGTCCAGAGCCGGCACGATTCGTTCGCGGGCCATCGACTTCGACACCCGCGCTGCGGCTTCGTCCACCGACACGGCGTCCGGATTGATTCCAAACTGCTCCAAAGCTTTCCGGGACCGTGTCGCGGTGACTGCTGGATCCGGATAGTGGTTGTCAACGTAGGTCCAGCGGAACTGATCGACGGCGTCCAGTGCTGCCACCAGATCCAGGTCCGCCACGAGCCGGCTGATTCGATCTGTCTGCTGGTCGGCCCCGCCCTCGGCGGAGCGTTTCCTGGCTGCTTCCATGGCGAGGTTCGCCCTCGCCCTGTCACCTGCCTTAAGAGCATCTCCGCACTGGTTCAGAAGCGCGGCCACGGCCTCGCTGTTACGCGCGAGTCGGTCGTTGTCGGCGGCCTGGCGCCGCTCGTCCTCGATTTGTTGTTGGAGATTTGCCTCCCGCTGCGCGGTGGCCTGCTCATTCCGCCACCATGCAACCGCCCCGACGACCAGCAGCAGCAAGGCGACGGTCCCCGCGAGCGCTAACTGGAGCGGGTGGCGGAGGACAAACTTTTTCAGCCGATACGTCGCCGACGGAGGCCTCGCTTCGACGGCTTCGTTCGCCATGTAACGTTTCAGGTCGGCGGCAAGTCCGTTGGCAGTTTCGTATCGGTGTCCACGATCCTTCTCCAGGCACTTCATGACGATCCAGTCGAGGTCGCCCTTGAGCAGATGGATCAACCTGGGTGCTTCGATCGCCCGTCGTTTAGCGGTGGTGGAGAGATTGTCACCCCGCAAGGTCGACACCCGAAGGCTCGGCGGGACCGGCTCTTTCTCCCGGATCGTCCTCCGCATCGCGTCGAGACCCAGCGACATCAGTTCCTTCCCGTCAAACGGAGGGCTGCCGGCCAGCAGTTCGTAGAGGAGCACCCCGAGGCTGTAGATGTCACTGCGGGTATCGATGTCCAGGCTGCTCATCTCCGCCTGCTCCGGGCTCATGTAGGCCGGAGTGCCGATGAACTGATGCAACTGCGTGTAAATCGTCGCATCGGTCAGGCGGCCCTCGGTCGCCTTGGCGATGCCGAAATCAATCACCTTGGGGACGGGCACACCATCGTTCAGCGTCACGAGGATGTTGGAGGGCTTGATGTCGCGGTGGATGATTCCTTTCTGATGCGCGTGCTGGATGGCCTGACAAACCTTGATGAACAAATCCAGCCGGTCTCTGGGGGGAAGATTGGCCTGGTCGCAGTAGTCGGTGATGCGGATGCCGCGCACCAGCTCCATGACGAAGTAAGGACGGCCGTGATCGGTGGTCCCGCCGTCCAGCACCTTCGCGATGTTGGGATGATCCATCATCGCCAGCGCCTGCCGCTCGGCCTCGAACCGTGCCACCACCGCCTTCGTGTCCATCCCCAGCTTGATGACTTTCAGCGCTACGCGCCGACGCACCGGTTCAGTTTGCTCGGCGACATAGACCACGCCGCAGCCCCCTTCGCCGAGACGCTCCAGAATTTTGTAGCGTCCGATCATCTGGCCCACGACTTCGTCCGTGCCGTCGTGCGCATCGGGTCCATCGATATTGGCAGGGCCGCGCCCCGGTTCCCAACCTTTCGATGAGGGATCGCGCACCGTACTCTCAAAGAAGTCCTCCGCTTCGTTGGCGAGGGACAGCATTTTCATGACGCGCGCCTGCATTAGAGGGTCGCCCCCACAGGCCTTGTTCAGGTAAGCGGGCCGGTCTTCCCCGGGGAGTTCCCGGGCGGCACAATAAATTGCGTTGAGGTCTTTCACAATTGGTCTGGTTGGAACTACATGCGCCGCCGCTGCCCGAAAACGATAATTCCGGTTCAAAAGAAACCATGGACAGCCAAACTCCCGCTCTCTGCCTTTCCGGCCCTCGGTTCCATTCCAGTTCTCATGGCGTTTCCCCGGAAGGCGCACGCGACGGGGCGGATTGCGGGCTCATCAGCTCGAACAGCCGGACTTTGGCCACGGCCCAGTGATTGCGAATGGTCGATTCACTGACCCCCAGCGCATCGGCGATCTCCTGGTGCTTGAGCCCGACGAAATAACGCATCTTCGCCACCTCCGCCTGCATGGGGTCCTCGCGGGCGAGGATATCGAGCGCCTCGTCCACCAGCAGGAGTTTTTCACTATCGACCGGCGCGGCGACGAGGTCCTCGCACCACTCCACGCGTTCCTGGTCGCCGCCGCGTTTGAGACGGCCATGGCGGCGGGCGCTCTCCACGAGGATCCGTCGCATCGCTTCGGCGGCAGCGGCAAAAAAATGAGCCCGGTTGTCAAACTTGAGTTGGTCCCCGCCTCCCAACCGAAGGAAAGCTTCATGGACCAGCGCGGTCGGTTGCAGCGTATGCCCGGGGCGCTCGGAAGCCATTTTCTGAAGCGCGATGGCCCGTAATTCCGCATAGACCTGCTCGTAGAGCCGGTTCAACGAGTCCGCGTCTCCGGCGGCTAGGTTACTGAGGAGGCGTGTGACATCGCTCATGCCGTCGATTATGCGATCCGGGCCGGAAATGGCGAGCAAAACCGGTCTTTTTGAGGATCCGGTTGGGCGGCATAGGCCCTGAAGAACGGGTGTGGCAAAGAAAGTGCAAAATGTTTTATCGTTTCCCGGGACAGACGGCGCATGTGTCACCGGCCCCCCCGGCCATCCAGGCCTCAGACCCTGCGGGAAACGGGCCCGGACAACCACTTTACCCGCAACCACGATGAAAGAATCCATGAACAAGATCCTGAACAAAATGGTCTCCTGCAAACTGGGCATCACGCTGGCCGGACTCCTGGCGTTCACCGTCCCTGCCACCCGTGCCGACACTTTCGGCACCGGGGCCAATGCCTTCACCATCGACTTCGTGCCCATCGGTTCGCCCGGTAACGCGGCTGACACGACGGGCAGTCCCAACCCTGCCGGTGCGGTTGGCTACAACTACCAAATGGGCAAGTACGAAGTCTCGGATGCCATGATCAACAAGTTCAATGCTTCCCAAGGTCTGACGATCTCCAAGGACACGCGTGGCCCGAACCAGCCGGCCACCAACGTTTCGTGGAACGAAGCGGCACGGTTCGTGAATTGGTTGAACACCAGTACCGGCGGGTTTCCGGCCTACAAGTTCACCACGGGGGGAGTGAATGACAATATCGCCCTCTGGACGCCTGCCGACACGCTCGATTACAACGCGGCGAATCCGTTTCGCAGCAAGCGGGCCACCTATGTATTGCCGAGCGCCGACGAGTGGTACAAGGCGGCGTATTTCAATCCCACCACGAACACCTATTCCGATTTCCCCAACGGCCTCAATACGGCTCCCACGGCGGTCGTTAGCGGGACAGCGGCGAACACGGCGGTTTACAATCAATCACCTGGTTTTGGAGGTCCCGCAGATATTACCCTGGCAGGCGGCTTAAGCCGCTTTGGTGTCATGGGCCTGGCGGGCAATGTTTCGGAGTGGGAGGAAACGGAATGGGACTTAGCGAACGACGATCCATCGTCGTTTCGCGGGAGCCGCGGCGGCGGCTGGTCGACCCCCGGCGGCGTGTCGTTGTCGTCGTCGGGCCGGAGCCTCGACAGCCCGTGGGCCGGTCAAGGCTACACTGGTTTTCGTGTCGCGATTGTCGCGACCAGTGAGGTGCGGCCCCCCGCCGTGAGCGCCATCAATCCCGCGAGCGGCAGCATTGCAGGCGGCACCAGCGTGACGATCACCGGCGGCAACTTCACCGGAGCCACCGCCGTGACCATCGGCGGCAACGCAGCCACGGGTGTGAGTGTTGTCAACGCCACTACCCTCACCGCGATCACTCCGCGAGGCACCGTCGGCTCCGCCAGCGTCGTGGTCACCACCCCCGGCGGCAGTGCGGCGAACACCTTGTTCACTTACTTCGATCCCAACGCCCCCGCCACCGTGAGCGCCATCAATCCCCCGGGCGGCAGCAAGGCAGGCGGCACCAGCGTGACGATCACCGGCATGAACTTCACCGGAGCCACCGCCGTGACCATCGGCGGCAACGCAGCCACGGGTGTGAATGTTGTCAATGGCACCACCCTCACCGCCGTCACTCCGGCAGGCACCGTCGGCTCCGCCAGCGTCGTGGTCATCAACCCCGGCGGCCCCAGCGCGGCGAACACCTTGTACACTTACTACCGTGCCGACACCTTCGGCACCGGGGCCAATACCTTCACCATCGACTTCGTTCCCATCGGCTCGCCCGGTAACGCGGCTGACACGACGGGCAGTCCCAACCCTGCCGGTGCGGTTGGCTACAACTACCAAATGGGCATGTACGATGTCAGCCGTGGCATGATCACCAAAGCGAATGCGTCAATTGTGAATGGCGGTGGCAACCTAGGTATCACGATGCAAGACATGACTTCCTTCGGCGGCAACGGCGCGAACCGTCCCGCCACGGGAGTGAGTTGGAACGAAGCCGCGCGGTTCGTGAATTGGCTAAATACGAGCCAGGGATTTCAAGCGGCCTACAAGTTCACCACGAACGGTGTGAACGACAATATCGCGCTCTGGGCCCCTGGCGACGTGGGCTACGACGCGAACAACTTGTTTCGCAATAGCCTAGCGCAATACGTCCTGCCGAGCTTCGATGAGTGGTACAAGGCGGCGTACTACGATCCCAACACCAGCACTTACTATGATTATCCCACGGGCAGCAACATCCAACCGATGCCCGTCGCCAGCGGTACTGCTGCTGGTACAGCAGTGTACAACCAGGCATTCCAACAAGGTCCTGCCGATATCACACGGGCAGGCGGGTTAAGTCCCTTTGGCGTGATGGGACTGGGTGGGAATATCTGGAAATTTTTAGAAACGGAATCTGACCTGGTGAACAACAGTCCATCGTCGGCACGCGGGATGCGCGGCGGGAACTGGAACTTCGACTTCAACGTCTTGTTGTCGTCGTCGTGTGGCGGTTGCAGCACCGACCCGACGGTCAGCTCCACAATTGGTTTTCGTGTCGCGAGTGTCGCGAGTGGGTGGCGGCCTCCGAAGGTGAGCGCCATCAATCCCGCGAGCGGCAGTGTGGCAGGCGGCACCAGCGTGACGATCACCGGCAGCAACTTCACCGGAGTCACCGGCGTGACCATCGGCGGCAACGCAGCCACGGGTGTGAGTGTTGTCAACGCCACTACCCTCACCGCCATCACTCCGCCAGGCACCGTTGGCTCCGCCAGCGTCGTGGTCACCACGCCCTACGGCGGCATTGCGGCGAACCCCTTGTTCGCTTACTTCGATCCCAACGCCCCCCCCGCCGTCAGCGCCATCAATCCCGCGAGCGGCAGGATGGCAGGCGGCACCAGCGTGACGATCACCGGCATCAACTTCATCACCGGAGCCACCGGCGTGACCATCGGCGGCAACGCAGCCACGGGTGTGAGTGTTGTCAACGCCACTACCATCACCGCCATCACTCCGCCAGGCACCGTCGGCTCCGCCAGCGTCGTGGTCACCACCCCCGGCGGCCCCAGCGCGGCGAACACCTTGTTCACTTACTTCGATCCCAACGGCCCCGCCACCGTGAGCGCCATCAATCCCGCGAGCGGCAACACCGCAGGCGGCATCAGCGTGATGATCACCGGCATGAACTTCACCGGAGCCACCGGCGTGACCATCGGCGGCAACCTCGCTGCCAGCGTGAGCGTTGTCAATGACACCACCCTCACCGCCGTCACTCCGCCAGGCACCGTCGGCTCCGCCAGCGTCGTGGTCATCAACCCCGGCGGCCCCAGTGCGGCGAACACCTTGTACACTTACGACGCCATCCTTACCGACACTTTCGGCACCGGGGACAATACCTTCACCATCGACTTCGTGCCGATCGGCAATGCCGGCAACGCGGATGACGCTGGTGCGGGCGGAGGCATCTCCTCCACGGTCTACGGCGGGGTGGCTTATGAGTTCCGAATGGGCACGTATGAGATTTCGCAGGATGCGATCGGGAAGGCGAGGGCGAGCGGGCTGTCGGGTGTGGCGGCGGGAGCGATGACGGGGAGCCAACCGGCGAGGTTTATAACGTGGTTTGAGGCGGCGGCGTTTGTGAACTGGCTGAACACGAGCACCGGGCACCATGCGGCGTATCAGCTCGACATTGAGCTGACGACGCTGACGCCGTGGGCGAGCGTGGACGCATGGCAGCTTGGCGGGGAGAACCTGTATCGGCACAAGGACGCGTATTACTTTCTGCCGAGCGAGGATGAGTGGTATAAGGCGGCATTTCACAAGAATGACGGGGTGACGGCGAACTATTGGGACTACGCGACGGGGAGCAATAGCATCCCGACAGCGGTGGCGAGCGCGACCGCACCAGGGACGGCAGTTTACAATGGCCAAAACCAACCCGCAGATGTGAATCTGGCGGGAGGGCTGAGTGCGTATGGGACGATGGGGCAGAGCGGGAATGTGAGCGAATGGCAGGAGAGTGCATTTGATGGGATAAATGATTTAGGGTACGAAAGTCGCGTGGCCCGCGGTGGCTACTCGGGCGGCCCCAAGGAGGGCCTGGACTCCTCGTCCCGCGGCGGCGGCGGCCCGACGCTCGATTCCCTCTATTGGGGTTTCCGTGTTGCGAGCATCAGTCAACCGCCGGTTATCTTTCAGATTACCAGCATCCGCTATCTCGCAGGGGCGACGCCGTCGGTGGAATTGACCTTCAATTCGCGCGTCGGCCGGACTTACACGGTCGAGGCCTCCACTGCGATGTTGCCAAGCGGGCAACCTGGTGGCTGGGTCGAACTGACCAACTCTCTGCCAGCCGGGGGAACCGAGACCACCTACGTGGATACGCTGACGACAGTGACCGGGCCAAGGGTCTTTTACCGCGTGAGCGAGAACGCGAACTAAAGGGGTTTCTCGCAGAGCCGATTCCGTGAGCTTCCCGCCCGCCCATTAAACAATGCAAGTCGTCTGATCGTCTGACGGACGATCTCCGGGAGAAGGTGATGATCCGCTTCGGAGTGTTGGATCGGACGGCGTGGAAGGCGATGAGCACCGCCGAGGACGGGCAATTCATCCGGCGGCTGCCCAATGGCATCCGCGGGAAGGCAATCTACGCCCCGGCGAGGGGCGGCATGAGATGCGAGGATTGAATCACCGCTTTTGGAATGCCACCCGGGCCATTGCCCCGGTCTATCATATTGCGCCTCGTTGAGGCTGGCTTGTGCCGAGAGGCTTGTGGGGAGGGCGGGTAGGCGTGCTTCGTGCGCAGGGAGAGCGGTAATCCTGACAGCAGTCCAGAGCCTGCGGCGCGCTGGTTTGGAGGGCATCTTCTGAGGGCGGCCGAGCTGGGGCTCAGCGCTCCCAGGGGGGCGTGTTCGGAGAGGGCGGGTAGGCGTGCTCCGCACGCAGGGAGAGCTGTGATTCTCCCAGCAGTCCAGAGCCTTCGGCTGGCTGGTTCGGAGGGCATCTTCTGAGGGCGGCCGAGCTGGGGCTCGGCGCTCCCAGGGGGCGTGTTCGGAGAGGGCGGGTAGGCGTACTCCGTGCGCAGAGAGAGTTGTCATTCTCCCAGCAGTCGAGAGCCTGCGGCGCGCTGGGTCGGAGGGGATGTGTCAGGTTTTGGAGAAGGTGACTTTGGCGTCTTTGAGTTGGGCGGAGATGTGGTCGCCGTCGGTGAATTTTCCGTCTAGCATTTCGAGGCTGAGTGGGTCGAGGAGGTGTTTCTGGATGGCGCGTTTGAGGGGGCGGGCGCCGTAGACTGGGTCGTAGCCCTGATCGGCGATGAACTGGAGGGCGTCGGGGGCGAGGTCGAGGTGGAGATTCTGTTTGGCGAGACGAGTGACGACGCGCTGGAGCTGGATTCTGACGATGCTGGCGAGGTCGCTGTCGCTGAGGCGGTCGAAGATGATGGTTTCGTCGATGCGGTTGAGGAATTCGGGGCGGAAGTGATTGCGGAGGGCTTCGGTGACGCGGGCTTCGCGCTGTTCCTTGTTATCGACGTCCATGATGAACTGGCTGCCGATGTTGCTGGTCATGATGAGGACGGTGTTTTTGAAGTCGACGGTGCGGCCCTGACCGTCGGTGATGCGGCCGTCGTCGAGGACCTGGAGGAGGACATTGAAGACATCGGGGTGGGCCTTTTCGACTTCGTCGAAGAGGACGACGCTGTAGGGGCGGCGGCGGACGGCTTCGGTGAGTTGGCCGCCTTCATCGTAGCCGACGTAGCCAGGAGGGGCTCCGATGAGACGGCTGACGGCGTGTTTTTCCATGTACTCGCTCATGTCGATGCGGGTCATGGCGTTTTCGTCGTCGAAGAGGAATTCAGCTAGAGCCTTGGAGAGTTCGGTTTTGCCGACGCCGGTGGGGCCGAGGAAGAGGAACGAGCCGATAGGGCGGTTTTCGTCCTGGAGGCCGGCGCGGGCGCGGCGGACGGCGTTGGAGACGGCGGTGATGGCGGAGGACTGGCCGATGACGCGGGCGCGGAGACGTTCTTCCATGTGGACGAGTTTGGCGCGTTCGCCTTCCTTGAGACGGGAGACGGGGATGCCGGTCCATGCGGCGACGACGCGGGCGATGTCTTCGTCGGTGACTTCCTCGCGGAGGAGAGTGGCTTTGGCGGGCGGGTTGGCGGCGGCGGCGGCGAGCTGGGTTTCGAGGTTAGGGATGAGGCCGTACTGGATTTCGCCGGCGCGGGCGAAGTCGCCGGTGCGCTGGGCTTGTTCGAGTTCGGTGCGGAGGCGGTCGATTTCCTCTTTGATTTTGCGGCCTGCCTGGACGGCTTCTTTTTCGGTGAGCCACTGGGATTTGAGGGCACCGGATTTTTCTTTGAGGTCGGCGATTTCGCGATCGAGACGGGTGACGCGGTCTTTGGAGGCGGCGTCGGATTCTTTCTTGAGGACGAGGCGTTCCATTTCTGCCTGCATGATGGCGCGTTCGATGACGTCGATTTCCGTGGGCATGGAATCGAGTTCGATTTTGATGCGGCTGGCGGCTTCGTCGACGAGGTCGATGGCTTTGTCAGGGAGGAAGCGGTCGGAGATGTAGCGGTCGCTGAGGGTGGCGGCGGCGATGATGGCGTTGTCCTGGATGCGGACCCCGTGGTGGACCTCGTAGCGTTCTTTGAGGCCGCGGAGGATGGCGATGGTGTCTTCGACGGAAGGTTCGCCGACCATGACGGGCTGGAAGCGGCGTTCGAGGGCGGGGTCTTTTTCGATGTACTTGCGGTACTCGTCGAGGGTGGTGGCACCGATGCAGCGGAGTTCGCCGCGAGCGAGCTGGGGTTTGAGGAGATTGCCGGCGTCCATGGCACCTTCGGCTTTGCCGGCCCCGACGATGGTATGGAGTTCGTCGATGAAGAGGATGATCTGGCCCTCGCTGGAAGTGACTTCCTTGAGGAAGGCTTTGAGGCGTTCTTCGAATTCGCCGCGGAATTTGGCGCCGGCCATCATGCCGCCGAGGTCCATGCTGATGAGGCGCTTGTTTTTGAGGGAATCGGGGACGTCGCCGGCGACGATCCGCCTTGCCAAGCCTTCGGCGATGGCGGTTTTGCCGACGCCTGGTTCACCGATGAGGACCGGGTTGTTTTTGCTGCGGCGGCTGAGGACCTGCATGACGCGGCGGATTTCGTCGTCGCGGCCGATGACGGGGTCGATCTTGCCTTTGCGGGCACGAGCGGTTAGGTCGGTGCCGTATTTTTCGAGCGTCTGGTATTTGCCTTCGGGGTCCTGATCGGCGACCTTCTGGGAACCACGGATGGACTTGATGGCTTCGAGGAGCGGGGCGTGGGCGATGTTGAATTCCCTGATGAGGGACTGGAGTTCGCCGGGTTTTCTGGTGAGACCGAGGAGGAGGTGTTCGACGCTGAGGAATTCGTCTTTGAGGGCTTTCTGCTGTTCTTCGGCTTCCGCGAGGAGGATGCGGAGGTCGTTGGACATGGCTAGGCCCGTGGCTCCCGAGACGCTAGGCTGGCGGGTGAGGAAGTCGGCGAGATCCTTGACGAAGGCTTCGGTGCGTTCGGTGCCGAGGGTTTGTTCGAGGAGGGGACGGGCGATGCCGCCTTCCTGGTCCATGAGGGCGGCGACGAGGTGAGCGGGTTTGAGTTCCGCGTGGCCCATTTTGGTGGCGAAGGACTGGGCGGACTGGATGGCCTCGGTGGTTTTGTGGGTGAAGCGTTCGGCGTTCATGCGTGGAAAGGGGTGGAGGGAG
>JAIXPK010000296.1 GCA_027486335.1 Verrucomicrobiaceae bacterium | reverse complement strand
GTGTTCGCGCTGGCGGAGGTGGAAGTTTACAGCGGGCAGCAGAACATGGCGGCGGGGGCGGTGGTGACGGCTGGGGATTCGCGGGAGAGCGGGATCTGGTCGACGCGGTTTGTGACGGACGGGTTCACGAGCCAGCGGAATGTGATGACGTGGCCGGAGTATGTGACGGGACTGGATCGGCGGAGGGAATTGGAGTCGACGGTGAGAGGACTGGTGACGGAGAGGCGGGCGGTATCGGACCGGGTGCTGAAGATGCTGGGGAGGTCGCTGCTGGCGATTGCGCTGGTTGGGGTGGCGGTGACTGGGTTCATTGTGTGGCGGAATGCGCGGACGCGGCGTCGGGATCTGGCGCGGTTGCGGCAGCGGCTGGCGCGGGACATTCACGATGAGATCGGGAGCGGGCTGGGGACGATTTCGCTGATCAGCCAGATGGGAAGCGGGAGCCCTGCGCATGGGGATGCGGCTCAGGTGGATTTTCAGGAGATTCACCGGATATCGCGCGAGGTGACGGAGAGTTTGCGGGACATTGTGTGGCTGATTCGGCCGGAGACGCGGACGGTGGGGGATCTGGCGAAGCGGTTGGAGGAGACGGCGGCGACGATGCTGGCTGGGGTGGGGCACGAGTTTGTGACGGAGCCTGCGGCGGCGGGGCGGGAGTTGCCGCTGGAGCACAAGCGGCAGGTGCTGATGCTGTTCAAGGAGGCGCTGCACAACATTATCCGGCACAGTGGGGCGACGCGTGCGGGGATTCGGATTGGCGGGGATGAGCGGTGGTTCCGGATGGTGATTACGGACAACGGGAAGGGGTTTGACCCTGCGGCGCCGAGATCGGGGGCTGGGGTGGTGGGGATGAAGCAGCGGGCGACGACGCTGGGGGGCAAGTTTACGGTGGAGAGCAGTCCTGGAGCGGGGACGACGCTGACCTTGGAAGTTCCGTGGAAACCTCCGCGAAAAATTACAGGTGGATCAACCGTTTAAGGTTTGTTACCAATCCCCTGCCGATGAAAAAAAGCGCCCCAGAAGTTCCGCCGGTTACCGTGTGGCTCGTTGAAGATTACGCCCCGTTCCGCAACACGGTTTCGCGGCTGCTGAATTCGACGCCGGGTTTGGCGTGCACGCATATTTTTGCGACTGGGGAGGATGCGTTGCGGTCATTGGCGACGCAGCCGAAGCCGGCGGTGATTCTGCTGGATGTGGGGTTGCCGGGGATGAACGGGATTGAGTTTCTGGCGAAGGTGCGGGAGGCGGCCCCGGACACGCGGGCGGTGATATTGACGGCTTTTGAGGATGAGGAGAAGATTTTCCGGGCGATCTGCACGGGTGCGTCGGGGTATCTGCTGAAGACGGCGACGTCGGAGGAGATTACTGGGGCGATTGCGGAGGCGGTGGCTGGTGGTGCGCCGATGACGCCATCGATTGCGCGTCGGGTGCTGGACATGTTCAGCCGGATGGCTCCTGCGAAGACGGATTACGGTTTGAATGAGCGGGAGAAGATGGTGCTAGAGCGGATGGTGAGCGGGTTGACGAAGAAGGAGATTGCGGCGGTTCTGGACATGAATTTCCACACGGTGGATGCGGCGCTGCGGAGTATTTATTCGAAGCTGGAGGTGAACACGCGGACTGGGGCGGTGGCGAAGGCATTGAAGGAGAAGCTGGTGTGAAGGTGCGGCGATGAGAGCGGGCGGGCCGACGGCGCTGCTGGCGGATTACCCTGATGGGTGGTCTGCGATGGCGGTGCGTGAGTGGCGGCAGGGGTTGCGGGCGCGGACGTTTGTGGTGCCGTTTCTGGTGCTGCAGGCTGGGTTGACGTTGTTCGGGCTGATCCAGCTGGATGCGCGGAATTCGGAGGGCGTGGCGCGGGGCTTCTGGTTTCTGCTGCTGGTGCTGCTGAGTCTGGTGCTGCCGTTGAGGAATCTGGGGGCGCTGGCGGACGAGCGTGACGGGAACACGATGGACATGCTGCTGCTGACGAACATGGGGGCGTGGCGGATGGTGACGGGGAAGTGGCTGGCGACGGCCGGGATGCTCGGGGTGACGGCGGTGAGTGCGGTGCCGGCGGTGGTGCTGAGGTCGGTGGCGGCGGGTTGGCCGCTGGGGAAGTCGCTGGCTGGGCTGGTGGCGGGGTTGGCGATGGCGTGCGGGCTGGCGGCGGTGCTGACGGCGTTGTCGTGGTTGCGGATCACGCTGGTGCGGACGGGGGTGGCGATGTTTTTTTGTCTGGTGGTGCTGGTGCAGGGGGTATTGCCGCTGACGGGAGCGCTGGCTGAGGGGAGGGTTGGGGCGATGGGATTTTCGGGGTTGGTGATGGAGATGGTGCTGGTGTCGGTGGCGGCGGGCTGGGCTGGATTGGTGCTGGCGGCGAGTCCGGTGCCGGATCGGGGGGTGGAGAGGTGGCCGTTGCGGTTGGCGCTGCGGATGGGGCTGGTGCTGACGGTGGGGGGAGGGTTGGTGCGGTTTACGGGGATTCCGGATGTGGTGGGTGAGGCGATGCTGGGGTGTGGTGCGGGATTGTTGCTGGCTGGGGGAGTGCGTTGGCTGGTGCGGCGGCGCGGGGTTCGGGGTGGAGATTGAGGGGATGGAGGCGGGCAATGGGCTTGACTTCGGCGGAGTGGCGCGGTTGCTCGTGAGGAGTGATTATGAGAGACGCTGCGACCCGATTCCGAGCCTTCCGGCGGGTGCCGGATGTGCTAGCGCTGGCGGTGATTGCGGGGGTGGTGGCGATGCGTTCGAGGGCGGCGTTTGAGCGCGGGACGTATCTGCATGAGGGCGGGCGGTGGCTGGCGGAGCAATGGAGCGGCGGGGTGGGGCATGCGCTGGGGGCGATTCGTCCGGATTATCTGACGGTGGGGAATCAGGTGGTGATCGCGGTGGCTGATGGGTTGACGAGGTTATTCGGGGGGACGCGGCTGGCGGCGGCGGGGCCGCTGTGGCAGCATGGGGTGAGTGTGGCGTGGATAGTGGTGGTGCTGATGCCGGTGTGGTGGTGTCTGCGGCGGAATCTGGAGTTGGCGGCGGCGGCGGCGGCGATGGGGATGATGCTGGTGGTGCCGGAGGTGGACGGCGAGTGGGTGGCGTTCGGGGAGTCGAGCAACGTGGGATTTTTCAGTGCGACGGCGACGGCGTTTCTGGTGTGGGACTGGTGGGTGGGGCGTGAGGGTTCGCGAGGGTGGCGGGCGGTGTCGTTAGGATGGGTGGTGGTGCATGTGCTGACGTCGCCGATGGCGGCGCTGCTGGCGGGAGGGGGGGCGGTGCTGATGGCGGTGCGGGGGATGAGGCGGGGCGGTAGTCGAGCGATGGCTGGTTGGCTGGTGCTGGCGGTGATGGCCGGGGTGGTGGTGGTGCGGGCGGCGACGGGTGATCCTTATGGGGATGCGGGTGGTGGTGGGGAAGGGGTGGCGGTGGGGAAGGCGCGGCTGGTGGAGCGGGTGCTGGGGCGGCAGCTGCTGTATCCGGTGCTGGCTCCGGTGTATGAGTTTTGTGAGGATGGAGTGGTGCTGGTGGTGGGTGGGTTGGTGGCCGCGGTGGGGGTGTGGGTGTGGGTGGTGGGGAGACGGCGCGGGTTGAGGCCGCAGTCGCTGTGGTTGTTAGGGGCGATGGCGTGCGGGATGGCGGTGGTGACGCTGGCGGCGCGGCCGGCGACGTCTGGATCGGCGGCGTATGCGAGTGTGGGTCCGGCGCGGTATTTTCTGCCGCAGAACATGGTGGCGGCGGCGTGTCTGGCGGCGATGTGGTGTCGGGTGGCGGTGTTGCGGCCGGGATTGGTGCCGGTGGTGTGGAGTGTGCTGGCGGTGGTGGCGGCGGGGTCGGTGAATTGTCAGGTGGAGGAGTGGCGGGGTCGGGCGCTGGGGGTGGAGGACACGTTGCTGCGCTGGCCGGCGGCGTTAGGGAGGGCGGCGATGAGGCATGGGCTGACGGGCGGAAGCGGGACGGTGCGGGTGCCGATTCAGCCTGGATGGGTGACGATGCCGGTGGCTGGGGATTGGTTAGGCGGGGTGAGGGATCCGGGGATGCTGGCGGTGGGGTTTGGCGGGGTGAGTGGGGGTGAGGTGGCGGTGGATGGCGGGATGGTGGCGGGGGAACCGGTGTGGTCGGGAGTGCCGGGGGGGATGCTGTTGCGGATGCCGCTGGTGCGGTCGGGGAGGGGGCGGTTTTCGCTGGAGAATGCGCGGGTGGTGCTGCCGGAGTTGCCGGGGCGGGTGCGTGCGGCGGCGACGTGTGTGTTTGGACCGGAGCGGAGGGAGCGGAACGGGCGGCTTGAGCAGGATGCGATGATGGAGGTGTGTGTTTTTTTCGAGGGAGGCGTGCGGGTGTCGGAGGTGGAAAGGGTGCTGGGTGGTGGACTGGTGGAACTGGCGAAGCGGAATGGGGAGAGACTGGATGTAGTTAGGTTGCCGGAGGTGCCGCGGGATGGATGGCCGTGGGGAGGGATTGGTGGCGTGGCGTGGGCGGAAGGGCGGAAGGTGGTGCGGGTGGATGGGGAGCCTGAGGGGTTGGAGCATCTGAGGCGGGAGGGGGAACGGCTGCA
This sequence comes from Verrucomicrobiaceae bacterium, assembly GCA_027486335.1. GTDB lineage: Bacteria > Verrucomicrobiota > Verrucomicrobiia > Verrucomicrobiales > V1-33 > V1-33. The sequence goes on along the minus strand of JAIXPK010000296.1, from coordinate 9,150 downwards.
TCTGCTGGAGATTCCGGAGACGGCATTTGATGAAGAGGATTATCTGCGGCGGGTGCCGGGAGCGGAGGCGGCGGTGCGGGCGGGCAAAGTGTCAGGGGCGCGGGCGCACTGGGAGATTGCGGGTCGGGCGATGGGAGTGGAGGCTGGGGTGAGACGGTTTTCGCTGCGGCTGAAGGAATCGCTGAGGTGTGGGGAGATTGATGGGATGCGGGTGGTGCTGCGGCGTGGGAAGGGTGGTGAGGAACCGGAGGGACTGAGGTGTGTGCTGATGGCGGCGGGCCGGGAGGTGCGTGCGGTGCGATTGGTGCCGGTGGAGTTTACGGATGGTTACCGGGTGGAGTGGGAGTCGCGGGGATGGGCGGATGGGGTGGCGGAGCCGGATGCGGTTTGTGATGCGTTGGAGATTGAGTTGGTGGGGGCGGGGCCGCGGCGGTATGTGGTGTTCGGGGGAGTGGAGTTGCTGGTGCGGGAGTGATGAGGGAAGTGGTGGAGATGGGAGATTGCGCTTTTCGAGGGGCTGGGTGCGGGGCAGACGGTAGGGATGGAACAACTGCTGCTGTTTGATGAGCCTGCTGACGGGGAACATTCAGACGGCGGCGTGGATGAAGCTGCGGAGGTTCGGGATTGACGGGTACTTCACGCCGGGGGCGTTCGGAGATGATCACCATGACCGGAATGCGCTAGGTCCGGTGGCGATGGCGAGGGAGGCGGAGAGGAGCGGGCGGCTTTATGCACCGGAGGCGGTGGTGGTGATCGGGGATACGCCGCGGGACATTGCGTGTGCCAGGGCGTGCGGGGCGCGGGTGCTGGCGGTGGCGACGGGGACGTACAGCAGGGAGGAACTGGCGGCGCACGGGCCGACGTGGTTGTTTGATGATCTTGCGGATGCTGGTGCGGTGCTGGCGGCGCTGGGGGGGACGGCTGGTTGAGCGGGATTGGGAGGTGTTAGGAGTCAGCGGGGGGCGGGGGTGGTTTGGCGGGTAGCGGCCCAGCGGAGCGCGTTGCGGAGGAGCGTGCGGAAGGGTGGGTTGGCGAAGTCGTCGGTGTGACCGAGGGAAGTGTAGAAGACGGGAGCGCCGGAGGGTGTCAGGAATGTCCATGCGACGGGTTCGGGTTTGGCGATGCCTGCGGCGGACGCGGTGAGGAGCATGTGGGTGCCCGGCTGGAGCGGGGAATTGAGATAGAGCGAGCCGCCGGAGGCGAACGGCGTGCGGGGCAGACCGGCGAGGATAGGGTGATCGGAGTCCGGGGCGTGGACGGTGACTTTGGCGTCATTGGCGTGATGGTTCTGATAGTTGCCGCCGAGGATGGCGACGTCCCAGTCGGGCCATGTTTCGTGGTTAGGAGGGATGGGGGTGCCGGGGCGGAGGGCGAAGGCGTGGCTGGCGGTGCGGATGCCGACGACGGCGGCGCCGCGGGAGATGGCGCGGCGGAGGGCGGCCATGGCGTTAGGAGCGAGGGCGGTGCGGCGCATGGAGACGAGGATGACACGGGCGTGGTCGAGTGCGTCGGTTTGGAGGAGATCGCCGGGGGCGTCCGGTGGGGCGCTGATCCATGAGGGGAGGAATTCGGCACCGTCTTTGTCGAAGAATGCGGCGAGGGATTCGGCGGTGTGGTATTCGTTTTCGCCGGTGAGGACGGCGATGGGGATGCGGGAGTCTTCGGGGAGCGGCGGGGTGGTGCCGCCGAAGACGGCGGAGCTGAGGGCGGTGCCGGTGAGGTGGCGTTCGATGTGGGCGACCATGAGACTGGTGCCGTGGACGTGTGGGACGAAGGGAGGGTCTGCGGGGTTGTAGAGGGCGTCTGTTAGGTCGCGGAGGAGGACGGTATCGATGCCGTGGCGGACGAGCTGCCGGATGCCGAAGGAGCGGCCGCAGATGCATTTGTTGGTATGGACCCCGGCGATGAAGACGTGGCGGATGCTGCGGGCGCGGAGGATGTTCCAGATTTCGGTGCCGCGGTCCGAGATGAAGTCGGTGTCGGGGTTGATGGTGACGAGCGGGTGCTGCTGCTGCCATGGGTAGCGGGAGGCGAGACGGCCTTCGCGTTGGAGGACGGCCTGCCATGCGAGGGCTTCTTCGGGGGAATCGTCGCTGCCGCCGGAGGAGCTGTCGATGGGGTCGCCGGCGGCGGTTTCGGATGGATTGAGGCGATCGAGCCAACCTGACAAGTCAGCGGGGAGGTCGGGGGCGGTGGGGGTGGCGAGGGTGCGGAGCCGTGCCGGGTGGGATTGGTAGAACGGCATGGTGTCGGAGGGGGCGTGGATGATGAGGACGCCTGATTGGCGGGCGGCGGCGATGACGGCGGCGACGCGCGGGGCGAGTTGCTGGACGCGGTGGGCGGCGCGTGCGGAGGTGTGGGAGTCCCAGAAGTCGCAGAGGATGAGGGCGGATTCTGAGGTTTGCCATGAGGTTGGGGAGAGGACGACGGGATGGCCGTGGGGTGTGGCGGGGCGTTTCTGGGTGGGGAAGGAGAGGGTGGAGTCGGCGGCTGGGGCGGGGGTGGAGAGGGCGAGTAGGGAGGCGAGTAGGAAGGCGAGGAGATTGCGGAGGAGGCGGCGGGGCATGGTGGGAAAGGGGATTGAGGGGAGGGTATCAGGGACGGGGGTGCGGGGTGCGGGACGCAAGTGCGGGCGGGAAGGGAGGAGGTGGATGAGGGCATGGTTCCCGCTGGCATTTGGCGATGGCTGGTTTAAGGACGGAGGATGAGTTCATCAGTGTTCGTCATGACTCCTGTGAGATTTCTGCTGGCCGCGGTGGCGGTGGGGTTTGGTGCTGGGGTGCTGCGTGCGGATGATCCGCCGGTGGTGCCGCCGAACAAGGGGGGCGGGGAGCTTGATCTGACGCAGTTTCCGGGGCAGGTGGTGGATGAGGTGATTGTGCCGGTGCCGAGCGAGATTTTTGCGGTGCTGGACAAGCTGGGTGATCCTGACTGGAAGGCGCAGGTGGCGGTGGCGGGGCGGCCTGGGTTTACGGAGCGGACGGATGTGGCGTTGCTGCTAGGGGCGACGGTGGCGGACGGATTTATCGGGGTGCAGGCGGAGGACCGGAAGACGGTGGAGAACATCGGCCGGGAAGTGCTGGCGCTGGCGACGGCGCTAGGGTTGCGGGAGGATGTGCTGAAGCATTGTCAGGCGATTGACGATGCGGCGAAGGGGTCGAAGTGGGAAGCGGTGCGGAGCGAACTGGATGCGACGCAGGCGACGGTGCGTGCGAAGATGGAATCGATGCGGGACGGGGCGCTGGCGGAGTGTGTGTCGGTGGGTGGGTGGTTGCGGGGGACGGAGGTGGCGACGGATGTGATTATGAAGGCGTATTCCGGCGAGCGTGCGGAGTTGCTGCTGCAGCCTGACTTGGCGGATTATTTCAATGATGCGCTGGAGGAGATGCTGACGCGGGCGCGGAATGCGGAGAAGCTGAAGGCGATTGCGGATGGGGTGGCGCGGTTGCGTGAGATCATGCAGAGCGGGGACGACACGCTGAGTGAGAAGGCGGTGCGGGAGATGCACGGTATCACGGCGGCGCTGGTGAAATCCATTACAACGAAAGGCTGAACATGAGTGCCTGCGGGATTATGACGATGAAGAGTTTGCGGGCTGCTGCGGTGGCGTGCGTGTGTTTCTTTCTGGCGGTGCCACCGGCGTTTGCGGTGGTGGACGATGCGCATTCTGCGGCGCTGGAGGGTGCGATGGAGCAGGTGAAGGACGGGTTCAAGCTGCGTCAGGAGTACTGGAAGGGGACGCTGAAGGCCGGGGAGCAGAAGCTGGTGAAGCATCAGTTGTTCAAAGGCAATCAGGTGTGGTTCTGGCTGGGGACGTCGACGGAGGCGGAGGTGAAGCTGGAGATTGATGTTTATGATGCGAAGGGGAACAAGGTGAGTGCTGAGAAGCGGTCCGGGTCGGATTTTGCGGCGGTGCATGTGGATCCGAAGAAGACGGGGACGTATCTGGTGGTTTTCAAGATCACGGGGAAGACAAAGGATGACATTGACTGGGCGCTGGTGTACGGGTGGAAGTGAGTCAGCGGACCTGTGCCTGAACTGTTTGCATGCATACAGAAACACTCGAATACGAAACGCCACACTTTCTGCAGAGCCTGTTCGCGCATGATCTGGCGCTGCTGAAGATGCTGGAGAAGGAGTCGGGAGTGCGGATCACGACGCGGGACGGGTGGGTGAAGCTGCAGGGTGAGGAAGATCGGGTGGCTGGGGTGAGGCGGGTGTTCGGGGAGCTGGAGAAGGCGCGGCGGAAGGGGACGGAGATCAATACGCACATGTTCCGTTATGCGATGGAGCAGGAAGGGTTGGGGGTGGTGACGGCGGCGGTGCCTGCGGTGGCTGGGAAGATAGAGGATTTTGCGTCGATCAAGCTGGCGGGGTCGCCGCGGAAGCCGCCGGTGGTGGCACGGACGCGGGGGCAGCTGGCGTATTTGCAGGCGGTGCGGTCACACGATGTGACGTTCGGGATCGGGCCTGCGGGGACGGGGAAGACGTTTCTGGCGGTGGCGTGTGCGGTGGCGGCGTACAAGGCTGGGGATTGTCAGCGGATTGTGCTGTCGCGGCCGGCGGTGGAGGCTGGTGAGGCGCTAGGGTTTCTGCCCGGGGATTTGAATGAGAAGGTGCTGCCGTATCTGAGGCCGTTGTACGACGCGCTGTACGACATGCTGGAGCCTGAGGAGATTGAGAAGATGATTGACCGGGGGCAGATTGAGATTGCGCCGCTGGCATACATGAGGGGACGGACGCTGAGCCGGAGTTTCATTATTCTGGATGAGGCGCAGAATACGACGCGGGCGCAGATGCTGATGTTTCTGACGCGGCTGGGTGAGTATTCGAAGTGCATCATTACGGGTGATCCTTCGCAGATTGATTTGAAGGATCCGGAGACGTCTGGGTTGCGGGAGGCGATGCGGATTCTGCCGGGGACTGATGGGATTGCGTTCTGCCGGTTTGGTGGTGCGGATGTGGTGAGGCACCGGATTGTGCAGGCGATCATCGCGGCGTACGACAAGGCGCGTGGGCCGAGTGAGGATTGAGGATGGGCGGGTGCGATTGCAAAGTGCTGGTGGAGGTGTAGATGGAGGGAGGCGACGCCTGCGGAATGGTTCGGGGCGGCGCTTGAATTCAGCTTCTGATGACTATGCAACCTTGGCACCTCTGGACCATTGCGGGGATCTGTCTGCTCATCGCGGAGATGCTGACGGTTTCGTTTTTTGCGGCGAGTTTCGGGGTGGCGGCGCTGGTGACGGCGCTGGCGACGGCGCAGGCTGGGTTGGGGATCGAGGGGCAGCTGGGGGTGTTCTGTGTGGCGTCGGTGGCTTGTCTGGGGATGATCCGGCCTTTGGCGCGGCGGTTGTGGCGGCATGCGGACGGACGGCCGGTACTGACGGAGGCGATGATTGGGGTGACGGCGACTGTGGTGGATGGGATCGAGGGCAGGGGTGGAGCGGGCCGGGTGCGGATCGGGGCGGAGGAATGGCGGGCGGTTGTGCCGGATGAGACGGCGGTGGAGGCCGGGGCGAGGGTGGAGGTGCTGCGGGTGGAGGGAGCGACGGTGATGGTGCGGCGGTTGTGACGGATTAGCGGATTCTGCTGGCGTTGTAGGCATTGGCGAGCGTAGGTTCACGAGCCATGGCCATCATTGCTGACTACCGCGTCCTTTCCTCTGCTTCCTTCCGTCTTGATCCTGTTGCCGGGCCCGGGGAGCGTACTGAAGTTTCCTTTTCTGTGCTGCTGCCTGCGGGGGTGGTGCTGACGGAGGGGAACGAACTGCTGCTGCAGTACCAACTGCACACTGCGGTGGTGACTGGGCAGGGGTTGCAGATTGGTTTGGCGGTGGATGTGAATGGGGTCGAAGTGGGACGGGAGATGTATTTCGGGAATGCGCGGACGCTGTTTGTGCAGCACATCGTGGCGACGCAGAACATCAGTGCTTCGTCGGCGAACACGATCCGGTTCCGGGTGGTGTCGCCGGTGACGGGGGCGGGCGACCATGTGTTGTTCGGACGGGTGGTGCTGTGGTTTCAGCGGGATGCGAATGCGCCGGGCTGAGGGGGCGGGGGCTGAGGGCGGCTATCCGGCGGTTGATTCGAAAGTCAAGTCGTGAGAATCGAAAGGGCGTGCTTGGATGTCCCGGTTGCAGATGGATGTTTCACCGGATCTGGTAGGGTGGTAAGCTGTTCTGCGAAAAATGAGATGAGTGAGCCTGAATCACTGATCGAGGCGATTCGACTGCGCCCGGGGATGTACTTTGGCAGCAAGTCGCTGACAGCGTTGCACCAATTCCTTGGGGGATATCAGATGGCCTGCGGTCTTCACCAGATCGAGGATGATCGTCTCGGGCTCAGGATTCCGGCTGACTTCCATGAATGGGTTGCCTACCGAACCCGCTTCCGGGAATCCACGTCTGGATGGTGCAAGATGATCGTAGCCACCAGCCAATCAGAGGAGGGAGCGTTTGACCGATTCTTTGAGCTGCTTGCGGAGCATTCGGAACGCGCCCCAAGGGTCGTCGCTGAGATCGTTGGGCCTACCTCCACGAGCCGAACGGAGCGAGACGGCGAAGACTATCTCATTCCTCCGCCAAAGAAGGTTCGGCTTGTAAAATACACTGATGATCCCGGATTTTTTGCTCTTCACGACAGCGAGGATTGGACGGACCGGTTTTATCCCTATCTAACTTGGATGCGGGGATTGAGCGGTGGCGAACTTGTGATCCACGATGAGGACGCCTACAACGAGATCCTGCGAGACGCTGAGCAGTGGGAGCGCGAGGTGGCCGAATCGATCAACCGGAACGACGGACGTGGGTCGACTGATGCGGCTGGTTGTGGTGCGCTTGTGGTGGATCAGGGGAAATTCAAAAGCGCGGCAATGACCATTGATCCGCAGACTGGAGAGATTCCGTATTACGCTGTGATCTTCACGTCCGTTCGGACGGATGGGGACAATGGTTATGGCGACACGGCGCGCCGGATGGTGGAATTGGCGAGCGGAATGCCTGGTTTTCTGGGAGTGGACTCGGTGCGAGGGGGTGACGGGCTTGGGATTACGGTTTCTTACTGGCGGAGTGAAGCCGATATTGCTCACTGGCGGGAGCATGCTGAGCATCAGGTTGCGCAGGAGGGTGGGAGGGGTGTGTGGTATTCGGAGTATTCGGTTCGGATCGCCAAGGTGGAACGTGCGTATGGGAAGCCGGCGTAGTGGGAGGGGGTGAGGGGTGGGGGCTCATGCGAAGGCGCGATGGGTTGGGAGCGAGGCTGGTTTGGAGAAGGCGTGTTCGGAGGACGGGCCGCGCGGACTCCGTGCGCCCCGAGAGCTGTAATTCTGACAGCAGTCCAGAGCCTTCGGCTAGCTTGTGCGGAGAGGGGCGACACCCGGGGCGATGCCCCTTGAAAAGATAGGGCGCCCTTTCAGGGCTCTGGGTTGGGGGTGGTTGAACCCGGGGCGTTGCCCCGGTCTGCGTTAGGGCGCGCCGTTGGCGCTGGGAGGCGGGCGGGTACGGAGGGCGGGCCGCGTGGACCCGGGGCGTTGCCCCGGTCTGCGTTAGGGCGCGCCGTTGGCGCTGGGAGGCGGGCGGGGATGGAGGGCGGACCGCGTGCGCTTGGTGCGCCCCGAGAGCTGTGATGGTGGCAGTGGTTCGGAGCCTGCGGTTGGCGTGTAGGGAGATGGGCGTTGATCCGGGGCGATGCCCCTGGAAAAAATAGGGCGCCCTTTCAGGGCTCTGGGTTGGGGGCGGTTGAACCCGGGGCGTTGCCCCGGTCTGCGTTAGGGCGCGCCGTTGGCGCTGGGAGGCGGGCGTGTGCGGAGGGCGTGCGGCGTGCGCACGGTGCGCCCCCCGGGATCTGTGATGGTGGCAGTGATTCGGAGCCTGCGGCGCTTTGGTTCGGAGGGGGCGGGTGGGGGTTGCCGCCCCTGCCGGGGCGGTGTTGTCTTGGTGTGTTAGACCGGCGGCTGACGCCGCCGGCTAATTTCCGTTAAGCCTTCGGCTTGGTGAGCCGGTTGGTGAGTTGTTGATGCAGGGACGGTTGGTTTCCGTCGGGCCTTCGGCTGTGGGTTCGGAGTGAGTTCCGCCCTTTCAGGGCTGGGGATCTATTGACGTGTGCACCCGGGGCGTTGCCCCGGTCTATCACATTGCGCCTCTTTGAGGCTGGCGGGAGCGGGGAGATGCTTGTGGAGAGACGAGGCTTGTGGAGAGAGCGGTCTCTGCTATGGTGACGGGTGGCTGAGGCCGATGGTCGTGCGGCGATGGTCTGACGCCGCGATCTCGCTCCCGGCTGCCACCTGCTACTGAATGAATACTGTTATTTCCTTTGCTGCGATGCTGGTGGTCTGCCTGATGGTTGGCGGGTGCAACATTGCGGGCCCTGCGGCTCCTGAGAAGAACGGGCGTCTGAACCTGGAGAGACGCGGCTGTGCGCCGGAGTTGATTGAGCGGCTGATCGACGGCAAGGCATTGACGGCGGCGGAGGTGGCGGAGTTCCAGTCGAGCGGGAGTGCGGATGTGCGCTTTCTGGTGGCGCGGCATCCAGGGCTTTCCGGTGAGCAACTGGATGTCTCGATTGCGAGCAGAGACGACTTCACGCGTTCGGGGGCGGCCCGGAATAGGAATCTTTCGGCCGGTCAGATTGAGCGGCTGACGGCGGATGGGTCTCATACGGTCTATGCCGGGCTGGCGGGAAACCCGGCGTTGAGCGACGAGGAATTGATGCGGATTCGTGAGAGGCGGAAGCCTGGTGATTTGTGGTTCGCGTTGAACCCGAACTGTCCCGAGCCTGTCAGGAAGGCGATCGGTGCCTCGGATGATGCGCTCGCGAAGCATTGGCTGAAGACGGTGGATGGGTGGAAGCGGGATGGTAGGTACGGGAAGGATCGGGCGGGGCGGTGGTGTGAGAAGTTTGAAGTGAGAAGTGAGAATGGCGTGTACGGAGAGTTGGGTCTCACGCGAAGGTGCGCAGGCGCGAGACGCGGGTCCGAGGAGGTTGGAATGACTTTTCTGAGATGCGCGGGCTAGCCGAGTAATGTGGGTGCGGGCGGGGATGTGCGTTGGTTGGCGGGGTCGGTGTCGTGGTGGTTGAGAGATTGAAGTTCTCGGCTTGGATCTCATGGGACGGATGAACCGTCTACGTTGATGGTGACGATGGCGTAGAGTTG
>JAIXPK010000343.1 GCA_027486335.1 Verrucomicrobiaceae bacterium | reverse complement strand
GCTGATCGCATCCCCCGCCAGCGCCATCCGCCGCAACATCAGATAATTCCCCAGCAGCGCACACGGCACCCCCAGCAGCACCGCCATCAGCACCATCCACACCGTCGCATCCGCATACCTCGTCCACGGCGCAATCAGCACTTCCTCCACGTCAAACCACGGCACCTCCAGTCTCGCCATCACCGCATTCATCTCATTCATGGCGCGCCGCACTCGTTTCTATCGTGTCCCCAGCCCTCGGGATCCGCCTCCCGTGCGGATCCCGGTCCGGATGCCCCAGCACCCCCATCAGGTGCGCAATGTTCTCCTCCGCCAGCAGATGCTCCATCTCCTCCGCCGCATCATGCACATGATCCTCCGCAAACCCCGCCCGCCTCGTTAGGTACAACTCCCACAACCTGTGATTCCTCACCACCCGCGCCGCTTCCCCAAACCCTTTCTCCGTCAGCTCCCACCCGCCTCCACTAGCCACCCGCACCATCCCGCGCCGCTCCAGCGACCTCACCATCCGCTCGCTCAACCCGCTCTCCTCCAACCCGAACCCAGCCCCGCTGAACCCCCGATCCTCCAGCACCCGATACACGCCCTTCAATCCATCCTCGCGACTCACCCTCCTCCCGTGCCGCAGCACCGACACCATCCGCCGCGCCATCCCATACCGCGGACTCAGCAGAAACGCCCCGCCAAACATCACCCCCGCACACAATACCAGCGTCGGCCCCATCGCCATCCCATCCCCCGCAAACGACAGAAACGTCCCCATCACCGCCGCCGCCATCCCTAGCAGAGCCGCCAGCACCAGCACCCGATGCAATCTCGCCGAAAACAACCACGCCGTCGCCCCCGGAATCACTAGCAACCCAGCCACCAGAATCACCCCCACCGCCTGCATCGACACCACCACCGCAAGGGTCGTCAGAAACATCTGCAGCAGATGAAATCCCTTCACCGGCAACCCCGCCGCCCGACCATACCCCGGATCAAACGACAGCACCAGAAACCCGCGATACCCCCACCAGATCACCACCACAGACAACCCCGCAGCCACCGCCAGCATCACCGTCTCCCCTGCATCCAGTGCCGCCGCCTGCCCATACAGAAACCGATCCAGCCCAGCCTTGCTCCCATCCGGCAGCAGTTTGATCATCACAATCCCCGCCGCAAAAAACACCGTCAGCACCACACTCTGCGCCGCATCCGCCTTCAACCGCGTCGTCCCCAGAATCCACCCAGTCACCAGACTGCTCAACACCCCCGTCACCAGCGCCCCGCACAGCAGCGCCGCCGGATGCTTCGTCATCGTCCACAAAAACCCCGCCGCTATCCCCGGCAGCACCGCGTGCGACAGGGTATCTCCTAACATCGTCAGCCGCCGCGCAATCAGGAGGGTCCCCAGCAACCCGCAGTTCAACCCCAGCAGCACCACCCCAGGCAGCGCCGCACGCACATGCCCATCCCTCAACAATACAAAATCCACCGCCCGCTCCCCACTCACCACCCCACACCCACTCAACATCATCACCCCAACCATCCCAACCACCCACCCCAAACACCGCCACACAGACATCCCCGGCAGCCCCCGCCACCTCAGCTTTTCCAGTTGTCTTCGCTCTGTAGTCAAGGCTACAAATTTAAGCACAACCCACGCCCAGCGCAAGCCCGCTTTCCCCCCGCCACCCTCAAATCCCAACCCCACACCCCACCACCACTCCCACGCAACCCACCGCTAGTCTTGCCATTTGCATCTTCTCCCCATTTGTTTCATCCTTATAATCAACAATCGCCACCCTCCGACGCGCCGTGCCACGCCTTCCGTTCGTCATCTCAGCTCTCCTCCTCGCCGCCTCCGTACGGTCGGAACCCACCCCTCCCGTCTCCTACAACTTCGCCGTCCGCCCGCTCCTCTCCTCCAAATGCTTCGCCTGCCACGGCAGCGACGCCAACTCCCGTAAGGCCGACCTCCGCCTCGACGTCCGCGACAACGCGATCGCCGCCTCCGCCATCGTCCCCGGCAATCCCTCCACCAGCCACCTCATCCAGCGCATCCGCCACTCGGACCCTGACGAGGTCATGCCTCCTCCCGAAAAACACGCCGCCCTCTCCCCCTCCGAAATCTCCCTCCTCGAAACATGGATCTCCGAAGGCGCACCCTACGAAAAACACTGGGCCTTCATCCCCCCACACGCCCCTCCCATCCCAGCTCCCCTCAAGGACGAACACCCCATCGACTCTCTCGTCCGCGCCGCCGCCACCGCCCGCAACATCCCCCTCGCACCCCCCGCCTCACCCTCCGACTGGCTCCGCCGCACGTCCTTCGCCCTAACAGGTCTCCCGCCCGAACCCGCCGCCGCCGCCGCCTTCATCGCCAATCCCTCCCCCGCCGCCCGCAGCGCCCTCGTCGACCAACTCCTCAATTCCCCTGCCTTCGGCGAACGCATGGCCACCGACTGGCTCGACGCCGCCCGCTTCGCCGATACCTACGGCCGCCACGAAGACGCCAACTCCTCCGTCTGGCCATGGCGCGACTGGGTCATCCGCGCCTTCAATAACAATCTCCCCTACAACGACTTCATCACATGGCAGCTCGCCGGCGACCTCCTGCCTGACGCCTCTAACGACCAGATCCTCGCCACCGCCTTCCAGCGTCTCCCCGTCCAATCCAACGAATCCGGCAGCGATCCCGAGGAATACCGCTGGGACCAGGTCTTCGACCGCGTCCACACCACTTCCTCAGCCTTCATGGGCCTCACCTTCGAATGCGCCCGCTGCCACGACCACAAATACGACCCTTTCTCCTCGAAGGATTACTATCAGTTCGCCGCCTACCTCAACAACATCGACGAACTCGGGCTCTTCTCCCGCTACTCCAACGGCGTCCCCCCGCCCACCACTCTCGCCTACAAGGACCAGCAGCAGGATTCCCACCAATCCCTCCTCGCCGCCATCACCGCCGCAGAAAAGCACCTCGCCGCTACCCGCGCCGCCGCCCAGCCACGCTTCACCTCGTGGCTCGCCGCCAACTCCCCTCCCGGTTCCCCCAATGGTCTCTGGAACGCCCTAACCTCCCCCTCCGCTCGCCGCCCCCACTCGCTCCCCGCTCCCTCCACCCACCTCTCCTTCGATTTCATCGAGCCGCGCGACCGCCGTCTTATCGCAGACTCCAAACCCGACGTCCTCACAGACACCTCCATCACCGGCTCCGCTCACCGCGAAGGCCGCTTCGGCTGGTGCGCCACTTTCCCCAGAAAAATCACGCTCCCAGCCACCGGCAACGTCAGCCGCGCTCAGCCGTTCTCCCTCTCCTTCTGGCTCAAAATCCCCTCCCCGCACCCAGACCACGGGGTCATCCTCCACCACTCCCGCGCAGGCCTCGACGCCGCCAACCGCGGCTACGAAATCACCTTCGAAAACGGTAAACTCACCGCCACCCTAGCCCACTTCTACCCAGGCAACGCCCTCCGCATCCAACTCAAAAACTCCCCTGACCTCTCCAACTGGCACCACGTCGGCTTCTCCTACGACGGCTCCTCCCGCGCCTCAGGCATGTCCCTCTTCCTCGACGGCACCCCACAACCCGTCACCATCATCCGCGACCACCTCACCCGCGACATCGCCTACCTCGACGCATGGGGCGATCTCGACTCCATGCGCGTCGCCGACGCCGACTACGCCGACCCAGTCACCCTAACCCTCGGCGCACGCACGCTCGACGCCAGCATCCTCTCCGGTGCCATCGACGAACTCCGCTTCTACCACGCCGCTCTCTCCACCGCGGAAATGTCCCTCCTCGCAGGCTCCCAACCCGAAGACCCTGCATGGTTCGACTGGTTCCTCCGCGAAATCGACCCCGACTACCGCGCCGCCCTCGCCGCCCTCAACAATGCCAGACGCGCCGAAAACGACTTCACCATCCCGCTCACCGAGGTCATGGTCATGCGCGAACCCAAAGGCCCGCGCCGCCCCACGCCCATCCTCAACCGCGGCGACTTCCGCCAGCCCGGCGATCCCGTCCAGCCCGGCGTCCCTTCCATCCTCCTCCCGCTCCCTGACAACTCCGCACCCGACCGGCTCGGTCTCGCCCAATGGCTCACCCACCCGGACCACCCCCTCACCGCTCGCGTCGCCGTCAATCGCATCTGGTCCGCCTTCTTCGGCTCAGGCCTCGTCCCCACCCCGGAAGACTTCGGTCTCCAGGGCCAACCCCCAGCTCTCCCCGATCTCCTCGACTGGCTCGCCGTCCACTTCATCAAGTCGGGCTGGAACGTCAAAGCGCTCTGCCGCGAAATCGCCCTCTCCCAGACCTTCGCCCGCAGTTCCTCAATCTCCCCCGACGCCCTCGCCCGCGACCCATCTAACCAATCCCTCGCCCGCGGCCCTCGCTTCCGTCTCCCCGCTGAACAGCTCCGCGACGCCGCCCTCGCCGTCTCCGGTCTCCTCGTCCCCACCATCGGCGGCCCCAGCGTCAAACCATGGCAACCCGAAGGGCTCTGGGAAGAAAGCGGCACTCAGCACACCTACACGCCGGACTCAGGCCCAAATCTCCACCGCCGCAGTCTCTACACGTTCTGGCGCCGCACCTGCCCGCCTCCTCTCCTCTCCGTCTTCGACGCCCCCACCCGCGAATTCTGCAAGGTCCGCCGCGACTCCACCCTCACGCCTCTCCAGTCCCTCGCCTTCCAGAACGATACCGGTATCCTCGAAGCCGCCCGCGTCCTCGCAGAACAACTCCTCGCCGGCTCTCCCTCCCCACCAGACGCCTCCTCCCTCGCCGCCACCGCATGGCACCGCCTCACCTCTGGCAATCCCTCCGCCAGTCAGCGATCCGCCCTCGCCTCGCTCTTCTCCGACTCCCTCCTCCACTACCAAGCACACCCGGATCAGGCCGCCGCCCTCCTCAAATCCACCGGCGCCACGCCGCTCAACAAGGATCTCGCCCCTCCTACCGTCGCCGCCGCCGTCGTCACCATCCGCGCCATCCTCAATAGCGACGCCTTCCTCGTCTCCTTCTGACTCGTCCCATGACCCCGGCCATCTCCCCTCACTCCTCCATGCTCCGCCGCTCATGGCTCCGCTCCACCAGCGGCACGATCGCGTCCCTCGCCCTCGCCTCTCTCGCGAAAGGAATCCCGTCACCACCCGCCCTCCCTCACTTCACCCCACGCGCCAAACGGGTCATCTGTCTCTTCATGAGCGGCGGCTTCTCCCAGCTCGAATCCTTCGACCACAAACCCTCCCTCCTCAAACACCGCCACCAACCACTCCCGGACTCCATCTTCAAAGGCCGCACGCCCCTCGGCATGTCCCGCCTCCAGTCCGCCTTTCCCGTCCAGCCCTCCCCCTTCCCCTTCAAACAGCACGGCCAATCCGGCGCATGGTTCAGCGACCGCTTCCCCGCCCTCACCAGACACGCCGACCGGCTCTGTTTCCTCAAGGGCATGGTCTCCGACGCCGTCAATCACGACCCCGCTATCATCTTCATGAATAGCGGCAACCAGCTCCCCGGCAGGCCCGTCATGGGCTCATGGCTCAGCTACGGTCTCGGCTCGGAAAATCACGACCTCCCAGCCTTCGTCGTCATGGTCACCCGCAAAACCATCGACCAGCCGCTCTCCTCTCGTCTCTGGGACTGCGGCTTCCTCCCAGCCCACCACCAGGGCATCCCCTTCCGCGCCGGCCGCGAACCCGTCCTCTACCTCCGCAACCCAGACGGGCTCCCCCCAGAACTCCAGCGCCGCTCGCTCGACGCCCTCCGCACGGTCCAACTCGACGAACTCGCCCTCCGCGGCGACCCCGCCACCGCCGCTCGCCTCGAACAGCACGAGCTCGCCTTCCGCATGCAGCGCGCCGTCCCCGCCCTCACCGACCTCTCCTCCGAAGACCCCAAAACCCTCGACCTCTACGGCCCCGACTCCCGCAACCAAGGCTCCTTCGCCGCCAATTGTCTCCTCGCCCGCCGTCTCTGCGAACACGGGGTCCGTTTCGTCCAGCTCTTCCACCCTGGCTGGGATCAGCACGGCGAACTCGAAAAAGGCTTCGCCGACTCCGCCTCGGAAATCGATCAACCCATCGCCGCTCTCCTCGACGACCTCAATCTCCGCGGTCTCCTCGACGACACGCTCGTCCTCTTCCTCACCGAATTCGGCCGCACTCCCTACGCCCAGGGCGGTGCCAAAAACCTCGACCGCTTCGGCCGCGAACACCACCGCAATGCCTTCACCTGCTGGCTCGCCGGTGCAGGCATCCGCCCGGGCACCATCGGCACCACCGACGACTTTGGCTTCGACGTCGTCGACGGCCGCACCACGGTCAACGATCTCCACGCCACCCTCATGCACCTCATGGGCATCCATCACGAGCAATTCACGTTCCCATTCCAGGGACGCGACTTCCGCCTCACCGACGTCGCCGGCAATCTCATCTCCCCTGCCCTCCTGTGAATCGTCTCCCCGCTCCCTCCCGCCGCTCCTGTCTCTTCCTCCTCTCACTCGTCGTCCTCGTCGCCATCCTAGCCACCGTCGCCAGCATCCTTCAGAACCGCGCCCGCTACTCCAGATCCAAACCCGACGACCGAGACCGCGCCTCCCGCAACAAGCTCAAGGAAGCCGCTCTCCTCGAATCCACCCACCGCTCCCAGCGCGCCGTCATCACCTTCATCACCAATCTACGCTCCCAATTCGCCAACCCGCCCCAGCCTCCCACCGACCCAACCGCTCGCCGCGACCACTTCCTCAATCTCGCCCGGCTCATGAAGGAAGCCGTCCCGCCTAACCTCCCCGACGACCTCGCCAACCCATGGCGCGAACTCACCACCGCCGCCGCCTCTCTCGCCGATTCCTCCAACCTCCCCGCCTCCCCGCCCGGCTCCGACGCCGCCGCCCGTCTCAATGCCGCCCTCGCCGCCCGCGGCTTCCCGGATCTCCGTTTCTGAGGAAAACCCTTACACTTCTTAAAACCCTCACACGGTCCGCCGCGCCCGCGCCGCCTGCGCCCGCAACGCCAGCTCGCTCAGCACCGTCAATCGCCCGCCATAAGTCTTCTGCAGCAGCTCCGCCGTAAACACTTCATCCACCGGCCCAGCCGCCACCAATCTCATATTCAGCAGAATCACCCGGTCAAAATACTCCGGCGCCGTCGTCAGATCATGATGCACCGCCACAATCGTCCCGCCCTTCGCCCGCAAACCCTCTAACAGGGTCACAATCGCCCGCTCCGTCGCCGCATCCACCCCCGTAAACGGCTCATCCATGAAATAAAGATCCGCCTGCTGCGCCAGCGCCCGCGCCAGAAACACGCGCTGCTGCTGCCCCCCTGACAACTGCGAAATCTGCCGGTCCGCATACGGCAGCATCTGCACCATCTCCAGGCTCTCCCGCGCCAGCTCCCGATCCGCCGCCGTCGGCCTCCGCCACAACCCAGCCTTCCCACCACACCCCATCAGCACCACATCCATCACATTCACCGGAAAATCCCAGTCCACCGAGGTCCTCTGCGGCACATACGCCACCCGCCCCCTCACTTCATCCAGCGGCCGCCCGAACATCCGCGCCCACCCGCCCTCCACCGGCAGCAACCCCATCGCCGCCTTGATCAGGGTCGACTTCCCAGCCCCGTTCGGCCCCACAATCCCGCACAGGCTCCCGCCCGGCACCGTCACATCAATCCCGTAAAGCACCGGCTTCCGGTCGTACGACACCGACAGATCATGACACTCGAATGCCGGCGGCTCCATCTCTGAATTCGTTTCCATAATCTCTAACGTAAAGCCCGGACAATCGTGTCCATGTTGTACTCCAGCATCCCGCCCACCGTCCCTTTGTCCACCAGCCGCCCGCCCGCATCCACCATCTCCCCGGGCGCTCCCAGCGCATCCGAACACAACTCCCCACCCAGCACCGCCCCAGTCTCCTCACTGATCCGCTTGATCGTCGCCGGCGACACGCTGCTCTCCACAAACACCGCCTTGATTCCGCGCGACCGAATCACCCCCGAAATCCGCGCCATGTCCGCCAGCGCCGCCTCACTCACCGTTGCAATCCCCTGCACCGACAGCACTTCAAACCCATACGCCCGCCCGAAATACCGGAACGCATCGTGACTCGTCACCAGCACGCGCCGTCCCTCCGGCACTTCCTCCGCCCTCGCCTTCAATCGCTCATGCACCGCCCGCAGCGACGCCACCACTCCCTCCCCTCGCTCCCTCATCTCCTCCGCCCTACCAGGAAAATAACCCGCCAGCCGCTCCACCGCATACGCCGCCGCATCCGCCCACATCGACGCGTCACCCCAGATGTGCGGATCATGCGCCCCCTCCGCCTCAATCACACTCCCCTCCCGCAACCCAGCCGACACCGCAAACACACGCCCACCATGCCGCTCCATCCGCTCCAGCATCTCCGCCATCCGTCCCTCCAAATGCAACCCCCCATACATCACCACCTCCGCCCCCCTCAGCAACTGCACATCCCTCTGCCCAGGCTTGAATAAATGCGGGTCCACCTCCGGACCCATCAGCGCCGCCACCTCCACCATCCCCACACCTAACGACCTCGCCAGATCCGCCACCATCGTCGTCGTCGCCGCCACCAGCGGCAACCCGCTCTCACCCCATCGCCCACGACCACCCCCATCCCCACACCCCACACCAACCAACGCCACACCCCCAGCAGCAAACTTCATCATCTCTCGGCGGGTGAACATCATGCTCCGTAATGTAGCATCGCGTACAATTCAATGCCGTTCTCTCTCCTCTCCCCATCTCCGTTCCCGCTTCCCGCTTCCCACTTCTCCCCCCAGCCCTTCTCGCCTTCGCGTGAGACCCCTTCTCCGTTCAAGCCTCCCCTTTCTCACTTCTCACTTCTCACTTCTCACTTCCGTCTCACTTCTCACTTCCCGCCCTCGGCGCAAACACAAGGCTCACCGGCTTCCCGCAAGTCGTCTTCACCGGCCCACCCTTCGCCTTCAACTCCCCGCTCGCCGCATCAAACGAAAACACCTGCACGCTGTTCGACTCCTGATGCGCCGCCAGCAGCCACTTCCCATCCGGCGACAACGTGAAACTCCGCGGCACCTTCCCGCCGCACGGCACCGTCCCCTTCAGCGTCACCGCCCCGCCCTCCGCCGCAAACACCGCAATGCTGTCATGCCCGCGATTCGACGCAAACACCCACTTCCCACCCGGGTGCACCGCAATCTCCGCCGTCGAATTCCCCTTATGCTCGCCCTCCAGCGTCCGCACCGGCTTCCCCGCCGTCAGGGTCTTCGCCTCCCCGTCCCACGCCATCGGCGTCACCGTGCACGCCATCTCATTCAAACAGTAAAACACCTTCCCGTCCGGCGAAAACGCCCCGTGACGAGGCCCCGCCCCGGGATTGATCACCCCCTCGCCAATCGGCTTCTCCGCCAGCTTCTTCCCAAACGAATCCACCGCATAAACATACACCCGGTCCGTCCCCAGATCGTTCACCAGCACATGCTTCCCATCAGGCGATAGCACCGCCCCGTGCGCATGCGGCGACTCCTGCCGCCCTTTGTCCGGCCCACCCCCCACATGCTGGATAAACCCAGTGCGCGACTCCAATCCCCCATCCTCCCCCACCGCAAACGTCGACACACTCCCACCCCCGTAATTCGCCGTCACCAGAATCCCCTCCGCCTCCACCAGACACAAATGACACGGCCCCTGCGCCCCCTTCTCCCCCACCGGCACCTGACTCAACTGCTTCAGCTTCCCCGTCGCCCCATCCACCGCAAACGCCGTCGCCGCCGACGGCCCCTCGTTGACCGCATACACAAATTTCCCATCCGAACTCACCGTCACAAACGAAGGACTGTCCGACACCGCCGCCGTCCCCCCGGACTTCAACACCCCACTCACATCATCAAACGTCAGCAACCCCACCCCCTCCGTCTTGCTCCCCTTCGCCGTGTACGTCCCCACATAAATCCGGTGCTCCGCAGCTCCCGCCACCGCAATCGTCGTCATCAGCGCAACAAAGGTCATGTTCTTCATACCCATACCATGGCAAGCCACACCCCACCCGTCAATTTCCTTCAACACCCCCATTCCTCGCCCCCAACCCCAGCACGCGCACCCCGCTAAGGGTGCCAGCCTGTAGCCGGCGGTTGAGCGAGTCCACGAGCGACACCACCGGAATGCCGCCCCCAACCCCAACACGCGCACGAAGTTCCCAACACGCGCACGGAGTGCGCGCGGCCCGCACCTCCCCAAACGCTCCTCATCCACACGCCCCAAAGGGGCCCAATGTGATAGCCTGGGGCATCGCCCCAGGTCTCCCATAACATAAGAACCAAAGCCCTGAAAGGGCGACACCCGCTCCTCCAACCACGCGAGGCCCCACACACCCACCTTCGCCATTCCAAATGTACTATTTACTATTTACCATTTTCAATTCCCCCACCGCCCCCCCCGCAACCCGAGAACCTCGCCAGATTGACCATCCCTGCCAACCCTGCCCATCTCTCAACCCCCGGTACAAAACATGGCGCAGCCAGCCGGAAATCACCCCGGCTCAAACATCGCCTCCGACAGCTGAATGAGTCTGCCTGTCTCCATCAGCGCAAAACTTCCAGATCCGAGCCTCACGACGCCCACGATCAACCCTTCCTCAGTCAAAGGACCAAGCCGGACCTTTCCTTCCAGGTTAATCAACATAAAGCCCATGGCATCGTTGACAAATCCAACTGTGACAAAAGCCCGCATCTCCTCGACGTAATGGGGCGTCTGCCAGTGCCCGACCATGCTGTGCGCCACTTTCGTCACATCATAATCTTGCGCATCCACAAGGCAGGCCCGTTTGATGCTGTTCAGAAGCAGCTTCCCGCCGCCGCTAGCGATCGCAACCATTCCAACATCAATCAACTTGGAGCAACGATTAAAGTTCGAATCGTCAAGATCCGGTTCAGCGTTCCTGAACAACGCTGCGCCCCTTACCACAAAGTACTGGCCATCCGATGTGCGGTGAATCGATTCACTGCTTATCGTCTGCCCGCGCGTTCCGTCGACTGGATTAAGCGCCGTGCTCTTGAGAAGCTGACTAACACAGACTCTCCGACATCCCTGCTCAACAACGATGTCTCGAATTGGATCCCGCTCCCCATCAGGCCAATCGCTAGACCATAGCGTCTGACCACTGTAATTCACGGCACAAAGGCGATCCCCCATTACGGCGCGGAGCATTACGATTCGTAGTTTGTGCAGGATAAGCGCTCCACTATCGCCGTATCCTTCGGGAAGCGGGAACGCCCCTAGTTGAGTTTGGTCGCGGATGTCAATTATGAAAAATGATTTGCGAGGCTCCCACTCTAATACAAGCGCGACAGGCTCCTCACGGTCAAGGTCGATGAAAATCATAGTATCAACGTGTTGGTGCAAAAGGCGGAAAAGTAACCAGGGTGTGATAGAACGATCCTCGAAAGGGCCGGCTGCCATCGCAGTCGCAGGATCCCTGTCGTCATACCGGCATTAGATGCACATGAGCCACGGCCCCTCGCGCAAGGTGTTCCTTGAAAACTCGATCCGCATAGCTCGATTCCTCCTGCAGCAGAAAGCTGATCACCACGTTGGAATCCAGAACGAACGCCTGCATTACCGGCGGCCTTTGGCAGTGAGTGATTTGATCGTCTCTCCTGGCTCCAAAACCCCTCCACGGCTAGTCACCTTCGACCGCCACGCCAGCAGGTCAGCCACGGCCTGCGCCGCCTCTGCAGTCGTCGGGCGCAGCGAAGGACCAAGATACGCCGTACTTTTGCCATGCCGGGTCAAAACAAACTCCTCCCCGCGATCCACCCGATCAAGAATCGCGGAAAAATGGGCCTTCACTTCAGTGGCTGGAATCGTGTTCATAATGCGATTATGACCATCAGTAGGTCATTCTACCGACTCCATCAAGTGAGGCCGATGAGCCGGCCCGAGAACCCGGACTGGTCGCGAGGCAAGGTATTCTTCCTCAAGGCAATGCGCAACGACGCCCTCCGAAACAAGGCCCGCCGCCCGCACGAGATCCCCCCTCCGAACAAGAGCGCAGCAGGCTCTGGACTGCTGGGAGAATCACAGCTCTCGGGGCGCACGGAGTGCGCGCGGCCCGCCCCTCCCCAAACGCTCCTCCTAACACGCCCCAAAGGGGCCCAATGTGATAGCCTGGGGCAACGCCCCAGGTCGCCCATAACATAAGAACCAGAGCCCTGAAAGGGCGACACCCGCCCCTCCAACCACGCGAGGCCCCACACACCCACCTTCGCCATTCCAAATTTACTATTCACCATTTACCATTTTCAATTTTCCCCCGCCGCCAGCCAGGCTGACTCCAACGAAATCCTGGCAAACATCGCCTTATCTGGACACCGGGCAGACAGCTCACTTGCACGGTCTCAACAACTCGATGGACGTTCTCACGGCAGCACCCCGTGCGTGACCAACCACGCCTGCCATTGGGCGAGAATTCCGGTTATTGGGGCGGTGTAGAACGAGGTGTTCTGGATGTTGTGGGCGTTGTTCGCGGGGGTGATGCCGGTGGTGTCGTAGAGGATTCGTGTGTTGGTCACGCCCAGGGTGTTCAGCAGGGTTTGCAGGAGCAACGAATCGGCGGGGGGCACGATGGCGTCGCTGCTGCCGTGAAACATGATGGTCGGGGCGGTGATATGGCTGGCTTCGGCGGCGCTGGGTTCGCTCAGATCGGCGGTTTCATGGATGCCGCCAGCAGTGAAACCGAGGGCTTTTATTTCAGAACCGAAATCGGATGCGGCACCAATGGCGGCAAAAGCTCCGCGACTGTGGCCCCACATGGCGAGTTGATTGACGTTCACGTCACTGCGCGTGGCGAGGACGGCCTGACAAGCACGGATGCGGGCGAGGTTCTCGGGCGAGTAGCCCCAGGTGTTGTTGTCCTGCGTGGCTCCAGCCATGTGGGTGAGGTTCGCGGCGATGCAGGCGAGTCCCCAGGGACTCATTTCATTGGCTCGTTGCAGACCAAAACCGCCAGCCGTGCCACTGGTGCCGTGATTAACAATGAGCGCGGGGAATGGGCCAGCGCCGGCGGGCTTGATGAAAACCCCGGTAACGGTGCGCTCGGTGTCGGTGTACGTGAAGCTGTTGCCACTGAAGCTTACCGTGAAGACACCCCAGTCACGCACGCGGTAGAATCGCTTGGGTGAGGAAGACGGATGCGCGCCTGTCTGCGAACCATTGTCGGTCCACGACATGGCGCTGCTGCTGGCGAGCGCGGAACTGCCGAGCTTCGTCCAGTGCATGAGATCATCGCTGACTTCGATCTGATACCACGCGCCTGGGATCGTCGCCCAGCCGAGGGTGACGGTGCCATCGCTGTTCCGCGTCGCATTCACTGTCCACTGCGGTTCGCTGGGCGGAGCCTCAATGATGAGCGTGTAGCCCTGCGTGGCACTGCCACCGGTTGCATCCGTGGCCTGCACCGTGACGCTGTGACTGCCCGTTTGCGTGCTGGAACCGCTGAGCAGGCCGCCACTGGTCAGGGTAATGCCACCGGGCAGTGTCCCGCCAATGATGGCCCAAGTATATGGCGCGGTGCCGCCGCTGGCGCTTAGCGTGATGTTCACACTGGAGCCATGCGCCGCGCTAAGGCTGGTGCCGCCCTGGCTGCTGCCAAAGGTGACCGTGACGGGCGGCCCCGGTAGCGCGGCGAGAAAGTCATGCCATCGCTGAAACTCCGCCGTGTAGCCCGCGAAATCGACATCCGCCTGGTAGTGCTCGTAGTAGCGGCATTGGAAATCATTGAAGCCGTAATCCATGCCATCCTCGGGGCTGCCGTTGAGGTTGTTATCAACATGATCGGCGGAAAATGGCCGCGACCACGAGCCGAGCACTTGATAGCCGACGTAAGTTTGATCCTGCGAGTCGTAGAGAGCGGCGGTGAAGCTGTGGTTGGGCAGGCCAGTCCACGATCCTGCATCCGCCGCTGCACGGTTGGCAGCCAGATTCTCCATCCAGAATCCAACGCGCGGGCGTGTCGCGCCGTCATGCTGAGCGAGGATCGCCCGCCGCAGCGATTCCCAGGCTGCGGGGCTGGCAGTGGAATCGGTGTACGTCCAGAATCCGATCATCGCGGGCACGCCGGGGAAGTTGTCCGTAACGTTCGCGAGGTGCTTGAGCACGCCGCCTTCAAACAACGGGCGCGTGTACCCAGGGATGTCGCGAATCTGCACGCCCGTCAGCGAGCGGATGCCGCTCTTCAGTCCGGGAATCCATAAATCAACGGCGGCGAGACGCGGATGATCACGCAGCGGCACGCCATCGACCCGGTGATTGCCCAGGGCCATGAGCAGCAATCGGAATCGCTCCTGCGCAGCGGGATTCCACGGGACCGGCTGAGTCGTTGCTGGCGATCCTGCTGTGTAGGTGACGACGCCCGGCGCAGTGTTCAACCACGATGGCAGAATCCCAGTGCCAAGCAGCAGCGAGAGCTTCTGACCGGCAGGCAGCTTCGCGAAAATGTTGGTGATGATGGTGAAATCGAACACGCCATCCGTCGGCTCCAGGGTGTCCCATTCGGTGCGCAGCACATAGCCATCGACAAAAGGCAGGTTGCGAATGTTGCCATCGCGCATGCGAACACCGCTGATAAGTGACCCTGCGGTGCTATCGAGCAGATAAATGCCGCGCGGCTGTTTGAAGCCATTGTTCGCCGACGCCGCATCGAAAACGCTGAAGATGAACTCGCCCTCCGCCGATGCGCCGAGCGAATCGGTAACACGGAGCTTGATCACCGCAGCGCCCTTTTGCCCGCTCACAGGAGTGATCTGCACCGTGCGACTCGCCCCGCTGCCACCAAGCGTGATGTTCGCATTCGGCACGAGGCTGGTCTTCGATGACGTGGCGGTGACCATCAATGATCCGGCCGCAGTCTCAGTGTCTCCGACCGTGAAACTCACCGCCGCTGGAATCTGCCCCGGACTCGCGATTTGATACCCCTGCAAACCCGTGAGCCTGGGCTTCGAGTTCGCCGCGGTGACGGTGACATTGAACGAACTGCTCGCCGTGAGCGCCTCGCCATCCGTGACGGTTAGCGTGACTGTCGCCGTGCCCGTGAGCGCACTCGCGGCCGTGACGTTGATGGTGCGCTGAGCATTCGTGCCGCCGAGTGTAATCGTGGGTAGCAGCGCCGGATCACTTGCTGCCGCCGCGACGGTGAGTGATGTAAAGGTCGTCTCCGCATCACCCACGACAAAGAAAAGTGTCCCAGTCGAAGTGCCCTGAGCGATGTTCTGATCCGCCACATCCCCAATGAGCGGGGCCACGGCGTGCAAATCGATCGTGAAGGCGAAAGCAAGGAGCGCTGCGAGAAGATGGTGTTTCATACCGGGAATTATTTGGATTTCTCGGCTCCGTCGCGTGCCCGGAAAGCAGTCGTGTAGAATGCCCAATTCTTCTCTCTGAGCCCGGCATAGACCGGTGCAGGAGAATGGGGCGCAGCTTCGATCACAGTGAATTCGTGCTCGATCTTCAAGCGGTCTAGCAGCTCATGAAACGCGGCGTTCTTGCTCTGTAATGGATCACGGCCACCGACGGCGATGCGCACAGGGGTGCGGCCACGCACCTTGTCGGCGTTCCGCTCGGCGAGCAGCCAGGGATTGCTTTCCGCATCGAAACGCTCGCGCCCGCCATACACAGAGTCGAGCATGTCGCCGTTGCGAGCCCCGAGGGTGTCGGCGGTGTGCAGTGCGCCGGAGCAAATGCTGATCGAACCAAAGAGATCGGGATACTTGAACCCCAGCTTCGCAGCCCCGCTGCCGCCCATCGAAAACCCCTCGATCATTCGGCCCTCACGCTTCGCCAGCGTACGATAGGTGGCGTCGATGTGCGGGATCAAATCGCGGATGATCATGCTCTCCACCGGTTGCTTTCCGCTCGGTGAGTCTGTGTAGCCGCCCATCGGCAGTCCGTTCGGATACACGACGATCATCGGCGGGCATTTGCCAGCCGCGATGGCTTCATCGAAGCCCCGCGCAAAACCCGGCAAACCCTGCTGGCTCGCCCCTTTGCCATGCAGCCAATACACCACCGGGTAACGCGCCACGTCGTTCTTCCCATACCCAGCGGGCAGGTAGATAACGTAGCTGACCTCGCCCTTCACCGCCGCGCTTTGGAACTTGTGATAATGGAGGTTCCCACCCTCGACTCGCGGAAGCAGCCAGGCCGGCTCGGCATCGGCATCCGCATCCGTAGGGACGCCCCTTCTGACCTTTCCCTGGGCGTGGCTTTGAATGGATGAAGCCACCAGCAGCACACTGATGAGAATGAGAATCAAGCCGGGCGTTTTCATAAGGTTTGGCGTGTGTCGAGTGGTTGGTGAGAAAGGATGGGTTTCGCGGTCGGCATGGGTTCCGATTGCGTTGCCAACCCCTCGATGAGGCGTCCCAGCAACCCGCCGAGCCGGGTGGCGTCCTCTGCGCCAAGCACACGGGTGAGGGTGCCAATATTGCGCTCATGCAGCGCCCGCATTCTCGGTTCCAGACCACGTCCGAGTTCCGTAAGCCACACCCGCGTCGCACGGCCATCCTGCGGGCACTGTTTGCGCTTCACGAGACGCGCCGCTTCCATGCGTTGAATCAAATGCAGCACCGCGACATGCGTCACCTTCGACCGCTGCGCCAGTTCGCCAACCGTCCATCCATCGCGCTCAAACAGCGCAAACAAGATCAGGCCGGACCCCGAAGGCGCAACCCCATCAAGTTCCTCCGCCGAGTAGTTCGCATCGAGCGCATTCTTCCACACCACCCACATGCGCGCGATGCGTCGCGGAAGTTCATCAAGGTCGTCTGTTTTCGTCAGCGACGGCAGTTTCGGGTCTCGGCTTGGCATTTATGTAATGTGGTTACATAATGGCAGACTGCAGTCTTGGCAAGAGTTGAATGCTCTTCCTTCCGCCCTCCCCTGCTCGAGACTCTCCCCCCTTCCGGGCTCTGCATCTCACATCATCCAGCAATCGCTCAAGGTGCATGAGCGTCGAAACCGCAGTCGTGTGCGCATCCGTGACAATCGTGAGGCCGCCCAGATTCGCCACAGCCTGATGCGCCTCCCCCGGCATCAGCTTTCCTGCCCTTTCCTTCAGGAACAACACGTTGCGGATCTCAAGATGCCACAGCGAAGGCACATGAGCCAGGGCCCCTCGCGCAAGGCGTGCCTTGCGGTTTCCTCGATGTAGTAATCGCGCGCCTGAGGATCTTCGACCCGCATGACAAGCCGCCAATGGGTCCAGCTCAATTCTCTACGCAGTGCGTAGAGTTTTCCCGCATCAGGGAACGTGAGGTAGAACTGCCTGAAATTCCAAAGGTTGGCGACGGAAAGTCCCTTGCCGAATTCATCACCGAGGTCGCGCGCCAGATTGCGGATGATTTGCCGCCCGTATTCGGCGCGGACGGCCCCGCCCTGCTCCTCCTCGACAATGCGGCACCCGATCCGCCAGTGCGCCTCCACCATTGCCGCATTGACGGCGGCATAGACCTGCCCCCTCGCTTCCCCGAGGATCGAGCGCACGGCTTCAAGCAGGTGGCTGGCGGGAATCTCAGATGTCATTGCAAGGTCATTTCCGTTTGGCGCGGATAACATCCCCGAGCTCTTGCGATTCCGCAGATTGGCGGTGGAACCTTTCGTCTCAGTTGCCTTGCGGCGGGCAGGCATGGTTCGGAAGCAACGCGTTACTGGTGTCACTTCCCATAGCCAGCCCCTCCCAACAAGCCGCTCCCACACGCCCCCCCTTCACCACTCCAAATTTACTATTTACTAATTTCAATTTTTAATTTCCCCCCCGCCCCCGCCAGCGCCGCCTCCAGATTCCGCGTCATCCACCCATCCGCCCCGCGCTCCCGCGCCTCCGCTAGTCCCGCCTCCGCCTCCGGCCGACGCCCCGTTAGCGCATAGATCAGCGCTCGCTCGCACAATAATGTCAGATCCGGCCGCTCCGGCCGCAACCGCCCCTCAATCTCCACCAGCGCCCGCGCCAGTTCCTCCATCGCCTCCTCCTTTCGTGGCACCTTCAGCAGCGCCCGCGCCCGCCGGATCCGCCACGCCGCCTGAAACCGGCACGTCGCAATCTCCCCCTCGATCTCCGGCAGCACTTCCGCCGTCCGCCCCGCATCGATGAGCGCCTCAATCCACGCAATCCTCAGCACAATACTCTTCAGCTTCCCCGCTGCCTCCGCCAGATCCCGCACCCGATCCTCATGCTTCCCCAGCCGCCGCTGCGCCTCCGCCCGGAACAGATACAGATCAATGCTGATCTCCTCCGACGCCTCGATCCCCTTCGCCGCCGCCGCCATCGCTTCCTCATTCCGTCCTTCCTTCAATAGCAAATCCGCCAGCGCCGCACAGCAGCCCGGCACATGAAACGCCGCCTCCGCCGGAGCCCCGGCTAACAGCTTCTTCAGCCGCTCGATCCCCTCCGCGCGCTTCCCCGCCTCCGCGTCCATCCGCGCCAGTTCCCTCCCGGCCGGCAGAAACCCCGGCCCGAGCATCAGCGCCTTCGCAAAATCCGCCCGTGCCTCCGCAACCTTCCCGATCTCCCGGTAATTCACCGCCCGCTGATAGTACAACTCCGGAATCTCCGGTGTCTTCTCAATCTGCGCACTCAACTCCGCAATGCTCACCTCATGCCCGGGATCCGCCCGCAACTCCCCCGCAGCACTCAGTAGCACCACCATCCCCGCCACCAGCAACCCGCGCACCTTCCTCATGTCACGGTTTATCAGGCACCGCCGCCGCCCCCGGCACCACCACCCGACTCTTCATCTTCAACGGCCCCTCCGGCTCCCCCGGAGCCTTCGGCACCGCAATCTTCTTCGGCACCGACTTCGCATCCTTCACAATCTGCACCGTATCCCGCTCCTTCCCATCCGCATCCAGCATCATCGCCGTCAGGGTCCGGCCATTCACATTCACGATCACCGAACCCCATTCCGTGATCGTCTTCCACATCACCGGACTCGGATGCTCCTTCCGCGACAGCGCCTGCCCGCCATGCCCCGCCACAATCTGCACCGTCCCGCTGTTCGCCACCAACCCCGGCATCTTGTGATAGGGCCCTCCCTTGAACGGATCGCCCGTCCCGTCATCCAGCACACCGTTCGCCGACACCGTCGGCGTCCCGTACGCCCCGTTCAGCAGAAACGACCGCTCATAAACATGGCTGTGCCCCGTCAGCACCAGATCCACCCCGCCCGCCTCAATGATCGGCAGCAGATGCTCCCGCACCTCTATCAAATCCTTCTCCTTGTCCGAATCATGCGACCCCTTCGTGTACGGCGGATGGTGCCAGTACGCGATCACCCAATCCGCCTTCGTCTTCTCAAGATCCGCCTTCAGCCACTGCGCCATCGCCCCGTCCGCCTTCCGCGGCGCATCATGCGAGTTCAGACACACAAAATGCGTCCGCCCGTAATCCCATGAATAATACGCCTCCGTCCCGCTCGCCAATCCCCCAGCCTCACCCTGCGTCGGCGTCACATACGCATCGTAATACGGCCCCACCCCTGTGCTCCCGTTCGATGTGTTCCCTTCGTGATTCCCCATCGCCGGCCAGCACGTCAATCCGCGCAGCGTGTCCGCATACACCTCGAAAAACCCGAACTGAAACTCCGCGTCCCGCCCGAAATTGTAAGCCATGTCCCCTACATGCACATAAAAATCCACGTCCTTCTTAGCCTTCGCACGCCACGCCTTGAACGAATTGTGCACCGCCTTCTGGCTGTCACTCCCCGTCCCGCTGTCACCCACCACCCAGAACGAAAACGGCCGCGCCGCCCCCGGCTCAGGGTTCGTCTGCAGCACACAACTCCCATCCGCAGGCGTCACCACTTTCCCGCCATCCAGAATCTCGTACACATACTTTGTGTCAGGCTTCAGCCCGCTCACCGTCGCCTCATACTGCCACGTCCCCGCAGGCGCAGAATGCAGCACCTTCGTCCCCCCACTCGATCCCCCCGTCCCCGCACTCACTCCCCCATCCGCCGCCAGCCGCCGCACCGTCATCTTCTCCGCCGGCACCTTCACCACCGCCGCTCCTCCCTTCAAACTTACCCTCACCTCCGGCTCCATCGCCACCCGCGTCCGCCATACAATCGTCACCGTCGTCGGCGTTGCCAGCTGCAGATAAGGCTGCCGGCTGAACACTCCGCCAGAATCACCCGACTGCGCAGGACTCACCGCCACCGTCAGCAGCAGCGAAACAACAGAGCTAAGAAGAATACGTGTCATGCAGTGTCAGCGCCCGGTTGAATTCCAGACCCTCCCCCAACCAACGACCGCGCCCCCTCCCACGCCACAGAAAATCCGCCCAAATTCGCGGAATTCCCTCCCGCCCTCCCGCCCACTCTTCCGTCACGGGCCGCCCAGCCCCGCCGCCCCCGGCACCACCACCCGACTCTTCAACTCATACGGCCCCTCAGGTTCCCCCGGAGCCTTCGGTTCCGCAATCCCCACACCCACCGCCTTCGCATCCTTCACAATCTGCACCGTGTCCCGCACTTTCCCGTGCACATCCAGCATCGTCGCCGTCAGCGTCCGCCCGTCCACCTCCACCAGCACCGACCCCCATTCCGTAATCGTCTTCCGCATCACCGGACTCGGATAATGCCTCCGCATCAGCGCCTGCCCGCCGTGCCCAGCCACAATCTGTACCGTCCCGCTGTTCGCCACCAACCCCGGCACTTTGTGATATGGGCCCCCATTCAACGGATCACCCGTTCCGTCATCCAGCACCACGTTCGCCGCCACCGTCGGCGTCGCATACGCCCCGTTCAGCAGAAACGACCGCTCGTAAACATGACTGTGCCCCGTCAGCACCAGATCCACCCCGCCCGACTCAATGATCGGCATCAGATGCTCCCGCACCTCCGTCAGATCGAACTCACCATCCGAATCATGCGACCCCTTCGTGTACGGCGGATGATGCCAGTATGCGATCACCCAATCCGCCTTCGTCTTCTCAAGGTCCGCCTTCAACCACTGCGACATCGCCCCATCCGCCGTCACCGCCAGATCATACGTGTCCAGACACACAAAATGCGTCCGCCCGTAATCCCACGAATAATAAGCCTCCGTCCCGCTCGCCAACCCTCCCGCCTCACCCCGCGTCGGCGTCACATACGCATCGAAATACGGCCCCACCCCGCTTCTCCCGCTCGACGTGTGCCCTTCGTGATTCCCCATCGCCGGCCAGCACGTCAATCCCCTCAAGGTCTCCGCATAAACCCCGAAAAACCCGAACTGAAACTCCGCGTCCCTCCCGTTCTTGTACGCCATGTCCCCCACATGCACATAAAAATCCACGTCCCGCTTCGCCTTCGCACGCCAGGCCTTGAACGACTCATACACGCCCTTCTGACTCTCACTCCCCGTCCCGCTGTCCCCCACCACCCAGAACGAAAACGGCCGCACCGCCCCAACCTCAGGATGCGTCCGCAGCACACAACTCCCATCCGCAGGCGTCACCACTTTTCCCCCATCCACAATCTCATAACCATACGCCGTATCCGGCTTCAACCCGCTCACCGTCGCCTCGTACTGCCACGTCCCCGGCGGCGCTGAATGCAGCGCCCTCGCCCCCGCACTCGATTCCCCATCCTCCACCAGCCGCCTCACCGTCATCCTCTCCACCGGAACCCTCACAACTCCGTCCCCACCCTTCTCCCTAACCCTCAACTCCCCCTTCATCGGCACCCGCGTCCGCCACACCAACGTCACCGTCGTCGGCGTCGCCAATTGCAGATACGGCTGACGACTGAAAACACCCGCCTGCCCGCCAGTCTCCGCACGCGCACCCGCCACCGTCACCAGCAGCGAAACCATCGTTCTCAAAACATCACGCGTCATCACCAGTCAGCGCCAGTCAGCGCCCGGATCAATCCCAGGCACCTCCCATTCTAACCCGTTCCGCCAACCCGCCGCCACAGAAATCCCACAACGATCCCAGGAATCTCCGCGCGGCATCAACTCACGAAAACCGCCGCACCAGCACCGTCGCATTGTGCCCGCCAAACCCGAAACTGTTGCTCATCGCCACATCCACCTTCGCCTCCCGCGCATGATTCGGCACACAATCCAGATCACACTCCGGATCCTGATCCTCCAGATTGATCGTCGGCGGAATAATCCCGTCCCGAATCGCCAGCACGCTCGCCGCCAGCTCCACACCACCCGCCGCTCCCAGCAGGTGCCCGGTCATGCTCTTCGTCGAACTCACCAGCAACCCGCGCTTCGCATACTCGCCGAACGCCAGCTTGATCGCCTTCGTCTCCGCAATGTCCCCCAACCCCGTCGACGTCGCGTGCGCATTCAGATACTGCACGTCCTCCGGATTCACCTTCCCGTGCCGCAGCGCCATCATCATCGCCCGCGAAGGCCCGCTCCCGTCCGGCGACGGCGCACTCAGGTGATTCGCATCCGCGCTCACCCCATAACCAATCAGCTCCGCATAAATCCGCGCCCCGCGCCGCTTCGCATGCTCCAGCTCCTCAATCATCATCACCCCAGCCCCCTCACCCATCACAAACCCATCACGCCCGCGGTCAAACGGACGCGACGCCCGCTCCGGTTCATCATTCCGCAGCGACAACGCCCGCATGTTCCCGAACCCAGACAATCCCATCGGCAGAATCGACGCCTCCGCTCCACCCGCCAGCATCGCGTCCGCATCCCCGAACTTGATGATCCGCCACGCCTCCCCAATATTGTTATTGCTCGTCGCACAAGCCGTCACCACCACCATGTTCGGCCCCTGCAGCCCGAACTCCATCGAAATGATCCCGCTCCCAATGTTGCTGATCATCATCGGAATCACGAACGGCGACACCCGCGACGGTGCCTTCTGCAGCAGCACGGTGTGATTCTCCTCCAGCGTCGCCAACCCGCCAATCCCGCTCCCCACCATCACTCCCACCCGCGTCGGATCGATCGCATTCAGATCCATCCCCGAATCCTCCAGCGCCATCTTCGACGCCGCCACCGCCAGCCCAGCATAACGATCCACCCGCTTCCCGTCCTTCGGAGTCCGGAAATACGGCACATAGTCGAAATCCCTCACCTCTCCCCCGATGTGACAATGGTACGCCGTCGTATCAAACGCCGTGATCTGACCAATCCCGCTCCGCCCCGCCTTCAGGCTCTCCCAGAACGTGGCCACATCATTCCCCACGGGCGACAACACTCCCATGCCGGTAATCACAACTCTGCGCTCGCTCATAGATGGTCAGGTAAATGCTCGAATTTGGGGGG
>JAIXPK010000170.1 GCA_027486335.1 Verrucomicrobiaceae bacterium | reverse complement strand
GAGACGACGGGGACGGCGACGGAGTTGCCGAACTGGCGGTAGGCCTGGGAGTCGGAGACGGTGATTTGGTAGGAATCCGGGTAGCCCATGAGGCGTGCGCATTCGCGCGGGGTGAGGCGGCGCGGGTTGCGGGAGGGGCCCTGGGAGATGAGGATTTCGCTGCCGTCTTTGTGATAGCGGGCGGAGAGCGTGCGGGCGACCCCGTCGGGGCCGAAGACACTGCAGCCGAAGCCGTTGCCTTTGGCTTTGTGTTTGGCGGCGTAGTTCTGTAGGTAGGTCCAGAGCTTGTCGGAGAGCGTGTATTTTGCGGGCGGGGCGGGGTCGAGGATGGAGGCGAGGGTCGGGTGGTGGTCGGGAGGATTTGGGAACTGATAGGGATGTGGTTGGCGGAAGCCGACGAGGAAGATGCGTTCGCGGTGCTGAGGGAGCCAGTGGCGGGCGTCGATGATGCGGGAGTGGACGTGATAGCCGAGGTCTTCGGTGAGGGTGCGGTGGATGATGGCGAAAGTGCGGCCCTTGTCGTGGCTGGTGAGGTTCTTGACGTTTTCGAGGATGAAGGCGGCGGGTTGGTGGTGCTGGATGATGCGGGCGATTTCGAAGAAGAGATTGCCCTGGCGGACGTCGTCGAAGCCGTGGGAGCGGCCGAGGGAATTTTTCTTGCTGACGCCGGCGAGACTGAAGGGTTGGCAGGGGAAGCCGCCGCAGAGGATGTCGTGCGGGGGGATGTCGGAGGAGGGGACGAGGTGGATGTCGCCGGCTGGTTCCTCGCCGAAGTTGGCGGAGTAGGTGACACGGGCCCAGCGGTCCCAGTCGGAGGAGAAGACGCAGTGGCCGCCGAGTTGTTCGAAGGCGAGACGGAAGCCGCCGATGCCGCAGAACAGGTCGATGAAGCGAGGGCGGGTCATTTCTCGGATTTGTCAGGGACGGGCTGGTGTGGAGGGTCGATTTCGTCGTGGAAGAAGGCGGTGATGTCGGGGTTTACGGAGGTGTCGATGATCTGCCAGCGGCCTTCGGAGAGATAGGCGTAGAGCCGCCAGCGGACGGGGCGTTTGCGGAAATTGACGGCGTAGACGATTTCGCGGACGGTGCGGCCGGCGGAATTGACGGAGAGGAGTTCGGTGCTGTCGAGTTTGCCGCAGGCTTCGAGGATATCGTCGGTGACGTCGGTGAGCTGCTGGAGGAGTTCCTTGTCTTCTTCGCCGACGAAGGAGCCTTCGAAGAGTTTCTGATAGGCTGCGGAGGTGCGTTCTTCGCGGAGGAGGGAGAAGAAGGATTCGATGCGGGCCTTGAGGGCGGCGTCGAGGTCCTGGGATGAGGAGGAGGATGAGGAACGTTTGGGGACGGAGGAATCGGGCTTGGGGATTTCGGGAGACGCGGTGCTGCGCTGGGGGGATTTGGATTTGGATTGAGCCGCGAGGGGAGAGGCGAGGGCCGGGATGAGGAGGAGGGCGAGGAGACGCATGGGTTGGGGATGATGGCATCCGGGTGAGAGGTGGTGCAATGGTGTTCTCGTTGCGCGGGGTTGCGCTGGTGGGGCAACGTGTGCAAGGGCGAGGGGAGAGATCACAATTATGTTCAGCCGCCGTCGCGCTTTATTTCTGGTAGTGGCCATGCCGGGTTGCCGTGCGTATTCGCCGCAGTCGAGGATGGGAGAGGCCGGGGTGGAAGTGCCGGGGAGTTGGGGGGACAGTGCGGAGGGACGGGCTGGGGTGGATCTGGAGTGGATCCGGAGGTTCAAGTCGGCGGAGCTGGATGGGCTGGTGAAGGAGGCGCTGGAGCACAATCCTGATTTGAAGGTGGCAGCGGCGCGGCGGGATCAGGCGGCGAGTCTGGTGAAGGCGGCGGCGGCGCAGGGGTTGCCGCAGATTGAGGGGACGGCTGGGGGGACGAAGACGAGCCGGAACTTCATCGGGTTTCCGTTCGGGCGGACGGGTGGGGATGGGGGAGGCGGCGGTGAGCCGACGGTGACGCCGTTTGAGGTGACGACGTATACGACGGGGTTGAACCTGCAGTGGGAGATTGATTTGTGGGGGAGGATTCGGGCGGGTACGGCGGCGGCGGTGGCTGGGGCGGAAGCGGCGGACATGGAGTACCGGGCAGCGCGGGCGTCATTGGCGGCGGGGGTGGCGCGGGCGTGGTTTGCGATGACGGAGGCGGCGGAGCAGGTGGGGGTGGCGGAGCTGGCGTTGAAGGCGACGGACGACACGCAGCTGGCGCTGGAAGAGCGGTTTCGGAGCGGGCAGGCTGGGGATCAGGGGAGCCTTGGGGCGCAGTTGCGGCTGGCGAGGTCGGATGTGGCGGCGGCGAAGGCGGCGCTGGAGCAGCGGCGGGAGGCGCTGGCGAAGACGAGTCGGGCGCTGGAGTTGCTGTTGGGTCGGTATCCTAAGGGGAAGGCGAAGGGAGAGGTGAAGTTGCCGGATGTGCCGGGGCGGCCGCCGACGGGATTGCCGTCGGAGTTGCTGCAGCGGCGGCCGGATATTCTGGCGGCGGAGCGTCGGTTTGCGGCGCAGGGGATGAGGCAGAGGGAGGCGAAGCGCGCGGTGTTTCCGCGACTGGCGCTGACGGGAAGCAACGGGACGAATACGGATGCGCTGAAGAACCTGCTGGCGAGCGATTACGGCGTGTGGAGTCTGGGGGCTGGGGTGACGCAGACGATTTTTACGGGTGGGCAGGTGCTGGCGGAGATCCGGCGGCGTGGAGCGGAGCAGAACGAGGCGCAGGCGGCGCTGCAGAAGACGGTGCTGCAGGCGTTCGGGGAAGTGGAGGAGGCGCTGCAGCTGGAGGGGATTCTGGGTCGGCGGGAGGAAGCGTTAGCGGAATCGCTGCGACTGGCGGCGGAAGCGGACACGGAGGCGCGGGCGAATTACCGGCAGGGGATCGGGGACATTCTGACGGTGCTGGCGACGCAGAATCGTGCGTTGCAGGCGAAGGCGCAGCTGGTGCTGGTGAGGCGGTTGCGATTGGACAACCGGATTGCGCTGCACTTGGCGCTAGGCGGGGATTTCCGGGTGTGAGGGATTGTCAGGACGGAGAGGAAGTGGTAGAGGTCTTGCGCGGGCGGGTGGCGGCGAAGACGAGGAAGGCGATGCCGACGACGATCATGAAGAGTGAGTAGAACTGGCCTTCGGTGAAGCCGTGGATGAGGGC
This sequence comes from Verrucomicrobiaceae bacterium, assembly GCA_027486335.1. Taxonomy (GTDB): domain Bacteria; phylum Verrucomicrobiota; class Verrucomicrobiia; order Verrucomicrobiales; family V1-33; genus V1-33. The sequence continues at coordinate 1,110 of JAIXPK010000170.1, read as the reverse complement.
GTCGGGCTCGCGGAATTGTTCGCCGATGATGCGGAAGACGGCGTAGAGGATGAAGAAGAGCCCGGTGAGGAGTCCATGCGGGGCGTTAGGGAATTTCTCGCGGACGGTGAAGAGGATGGCGAAGAGGAGGAGGCCTTCGAGGGCGGCTTCGTAGAGCTGGGAGGGATGGCGCGGGGTGAGGAGCGGGCGGAGGGCTTCGGCGAAGGCGTCGTCGGTGCGGGCGAGGGAGAGGATGAGACTGTGTTCGTCGGCGGCGGGCGGGACGTTGAAGGGACTGAGGAGGGAGACGAGCTGGGCGTATTTGTCGGTGGCGTCGGGATCGGAGGCCCAGCGGGTGGCTTCGTCGGGGAAGCGGACGGCCCATGGAACGGAGGTGGCGCGGCCGTAGAGTTCACCGTTGATGAAGTTGGCGATTCTTCCGAAGAAGAGGCCCGCGGGGGCGGCGACGACGAGGTTGTCGCCAAGACCGGTCCACGAGCAGCGGTGGCGTTTGGCCCACCAGAGGGTGAAGAAGAAGAGGCCTGCGATGCCGCCGTGGCTGGCCATGCCGCCGCCGGCGACGTTGAGGATGGAGAGGGGGTTGGAGAAGAATTCGGCGCGGTTGTAGAGGAGCATGTAGCCGAGACGGCCGCCGAGGAGGACGCCGAAGAGGGCGGCGTAGGTGATGAAGTCGGCAGTGGCTTCCGGGCGGAGTTCGCCGCGGCCGCGTTTGGCCCAGCGCTGGAGGATGAGGTAGCCGACGAAGAAGCCGAGCACGTAGGCGATGCCGTACCAGCGCAACTGAATGCTGTCGGTGAAGCGCAGCAGGACAGGGTTGAGGCGGTTCAGGTAGTCGGCAAAGAGCATCGTGAGTGCTGTCACGGGGGGGATGTGGGGGCAACCCGAAAGGGAGGGGGGGTGGGATGGGGGGAGGGGAGGAATAGGACGAATAGGACGAATAGGACGGATCGGGCGGATCGGGCGGATGGGGCGTGCGGCTTCGGGGGGGCTCCTGGGAAAAGTGATCTCTTTGAATTTCTGTAGGTCAGGGGTCCAACGAGTTTGATTCGTGTGGACAACGCCCACACGGCGGTGGTATGCTTGGTGAGAAGGAGGCAACATGGCAACCAT
>JAIXPK010000271.1 GCA_027486335.1 Verrucomicrobiaceae bacterium | reverse complement strand
GGCACCGGCCACAACAACGGCTTCCCTATCTGCCTCAACGCCGCCACCGGCAAGGTCGTCTGGGGCGGCGAACGCCACAGCACCGGCAAGGAATCCGCCGCCATCACCATGGCCGACGGCCGTCTCTACTTCCGCTATCAGAACGGCACCATGGCTCTCATCGACGGCTCACCAGCCGCCTATCAGGAACGCGGCTCCTTCAAACTCGCCGTCGTCGAAGGCCCCTCATGGCCCCACCCAGTCGTCGACGGCGGCCACCTCTGGATCCGCGTCCAGAACTCGCTCCTCTGCTACGACCTCAAGAAGAAGTAATCCCCGGCCGCCCGCGCTCCGACCGGCAGCGCCGCCATGACAACTTCTTTACACCTCGCCACTGGGCAGAGGCCCCGTCCGCTGTACTCTCATGCCATCGCCCTTCAAGGCATCACCCCTCCACACCATCACCTCACCGCCTCTCACCATGCACCGCCCCTCACTGCTCCTCGCCCCCCTCCTCATCTGCAGCCTCCCTCTCCTCGCCGCCGCCGGCGACACCGGTTTCCTCGAACGATTCTCCCTCGCCGCCGACCGCGAGGCCGTCCTCCGCGAACTCATCCCAGGCACCGACGAATACTTCTACTTCCACGCCCTCCACCTCCAGAACCAGAACAAGAAGCCCGAACTCGCCGCCCTGCTCAAACAATGGAGCGACCGCTTCCAGGACGAAAACCCGCGCCGCCGCGAAATCCAGAACCGTCAGGCCCTCCTCGATTACTCCGCCGATCCCGCCGCCTCCCTCGCCTACCTCCGCGAACGCCTCGGCATGGCCTACAATCACCAGCGCATCACCCCGGACGCCCGGCCCGACCTCCCCACCACACTCGACCCCGCCCTCATCTCGTGGGAAGCCTATCTCGCCACCGCCCTCTCCGGCACTGACAACCTCGGCAACCTCACCGCCTCCGGCCTCGTCACCACTCTGCGCAAAGGCGGCATCGAACTCACCCAACCCCGCCGTCGCGACCTCCTCAACCGCATCCACCGCCCGGACTTCCCTAACCTCGTCAAGCTCGTCAACGACGAACTCGGCACCCCCGAATCCGCCGGCTTCGGCGAGTTCCCCATCCATGGAAAACTAACGCTCGCCCAGCTCGAGGAATTGCTCCAGCTCCGCCCCGCCCTCCTTCAGAATACCAACTTCGTCACAACATGGGCCACTCGACTGCGCCCCGCCTTCGGTCAGGATCCCGCCCGCACCCCAGCCGTCCGCGAAGCATGGCTCGACCGCCTCGAATCCTTCACCGCACGTCTCGCCCCGTCCTTCAATTCCCTCAAGGCCCACGTCCTCCATCACCGTCTCGTCCACGACCTCGCCAAGGGCGTCGTCGATGAAACACGGCTCCTCGCCTACCTCCAACTCCCCCGGCCCGTCGACTACGTCGCTCAGAAATACCGGGAATCCGACGTCTTCAAACTCCCCGTCGACCTCAACGCCAACTTCGAGCCCATCTCCGGCTGCGCACCCATCGGAAACGACGAAGGCCTCGTCCGCAGTCTCCTCCTCAGCGTCCTCGCCAACGCCGACTCCGCTGACAAATTCGCCCCATGGCTCAACGACCGCTGGCTCAATGCCATCCACGCCGAGGCCAAACTCCTCTCCGGCGCTCCCGACGCCCAGAAATGGGTCTCCCTCCTCTCGCCCGAATCCTATCAATCCCTCAAGGACCGCGTCGATCTCGACTTCGAACCCTCTCTCAAACAGCAGTGGTCACCCGCAGACGAGGTCTCCCTCGATCTGTTCGCCAAGAACGTCCCGAAACTCCTCGTCAAGGTCTACGAGATCAACACCGAGAACGTCCACCGCTCCACCGGCGCTCAGGTCAATACCGACCTCAATCTCGACGGCCTCACCGCCAATAGCGAACAAACCCACGACTTCGCCGACGCCCCGCTGCTCCGCAAAAAGCGCTCGTTCTCCTTCCCCGAACTCAAGGGCCGCCGCGGTGTCTGGATCATCGAATTCATCGGCGGCGGCAAAAGCAGCCGCGCCCTCGTCCGCAAAGGCGCCCTCCGCCACCTCGTCACCCACGACTCCGACGGCACCGCCATCCGGGTCTTCGACGAAAACCTCAAGCCGATCGAAAAATCCCACGCCCTCCTCGGCACCCGCCGCTTCGACGCCGGCGACGGCGGACGCATCCTCATCCCCTTCAGCGAACGCCCCGGCGACCAACCCGTCATCCTCGCCGACGGCACCGGCTTCACCTCGCTCGAATCCATCAATCTCGCCGGCGAATCCTATGAACTCAAAGCAGGCTTCCACGTCGCTCGCGAATCCCTCCTCCCCAGCCTGACCGCCAGACTCGCCATCCGCCCCGCCCTCCTCCTCAACGGCCGCCCCACCGCCCTCGGCACACTCGAAAAGGTCCGCCTCACCATCTCGTCCACCACGCTCGACGGCATCCCCGCCACCACCACCCACGACTTCGGCGCAAAGGACAAGGACGGCAAACCGGTCGGCCCGCAACTCGCCGAAGACGCCGAAAGCGTTATCGAATTCTCCGTCCCCGACCGCCTCGCCTCGCTCAGCTTCTCCATGGAAGCCGAAGTGAAATCCCTCTCCACCGGCCAACCCGTCAAACTCGCCGCCGCCGACTCCATCGCCGTCAACGGCATCACCCTGACAGATCAGACCAGCGATCTCCACCTCACCTTCGCCGACGGCCGCTTCAGTCTCGAAGAACGCGGCCGCACCGGCGAACCACGCGCGGACCGCGAGGTCGTCGTCAACCTCCAGCATCACGACTTCTCACCCGCCAAGTCCTTCACGCTCAAAACCGCCGCCGACGGCACCATCCAGCTCGGCTCACTCAACGGCATCGCCACCATCACCGCCCGCAGCGCCACCGGCGTCGAACGCACTTTCTCCCTCCCGCGCACATGGGCTTCCCTCCCGCCTGTCGTCAACGCTCGCGCCGGCGACCCGGTCAGCATCTCATGGCGCGGCCCCGCCGAACCCGCCCCCGGAGACGTTAGCGTCCTCGAACTCCGCAACGGGGTCCCCGTCCGCGACGCCGCCACCGGCGTCATCGTCAAAGGCGGTCTCGTCACCATCACCGGCCTGACTCCCGGCGAATACGCCGTCGAAATGGCCCCCACCCTCTCCGCCACGGTCGTCCGCGTCGGCGAAGGCACCACCGTCACCGGCTCGCTCGTCAGCGACGTCATGACCATGGAACTATCCAATCCCGCGCCGCTCGCCGTCAGCGCCATGATCAAAGGCCAGACGCCTCCCCAGGGCGATCAGCCGAAAAAGGACCTGCTCGTCTTCCACATCGCTAACGCCGGCGTCGACACGCGCGTCCACGTCCTCGCCAGCCGCTTCCTCCCGGCCTTCAACGCCTTCACTACCCTCGGCAACGACCATCTCCCGCAGCCGCTCGCATGGACCAATGCCTTCCGCCCCAGTCTCTATCAAAGCGCCCGCACCATCGGCGAAGAATACCGCTACGTCCTCGAACGCCGCGGCGCCAAACACTTCGCCGGCAACCTCCTCCCGCGCCCCGGCCTCCTCCTCAATCCATGGGCCATCTCGGATACCGCCACGCAGCGTCAGGACGCCGCCGCCGGTGAAGACCCAAAGGCCATGAACGCAGAACAACCCGCCGCCGCCGCCGCTCCCGCACCCATGGATGCCGCCGCGAAGAAAATGGAAGCTCAGGCCGGCCCTATGGACCCCGACCTCTCCTTCCTCGGCACTCCCGGTGCCGTCGCCTTCAACCTCAAACCCGACAAGGACGGCAATGTCATCATCGACGCCGCCACGCTAGGCGATCGCCAGATGATCCGCATCGTCGCCGTCAACAGTGACAGCACCGCCCAGCGCGACTTCACCCTCCCGCAGCAGAAGCTCATCCTCCGCGATCTCCGTCTCGCCGACGGGCTCGACCCCAAACAGCACTTCAGCCGCCAGAACCGCATCAGTCTCCTCGAAAAGGACGTCCCCTTCGCCTTCAAGGACGCCCTCACCGCCACATGGCAGAACATCGGTCACCTCGGCGCCGCCCACTCGCTGCTCTTCAATCTCAGCGGCAACGGCACCCTCGCCGAATTCTCGTGGCTCCTCGAATGGAACACGCTCACGCCCGAGAAGAAGGCAGATCTCTACTCCAGATACGCCTGCCACGAACTCCACTTCTTCCTCGCCCGCAAGGACCCTGACTTCTTCAAGCGCGTCATCCAGCCGTTCCTCGCCAACAAGCGCGACAAAACGTTCATGGACCACTACCTCCTCGGCTCAGACCTGTCAGGGTTCCTCAGTCCATGGCAGTACGGTCGTCTCAACTCCGTTGAACGCGTCCTCCTCTCCCGCCGCATCGAATCCGAGGTCCCCGTCGCCCGCCGCCACCTCAAGGATTGGCTCGACACTCAGCCGAAAAACCCGCAGCGCGACGCCTTCCTCTTCGAAACCGCCCTCAACGGCCGCGTCCTCACCACCCTGACCGGT
>JAIXPK010000387.1 GCA_027486335.1 Verrucomicrobiaceae bacterium | reverse complement strand
TTCATGGGTTTGTCAGGATGCCGATGCAGTGGTCAATTCAGGTGTAGAGCGGAGAGGGTCCGGAACAAGAAAATTTTGTCCTGACACGGTAAATTTTTTATGAATTTCCGCTTGCCTGGAGGTTTGTTAGGAGAATCCCGGTTCGGGGGGCTGAATGGGTGGGACGGGGGGCTGAAAACTGTCCTGGATGGGGATGGGTGGGTGGGCTGGGGGGATTTTCGTGCAGTTGTGAATCCTGGAATTTTTACAATTGGGTGCCTTGTGCCAGAAAAGGGAGGGAGCGGGGATGATCCGTGGCTGCGGATGCGGGGAGCTGAGGAATTGAGTGAACGGAATCGCTGTCCGGTGGTCAAAAGCGCTGGAAGGATTCTGCATTGGTGCCTGCGCTGACTGGCGCTGGGGATCAGGAGACCTTTGAATTTCTAAAGACATGCGTGTTGCAACATCCATTGAGAGCTCTGGCCGCCGGCATCGCCGACGCGGGTCGGCGCTGCTGATGGTGATCTGGCTGATTGCGATGCTGTCGCTGATTATCTACAGTACGGTGCGGATTGTGGCGCACGATATGGATCTTACGATTGCGCAGAAGCAGGGGTTCCGGGCGCGTCAGCTTGCGGAGATGGGGATCAACATTGCGATGAATCCGGTGGTGAAGGAGTATGATGCGGCGCTGTTGAACATGAGTGCGGAGACGAATCCGATGCTGACGGATGGGGAGACGGTGGTGGTGAAGATTCGCGGGGAGGGTGGACGGTTCAATTTGAACCGTGTGCTGCAGAGTCAGGACCGGGTGCTGCTGGAGCGGATGTTTTCTTTGTGGGGGCTTGGGAATGACGATGCGGACACGCTGATTGACCGGCTGATGGACTGGACGGACCAGAATGATGGGACGACGCTGAAGGGGATGGAGCGTGAGGAGTACGAGGAGCTGGGGTATATTGGGTATCCGTTCAATCGGCCGTTTTATTCGCTGGATGAAGTGCTGCTGGTGCCTGGGTTTGATGTGGTGGCGGCGAATGCGCCGGACTGGCGGGATTTTTTCACGATTTACAGCAGTGGGGGGCTGGATCTGAACGAGGCGGAGCCGAAGGTGCTGGCGGCGGCGATGCTGGCGAGCAGTTCGACGTCTGACGCGCAGGATGATTACGGGAGGTTTCTTGAGGAGGCGACGGAGTTTGTGCAGACGAGCCGGTGGGGAGCGGATGGGATTGAGGACACGGAGGACGACCAGAAGATTCAGGACATCAATACTGGGCTGCAGATGCTGGGCATTGAGGCGGCGGATGCGATGACGCTGCAGCGGTTTGGGCTGAACGAGCAGACGGTGCACATTGAGAGTGTGGCGACGGTGGGGGAGTACCGGAAGCGGGTGGTGCTGATTGTGCGTGGGCGGAATGCGAACCCTCAGATTTTAACCCGCGAAGAAGTGCCGCTTTTCGAGTAGCGACCGAGACGATCCCGTGATTCGCATCCCGTTTTTTCCGAACCCCAGTCCTGCATGAAGCCAACGAACACCGGCAACGAGAACTCCATCCTGCTTCCTGGGGAGGATGTGTGGGAATTGTGGCGACAGACAGCGACTGGGTGGCAGCTGGCGGAGCGGCTTGGGGCGACGGCGACGCCGGTGGAGTGCCGGTACAGCCGGGTGTTCGGGTATCCTGTGGCGGCGGCGTTTGCGGTGCCGATCCGAGCGGCGACGACGGATGGGGAGCTGCTGCCGGACGTGATTGACGTGCAATTGGAGAAGCAGGGGTTGAAGCCGGAGACGGTGGCTGGTTGTCTGATGGATTACCGGACGGTTGAGCAGGTGGACGGGCAGACGGTGCTGCTGGCGTCGGTGTTGCATGCTGGACGGGCGGACATTCTGCCGAAGAGTGCGCCGCAGCAGTTCGAGGTTTCGCCATATCTGTACTATCTGCCGGACAATGCGCTGGTGATCTGGAAGGAGCTGGGGCGGCTGGTGTTCTGTGTGACGCGCGGGGATCAGCCGTTGTATTTTCATGCGCTGAACACGCCGGATCTGGGGCCGGAGACGGCGCAGGAGATTGAGCAGATGCTGATGCCGCTGTACATGCAGGGGATGGCACCGGAGCTGGAGACGATCCGGTTGTGGACGGAAGCGGTGGAGCCAGGAGCGGCGGAAGAGCTGCAGAAGGTGTTCGGGGTTCGGGTGGTGAAGGAGGCGCGGCCTGCGCCAGCGCCGCCGGTGCCGCCGTCGGGGTTTGAGCCGGTGTCGGTGGCGCTAGGGAAGCAGCGGGCGACGAAGCTGCGGCGGATTCGGAACATTGCTGGGGCGTGTGCGGCGGCGTACCTGATCATTCCGGGATTTTTTGCGGTGAAGTGGTTCATGACGCAGCGGAACATCAGCCAGCTGCAGAAGACGGCGAACAATCTGGAGGCGCAGTACGGGTGGGTGGAGACGACGGTGAAGCAGGAGCAGGCGATGGATTCCGCGGTGAATTTCGACAAGTATCCGATCGAGATGCTGAAGCAGGTGCTGGAGCCGCTGTATCAGCAGCAGAGCATGAACGTGCGGGTGACGAGCATTGAGATTGAGCGTGACCACAAGACTGGCGAGGGGGAGGTGGCGGACATCACGATCAAGGGGGAGGGGCAGACGAGCCAGAATTCGATCCGCTATACGAATGTGATCAAGGCCAATCCGGCTTTGAAGGAATACGAATGGGTTCCGAAGGTTGAGGCGCCGAAGAACGGCGCGGTTCCATTCCAGATCAAAGGCACTACCAAAAAGAAAGATGACGCAGCTTAAGCCCAGCGAGAAGCGGATGCTAGTCATCCTGCTCAGTGGATTGTTTATCCTTGCCAACGTCCTTGGCTGGGCGTGGTATTCGAGTCTGACGATGCGGTCGGAGCGACGCCTTGCCGGGTTGAAGGCGAAGGTGAATTCGCTTGAGGTGTGGCGGAGGGAGGCACCGGCGGCGGAGGAGAAGCGGGCGTGGATCGGGGCCAATCTGAAGGAGTATGCGGACGAGACGGCGCGGGACACTTATCTGGACAATCTGGTGCAGAACGACCTGAGGTCGGGGCTGGATCTGGAGTTGATTTCGCCGCGGCCGCTGGATCCGCTGATGCCGACGGAAGAGCTGCCGTTCATCCGGAGCCGTTACGAGACGAAAGTGAAGGGGACGTGGACGGATGTGATGACCTTTGTGTACCGGCTGCAGAAGCCGAGCGAGTTCCGGTTTGTGCCGCGGGTGACGATGGTGCCGCGGAAGAACGAGCAGAATGATGCGGAGCAGTTTGTGGAGTGTTTTGTGACGATTGAGAAGTGGTGGGCACCGGAGAGTGCGACTGAGGACGAGGTGGCGATGAATGAACAACCGGCGGCTCCGGTGGTCGAAGCACCTGTGACGGCGGCGGTGCCGACGCCTGAGCCCGATGCGGCGGCCCCTGCTGCGGCTGTTGCTCCAGCGGCCGAGACGGCTCCGGCTGCAGTGGCCACTCCTGAAACTGTTAATCCTGTTAACCCCGGACAGTAATGAAACGATCCAATCTGACCATGCTATTGAGCTACGCTGCTGCGCCGCTAGTCTGTCTGCTGTCTGTCGGCCTTGCGGGTGCGGAGACGGCCCCGCCTGCTGAGGAGGCGTTTCCGCCGCGGGTGTACGATCTCGGGCGGTACGAGAATCTGCAGGCGAAGAGCCCGTTTGAGTTTGAGCTGAAGGAACCGCCGCCTGCGGAGGCACCGAATCCGTTCGAGGGCATGGTGCTGGCTGGGTATGTGGGATCGAACAAGAACCTGACGGTTTACCTGGTGAACACGAAGGCGAATGGGGAGCGGATTTCCGTGTATGGGGATGGTTCGCCGCGGAAGAAGGGGGACAAGTCTGGGATTCGGATTGTGGGATTGAACCGCGGGCGGACGCTGAAGCAGACGTCGGTGATTCTTGAGAAGGATGGGCAGACTGGGGAGGTGCAGTTTGATGACAAGGCTTTGTCGAACATGAAGGGAGGGTCGCCGGCGGCGGGTGCTGGGCAGCCGAATCTGCCTGGGAACATGCGCGGGCCGGGAATGAGACCGGGAGGGATGCCGAATCTGCCCAATCAGCAGAATCAGCCAGGGGGGAATAATCTGGCGTCTCCGTACCAGGCTCCGCAGGCGTTTGTGCCGGGGCAGCCGGGATCGGCGCAGCCGAATGCGGCGGCGGGGGCGAATGGGACGATGATCGTGAATGGCCAGACTGTTCCGGTGAACAACAATGCGGCGATGGTTAATTTTCTGTCGGGACAGGGTGCGGTGCCTGGAGGGGCTGCGCAGGTGCAGCAGGGAGTGAACGTGCAGCCGCAGGTGGTGCAACCGGCGGCGGTGGTGCCAGCGCCGCAGGCCCAGCCCACGCCTTCGCAGCAACCGGGCGGCCGTGAGAACGGGCCGCCGAAGCGGCGGGTGGTGCTGCCGACGAACTGAAGCGGGTGCGCTTCGATCGAGATTTCTGATTTCCAAACATTTTCCAATTTCCAAATTTATGTCTCTCCGCTTCCGGCTTTTGCCGCTTGTCCTTTCGCTGCCCATGGCTGCCAACGCTGTGGAAACCGACAGATCCGCTGGAACGCGGACGCCAATTGAACCACCGACGCGGGTGTCTGCGGCGCTCCGTGCGAAGATGCTGGCGCAGAACAACACGGCGATTCCGCAGGTTCCGGCTGAGGCAGGGGCAGCGGCACCGGTTGGGGATCCAGTGGAAGGGAGTGTGGAGGCAGTGAAGGCTTCGGCTGCTGCTGCTGCGGCAGCGGTACCGGCGGGTGCACCTGCGGCTGGCGCGATGGGTGCGCCTGCGGGTGGAGCGGCGGCTGCGCCGGCGACTGGTGCAGCTGCGCCGACGGCTGCGGTGGAAGATCCAGCGGCGAGCGGGCCTGTGCCGGGGGCTGCGCCGCGGCGGCCGTCGATTGTGCTTCCTGGGGGAGCGCCGTCGACGAATGCGGGGAGTGCGGCGGCGGCACCGGGAACTGGTCGCGGGCCGGGCGGCGGCCGTGGAAACCGGCGATTTGGTCCTCAAGGGGGCGCGGCGACGCCGACGGGTGCGGCGGCACCAGCGGGAGCGGGAGCGGCGGCACCAGCTGGGGCGACGGTTCCGGGAGCGGGTGCGACGGCACCAGGAGGGCGGACGACGCCTAGTGGCGCGACGGTGCCAGGGACGACGCCGCGGCGGACGGGCGGGCCTGGGGCAACGCCATTGCCGGGATCTGGCGGTGCGCTGCCATCTTCGCTAGGAGACCCTGATGCGGTGGCGGCGGATGACGACAATCCGCTGGCGGACATTGCGTTTGTGGATGCGCCGATCAACGATGTGATTTTCAAGTACGAAGAGATCACGGGGCGGCACGTCATCCGGGATGCTGGATTGCAGGGGACGGTGTCGATCACGAAGAATCCGTCGGTACCGATGACGGAGCAGGAGGCGGCGGATTTCATCAAGGCGTCGCTGATGATTCAGGGGTTTGTGATTCAGCCCTACAAGGGGAACATCGACAAGATCATCCAGTTGAACAAGCCGCCGCTGCTGGAAGGGCCGTCCAACGGCGCGCCGATCTACACGCGGGAGGAGGACCTTCCGGAGGACGACATTCCGGTGAATTTTGTGATTATTCTGAAGCATCTGCCGGTCAACGACGCGGCGCAGGTGATTGCGCAGGCGGCCCCGACGCACACGTGGACGAAGTATGTGGCGGTGCCTTCGGCGAATGCGATTGTGGTGCAGGAGACGGTTTCTAACATCCGGACGATTCTGCGGCTGATCAAAGGCATTGATCTGCCGCCGGTGAAGATGGTGCATGAGTGGGTGCCGCTGGAGCGGGCGTCGGCGGAGGATGTGGAGCAGATTCTTTCGACGATTCTGCAGGCGCAGTCGCAGGGCAAGACGAGCGGTGGCGGGAGTGGGTTCCGGTCGGTGGCACCGGGGCAGGCGGCGGTGAATCTGGGTGGTGGCGCGGTACCGGGCGGCGGTGGCGTGGTGATGCCGTCGGGATCGGCGGGTTCTGCGGCGACGGGGATCATGCCTGACGGGAATTCCGTGATGGTGAAATCGGATCCGCGGACAAACCGGGTGTTTGTGCACGGGCCGAAGGAGCACGTGGATTATCTGAAGCTGCTGATTCGGGAGTTTGACGAGCCGAGCCGGGTGAAGAACCTGCTGACGCAGCAATTGCGTTATGTGCCGGTGAACGACTTTTTCCAGATTGCGGTGACGTCGCTGGAGACATCGGGAGCGGGTACGGCGGGGCAGGGGTCGTCCGGTGGTGGCGGGGCTGCAGGTGGAGCGGGAGGGGCGTCGCGGACGGGCGGGCTTTCCGGTGGTGGCTCGACGAGCAACCGGAGTGGCGGCGGCCTCGGCGGGAGTGCGTTTGGCGGCGGTAATTCCGGCGGTGGATTGGGTGGTGGTGGGTTTGGTGGTGGCGGTGGGCTGGGTGGTGGTGGCGGTCTCGGTGGTGGCAACCGGACTGGCGGCGGCGGGCTTTCGGGGAGTGTGACGGAGCCACCGAAGGCGCAGGCGGTGGGCAAGACCCTGCTGATTTCCGATCCGCGGACGAACAGCCTGATTGTGTCAGGGCCGCCGGATTCGATTCAGCGAGTGTCCGAGCTGATTCACGAGATGGACCGGCGGCCGCTGCAGGTGCATATCAACGCGGTGGTGGCGCAGGTGGGGATTGATGACAACATGCAGACGGGCGTCGACTATCTGCGCCGCGTCGAGGACCTGCAGATATTCGGTCAGGATGTGAGTGCGGCTGGATTTTTCCGCAGCAGCGGCGGGAACAACTTCATTGATCCGGGCTTTCTGGACACGATCGCGAATTTCCCGACTGGGGGATCCGGGCTGAACATGTATGCGGCGTTCGGGGAACTGTTCAACGCTTACGTCAGAGTGCTGGAGACGTCGGGCAAGGCCCGGCTGATGGCGAAGCCGCACGTGACGGTGGCGAACAACGAAGTGGCGAGCATTTCGAGTGGTGAGCGGGTGCCGATTCCGAGCAATCAGCAGTCGCAGATTGTGGCGGGCGGTACGACGTCGCTGAACAGCAGCATCGAGTATCAGAACGTGGTGTTGTCGCTGCAGGTGCAGCCGCTGATCAATTCGAAGAACGAGATCACGCTGAACATCAGCCAGCTGAACGACACGATCAACGGGAGCACACAGATCAACGGGAACGATATTCCGAACATCGCGACGCAGGAGTTGAACACGCGGATCACGGTGCCGAACGGCGGGATTCTGGTGCTGGGCGGGTTGATTTCCGATCAGGACCGGCGTTCTGCGAGCGGGTTGCCGGTGCTGAGCAAGATTCCGGTGGTCAAGTATCTGTTTGGATCGAACAGCCGGATCAAGCAGCGGCGGGAGCTGCTGGTGATGTTGCAGGCGCGGATCATTGATTCGTCGGACGACATGGTGAACGTGACGGCATCGGAGACCCAGCGGACGGTGGTTGGGCCTGATGCGGAGCGGTTCCTGAAGCCGGAGCGCGACACGAGCGAACTCTCGCTGCCTGCGTATGAGCGTGATGTCCCATTTGATTCCGCTGGGTACCCGCCGGGGACGGATCCGGTCCGGAAGAACATCTTCCAGCGGATCGGGGAACGCCTCCGCCGCCGTGACGGGACCCAATGAGAGCGGAGCCGGCCGCCGTGATCCCTAACGGGAAATCGGCGGCCAATCCGGGTCGGAAATCAGGTGAGAAACGGAGCCCGGGAGGTCGCAATAACAAACGTAACGCACTTAACTTCAACGAATTACCGATAATTAAAGCATTGCTAAAAGGCCTGGTGAACTTTCTTCGAACTTTTTGCACGAAATTCTTTACATCCCCCCACGCATCTTCTAATTTCCTATTAGCCCACGCAAAAATCCCACCTCACAACCCATGAAAAACAAACTCTCCATCCTCATCGGCGCGATTTCCCTCGCTGCCGCAGCCGGAGCTTCGGCCCAGACCGCGGTCACTGACCCGGTGGGCTACATCACCGTGACTGTGAACGGCAGTGCCTCGGGCCTGTCCTTCATCGCTCCGACGCTCGTCAACAAGATTGAGTTCGCTGGTGCGACGACGACGACGACTGGCACGACGATCAGCTTCAGCGGTACGCCGCTGACGGCTGGTGCTTACGGTCCTGGCTTCTATGTTGAAGTGTCGACCGGCGGCGTTCCGGGGTCCTGGTCTTCGATCGCATCGAACACCGCCAACTCGATCACGACCACGACTGACATCAGCAATGGTCTGGCCGCTGGTGCGACCGTCCGTATCCGCAAGCATGTCACCATTGGTGACTTCTTCGGCGCGACGAACACCGCTGGCCTGAAGTCTGGTGACCAAATCAGCACGGCTGATGAAGTTCGCATCCTCAATGCGACCACCAAGGCCATTACCAAGGTCTTCTTCTACAACGATGGCGATCCTGCGAACAACAACTGGTACGATGAAGGTTTTGCAGAGGCCAAGGATTTGGTGATTCCTCCTCAGCAAGGGATCTTCATTGTCCGCAAGCTCGCGACTCCGGTTTCCTTCGTCCGTGTTGGCAGTGTGAAGACTGGCCCGACGGCGCTTCCAGTTCAAGCAGGTCTGAACATCATGGCGGTGACTCGTGCGGTGGGTGCTTCCTTCACCCTCGGTAATTCCGCTCTGAAGACCCCAACTGGTGGTGTGCAGTCGGGAGACCAGCTCGCATCTGCTGATGTGGTTCGGATTGCTCAGCCGAATGGCTCGCTGAAGAACTACTTCAACTACAACGATGGGGACCCTGCCAGTGCAGGTTGGTACGACGAGGGTTTTGAAGTTGCCACTAATGTCCAACTGAAAGAGGGAACTTCGTTCATTCTGGTTCGCAAGCCAAACACTGGATTCGTCTGGACTGTGCCTGCTGAGCCGATTGCACCTTGACAATCATTGGAACAAATTCTAAACCACAATTACATTATGAAGAAAGTTATTCTGTTCGCACTTCTCGCACTGCCGATCGCAGCGCAGGCCTCCACGGTGTCCATCTCGACGAACCGGACGGGTGCTGGTTTGTTTCTTTCCGGCGGCACTACGGTAGCGGGAAATGGCATGTTGCTTCGTATTGGTTCGATCTCGAATCTCGCCGACCCGATTGGTTCGTTTGTTGAGTTCGGTACCAGTGCTACTCGTAGCATTATCACGACGACCTCCAAAATCACAGGTCCGGTCGCTACTTCGCTCCCAGAAGCATCGCACGATCAGTTCAATGGTCGGACGATCTACATTTGGGCCTACAATTCCGGTACGGCTCTGACGGCCAGCCAACAGGCGATCTTCTCCTCCACGAAAGCGTTCCCAGCGAACGACGTGAATGGGGTGGGTGACGACGTCACGGTGGTGTCTGCCACGGATCTGACTGGGGTAGTGGAAATTCCGGGATGGAATCCAGGTGTGATTCTTCCAGGTGTTGGAGACCACACGCCTCGGTTCGCCCTCGGTACGGTGGTGCCTGAGCCAACCACGACGACCTTCTCTGGTCTGGCTGCTTTGGCTTTCATTGCCCGCCGCAAGCGCGCTTGATTTGAGTCAATGATTCGTGTTTGGGCTCGCCGGGTTTCCTGGCGAGCCCAAACTATTTCCCCCCACTGGCATCATGAACACTCTGCGAATTCTCAGTTTCCTTTTTGCATTTGGCGGCAGCGTATCGGGCTTAAAGGCTCAAGAGGCGGTGCCTGCGGTGCCGCCTGCGGCGGTTGGTCAGACGGTTTCCATTCCTAGGCCGGAGTTGAAGAAGGTGTTGGGAGGGTTGAAGGCTGGGCAGAAGTTCATGCTGGTGGTACTGACGCCTAGTGGGGTCGATGCGACGCTGACGGAATCGGCGAAGCATTTTGCGGCGGTGGTTCGTGATGATGCGATGGTGGTGTCGGCTGACGAGTCGCAACCGGCGGTGGCGGCGCTTTACCGGGAAGTGGTGCAAGGGTTGCGGGTGGTGGATTTTCCGTATACGGCGGTGTTTTCGAAGGAGGGAGTGCCGCTGCTGGGAATGGCCGCGGGGGCGCAGAATGCGGAAGAGGCGGCGATGATGGTGGCTAAGTGGGTTACGGAAGGTGGTGAGATTGAGCGATTGCAGGCGGCGGTGGCGGCGGCTGACCCTGCGGCGAAGGGGGTGCTGATGGCGCAGTTGATTAGGGCGCAAGGGGCGGGGTTTGCGGTTTCGGTGCAGCCGGACCTGCCTGTGAAACTGCGTGAGGCGCCGTTGAGCGGAGTGAAGGAGCTTGATGCGGTCCGCGCGGAGGTGGACGACTATGTTTCGAAGCGGCAGTTTCAAGAACTCTACGATAGCATTATGGACCCGTTGGGCGAGTCGATCGGGAAAGGGGATCTCAACAGCTGTCTCGCGATCATTGGCAAGCTGATAGAAGAGCGTAAGCCATCTGGGCGCACCCTTCAATTGCTTGAGATGCAGCGGTTCCGGATGTGTGCGAATGCGAGGGCGTTTGACTTGGCGTTGGAATTTCTCGCCAAGGCTGAGGCAGCGGCACCGGCCTCGGCGATTGCGTCGCGCATTCCGAAGTTTCGTGCGCAGGTGGAAGCGGCGAAGGTGCGAGCGGCGGCGGAGCCGAAGCCGGCTGAGGGTGAGGCACCGAAACCAGCGGAGGTCCCGGCTGCGCCGGGAGCGACTCCTCCGGGTGCGCCTTGACGATCCGGAGTTGGCGCGTTAGGGTGGGGGTGTCATGAAATCATTCCTGCTGCTTGCCTGTCTTGCGTTGCCCGTTTCGGTGGGGGCGACCACGGTTTCGTTGTCGAGCTTGCCATCGGGACCGGGGGTTTTTCAGCCTGGCGGGACGACGCTGGTGGCGAACGGGTCGATGATCCGGGTTGGGATGATCACTGATCTTGCCGATCCGTTCGGGAGTTTTGTGGAGATCGGCACGGGACAAGTACGCACAGCAGGGGTCGGCGCGTTGGCCCGTCCTGGGAAGTTGGTGGGATCGGTGGTGCTGACGGAGAGTGAGGCGGAGCACGACAAGTTCAACAATGCGCGGGTGTACCTCTGGGTGTACAACAGCGTGGGGAGTGCGACGGCGACGGCGCAGGGGATTTTTTCGACGGAGGCGCGGTTTCCGGTGAATGATGGTCTGACCGGGTTTGGTGATTATCTGATTGTTTCCTCGACGACTCAGATCACTGGGACGGTGGCGATGGCTGGGTGGGACGAGGCGCAGATACTGCCTGGGGACTCGGTGAATTCGTTGCGGTTGGTGCTGGGGGCTGAGGATTTGGGAGGGACGGTGCCTGAGGTTGGGGTGAGTGGGTTGGTGGTGCTGGGGGGGATGGGGATGGGATTGAGAAGGCGGCGGCGCGGTTGATGAGTGGAGAGGGGTGAAAAAGGGCTTTTCAGGGTGGTGTCGGCGGCGTAGCTGAGCGGGAATCCTCCCTGAACCTTATTTGCATGGCTGACCTGACTACACTTCCTGACGCGCACGGGCATTTTGGCCGCTTTGGCGGCATGTTTGTGCCGGAGACCCTGATGTTCGCGCTCAAGGAGCTGGCGGACGAGTACGATCGGGCGAAGGCGGATCCTGCGTTTCAGGCGGAATTGGACCGCTTGCTGGGCGAGTATGTGGGGCGGCCGACGCCGTTGTACCTTGCGGAGCGGTGGACGGAGAAGATGGGCGGGGCGAAGGTGTATTTGAAGCGGGAGGATTTGCTGCATACGGGGGCGCATAAGATCAACAATGCGCTGGGGCAGATTCTGCTGGCGAAGCGGCTGGGGAAGCAGCGGATCATTGCGGAGACTGGGGCTGGACAGCACGGGGTGGCGACGGCGACGGTGGCGGCGCGGTTTGGTTGTGAGTGTGTGATTTACATGGGAGCGGAGGACATGAGGCGGCAGGCGCTGAATGTCGCGCGGATGCGGTTTCTGGGAGCGGAGGTTCGGGCGGTGACGGCTGGGCAGGCGACCTTGAAGGAGGCGGTGAATGAGGCGATGCGGGACTGGGTGACGAATGTGCGGACGACGCATTACATTCTGGGGAGTGCGCTGGGTTCGCATCCGTTTCCGATGATCGTGCGGGATTTCCACCGGGTGATCGGGGTGGA
>JAIXPK010000037.1 GCA_027486335.1 Verrucomicrobiaceae bacterium | reverse complement strand
GCCGTCTGGTCCTTCGGCAGCGGCTACGGCGGCAACGCCCTCCTCGGTAAAAAATGCGTCGCCCTCCGCCTCGCCAGCTGGATCGCCCGCGAAGAAGCATGGCTCGCAGAACACATGCTCATCCTCGGCATCCACGACCCCGACGGCAATTCCACCTACGTCGCCGCCGCCTTCCCTAGCGCCTGCGGCAAAACCAACCTCGCCATGCTCGTACCGCCGGAATCCTACCGCAAGGCCGGCTGGCGCACCACTCTCGTCGGCGACGATATCGCATGGCTCAGCCCGGACAGCGAGGGCCGTCTCCGCGCCATCAACCCGGAAACCGGCTTCTTCGGCGTCGCCCCAGGCACTTCCCCTTCCTCCAATGCCAACGCCATCGCAGCCATCGCCAGAAACACCATCTTCACTAACGTCGCCCTCACCGACGACGGCGATGTCTGGTGGGAAGGCCTCACCGACTCCCCACCCGCCCATCTCACCGACTGGCAGGGCAAGGACTGGTCACCCGACTGCGGCCGCCCCGCCGCCCACGCCAACAGCCGCTTCACTGCCCCCGCAGAACAATGCCCTAGCATCGACCCGGCATGGCAGAATCCCGAAGGGGTCCCCATCAGCGCCATCATCTTCGGCGGCCGCCGCCCAGGCACCATGCCGCTCGTCTACCAGAGCTTCAACTGGGCCCACGGGGTCTACATCGGCTCCACCATGGGCAGCGAAACCACCGCCGCAGCCACCGGCGCCATCGGCCAGGTCCGCCGCGACCCCATGGCCATGCTCCCCTTCTGCGGCTACGACGTCGGCGAGTACTTCTCCCACTGGCTCGAAATGCGCCGCCACATCCGCCACCTCCCCCGCATCTTCCACGTCAATTGGTTCCGCAAAGGCCCCGACGGCAAATTCCTCTGGCCCGGCTTCAGCGACAACATGCGCGTCCTCGAATGGATCATCCGCCGCTGCCGCGGCACCGTCGCAGGCCACGAAACCATCATCGGCTGGACCCCACACTGGGAAGACTTCAACCACGAGGGCCTCGAAGGCTTCACCCGCGACGACTTCAACAAGGTCATGGCCGTCATCCCCGCAGAATGGCGCGCCGAGGTCCTCTCCCAGGGCGAGCTCTTCCTCAAAATCTACGACAGTCTCCCCAAGGAACTCGTCTATCAGCGCGAGCTGCTCTCCGCTCGCCTCAGTCTCGATTGATCCCCACCCCCAGCCGCCGTACCTTCTGCGTCCCCCCCCCACGCACCCCCACATGAAATCCATCATCGCAGGCACCGACTTCTCCCCGCGCGCCGCCTCCGCCGTCCGCTACGCCGCAGCCCTAGCCAAAGACTGCGGCGCTTCACTAACACTCTACCACGCCGTCGTCCTCGCCGGCCCGCACCGCTCATCCCTCGAATCCCACGGCGACGCCGTCGACCACTTCCTCATCTCCCAGGCCAAAGCCGACGCCCAGCTCCACATCGAATCCCTTCGCCTCACCTGCGGCTCGGACTTCAACCCCTCCATCGTCATCGACACCGCCGACGACCAGGCCTCCGGCATCGCCGCCGCCGCCCACCGCAAAGGCGCTGACGCCATCGTCGTCGGCCTCCGCGGCGCCGGCCCAATCTCCCGCAAAATCCTCGGCAGCGTCGCCTCCCGCCTCCTCGACTCCCCCTCCGGCGTCCCAGTCATCGCCGTCCCCAGACACGCCCGCTACCGCGGCCTCCACACCGCCGTCCTCAACTCGGATCTCTCCCAATTCCCAGCCGAAGCCGCCGCTCTCGCCTCCTTCCTCGCACCCCTCCACCCCTCCCTCCACGTCCTCCACCTCTCCGATTCCCCGGACGCCGACGCCGTCTCTCTCGGTCTCTCCTCCCTCGCCGCCGCCGCCGCCGCCGCCGGCTGGGCCAACCCCGTCTTCGCCCAATTCTCCGCCGACGACTGGGTCGAAGCCATCGACGACTACGTCGCCGCTCACCTCGCCGACATGGTCTGCTTCATCCCTCGCCCCCACTCGCTCTGGGAAGACCTCTTCGGCAATCGCCTCATCACCGATCTCGCCTTCGAAACCATCGTCCCTCTCCTCTCCCTCCCAATCGCCTCCAACTAACATCCATTTCGCCGCCATGAACCGCCGCCAGTGGCTCGCCTGCTCCCTCGCCGCCCTAACCACCTCCCGCCACGCCACCGCCGGCATCGACCACCTCCCGCGCGCCGTCACCTTCAAAGGCTCCGACCGCTACGCCGCCATCATGGCCCGCGCCGTCCGCGAAAACTGGGCCTCCCTCCCCATCGGCCCCCGCATCAGCCGCATCGGCCGTGCCTTCCTCGGCATCCCCTATCTCGGCTACACACTCGAAATCGACGACCGCATCGAATGCCCTTCCGTCAACTGCTCGGGCCTCGACTGCTGGACGTTCTTCGAAACCGTCCTCGGCATGGCCCGCCAACTCGAGCGCCCCGCACCACCCACCCCAGACGGGCTCCTCCGCGAAATCCAATGGACCCGCTACCGCGCCGGCCGCTGCACCGGCAACTACCTCGACCGCATCCACTACCTCAATGAGTGGTTCATCGACAACGAGGCCCGCGGCAATGTCAAAGACATCACCCGCCTCCTCCCCGGCGCCCAGCGCCTCACCGGCCGCGAAAGCCGCGAAATGACCGTCCTCTGGAAAACCTACCGCTACCTCCGCAACAACCCGGAACTCCGCCCCAAAATGGCCGCCATCGAAGCCGAGGTCTCCGCCCTCCCCGTCTGGTTCATCCCCAAATCCAAAGTCGCCGCCATCGAACCAAAACTCGCCGACGGCGACATCGCCGGCATCGTCACCCGCGACCAGGGCGGGGTCTGCTCCCACGTCGGCCTCATCACCCGCGACGACAAAGGCCGCGCCCTCTTCATGCACGCCTCCAGAAATTTCAAAAAGGTCACCATCGAAAACACCATCTCCACCTACCTCAACACCTACAACAGCCACGCCGGCCTCATCATCGCACGCCCCCTCCCCGTTAAATCGGAAATCACCAGCACCGCCGCCTACCAGCGCAACCTCAAAGCCCTCACCTCCGCCTAACCCACCTAACCGGACCTCGGCAGCCACCCGTAGCAAGGCCGTCCCGGCCTTGTCTCCTCCCAAGCGCTCAACTCTCCCCAGCGGCAGCCACCGTAGCAAGGCCGTCCCGGCCTTGTCTCCTCCCAGCACGCCTTCCCCAATCCCAACGGGATTGCGCCCCCTAGCCCAGGGTTGGCCTGAGGCACGAAGGCCTACCCTGGGTCCCGTCCCGGCCTTGCTTCCGCCCTCCTCCTTCTCAAACCCGTCGCCGTCGCGGGCACCCCCCACCCATCACCACACCATCGCTTTGATCCGCCGCGCCACTTCCTCCACATTCGCCCGCGAATTGAACGCACTGATCCGGAAATAACCTTCCCCAGCCGCCCCGAACCCCGACCCCGGCGTCACCACCACATTCGCTTCATTCAGCATCCGGTCGAACAACTCCCAACTCTTCAACCCCGCAGGACATCCTACCCAGATGTACGGCGCATTGATCCCGCCAAACACCGCCATCCCCGCCGCCGCCGCCGCCTCACGCAGGATCTTCGCGTTCCCCAGATAATGCCGGATCAGCTCGTCCACCTGCTCCTTACCCTCCGCACTGAACAACGCCTCCGCCGCCCGCTGCACCGGATAGGACACTCCGTTGAACTTCGTCGTGTGCCGCCGGTTCCACAACGCATGCAGCGGATGACGCTTCCCGTCAGGCGTCGACGCCATCAGGCTCTTCGGCACCACCGTGTACGCACACCGCACCCCGGTAAACCCGCCGTGCTTCGAAAAACTCCGGAACTCAATCGCACACTCCTGCGCTCCCTCGATCTCATAAATCGAATGCGGCACCCCAGCCTCCGTAATGTAAGCCTCGTACGCCGCATCAAACAGAATGATCGTCTCGTTCGCCCGCGCATACGCCACCCATTCCTCCAATTG
>JAIXPK010000031.1 GCA_027486335.1 Verrucomicrobiaceae bacterium | reverse complement strand
GGGATGTAGCCGTAGCGGAGGAGCGTGTCAGTGAAGAGGTCGTGGGAGCGGACCTGGGAGATGACGGATTGTTCGTTGTAGGGGCTGAAGCGGAGGCCGAGGGGGGTCCAGACTTTGGGATTGGTGACGAGGGCGTTGAAGCCTTCGAGACGGTCGTTGAGGGTGGAGATGTTGGCGGTCTGGGTCCATTCGTCGGAGCCCTGATTGTCGATGAGGTCTTCGCTGATTTTGTTGAGGACTTTGTAGCGGAGGAGGTAAGGGGAGGCGAGGACGGTGGCGACGGCGGCCGTGGCGGCGAGGGAGTAGCCGAGGAGGGTGAGGGCGCGGCGTTTGAAGAACCAGACGGCGACGATGGAGACGACGCAGGAGACCCAGCCCATGCGGCTGAAGGTGGCGTACATGGCGAGGCCGATGGGGACGACGAGGAGGAAGCGGACGATGGGATTGGACTGGCGGTCGTAGGGGGGGAGGGAGCGGTATTTCCAGATGCCTGAGACGATGAGGGCGAGGATGAGGCCGAAGACGGTGGAGGCGTTGGCGGCGGAGTTCATGGTGCCGAAGGGGCGGAATTTGCGTTCCATGAGCTGGCGGATTTCGCCGGTGAGGCCGCTCTTCACGTAATCCATTTCCCAGTCGAAGATGCTGTCACGGAAGAAGTGGACGAGCATGTAGATGATGGCTGGGACGTAGAGGACGACGCAGATTTTGAGGAGTTTTTTGAGCTCGCCGGGGGTGCGGAAGAGAGCTGGGACGGTGAAGAGGAGGAGGAGGTAGACGGCGGCGTTGACGGAGTCGCCGAGGCTGCGGAAGCCCTTGTTGGCGCCGGTCATGGAGATGAGGAGGAGGGTAGTTGCGCCGGCGAAGGTGAAGAACATGAGCCGGAGGAGGCCGGGTCTGGATTCTGAGCGGCCCATGAAATGCTGGTAGAGGACGCTGACGGCGATGCCGACGAGGGTGCAGGGGGCGATGCCGAGGACGAAGTAGAGGTCCATGCGGCTGAGCGCGGAGTCGAAGATCATGAGCCGCTTGAAGTAGTCGAGGTAAGCGGTGAGGAAGAGGAGGACGTAGAAGGCGCGGCGCGGGTTGAGGAGGCCGTAGATGCCGCCGGCTCCCATGAGGTACATGTAGGAGCGTGCGACGGCGTTGCCGCCGGAGGTGAAGATATCGAAGGCGACCCAGAGCGATGCGGCGAGCAGAGCGAAGGTGGCTGCGATGCTGTTGATGGCGTTGCCGTTCATAGTTGGGGCGACGACGTGGCTGAGACGGCGCGAGCGGAGGGGAGAATAGCCTCAGGGGAGGGAGGTGTCCAATTGCAAAAGCGGGTCAGGGGGAGGTAGCTGGGTGGAGTTGGAGCCAGCGGATGAAGCAGAGGGCGCGCCAGAAGGAGTGGTCGTGACCGGCTTGGCCTGAGGAGACGCGGTTCCAGAGATTGAGGAGACCGTCTGGGTTGATGATGCGGGCGGCGGATTCCGGGATGGAGTCGAGGATGGAGCGGACCCACGGGCCGGTTTCGGCGAGCTGGGTGTTCTGGGGGGTGTGGAAGCCGATTTTGTCGCGTCGGTCGAGGATGGGGTCTGGGACGAGCCCGCGCATGGCTTCACGGAAGGCGAGTTTGGTGGTGCCGTCGTCGCCGAGGAGGAGGTGTTCCGGGAGGGAGAGGGCGAATTCGACGAATTCGACGTGGAGGAAGGGGACGCGGCTTTCGACGGACCATGCCATGGAGTTGCGGTCTTCGAAGTGGAGGAGTTGAGGGATGATGGTGCGGGTGAGGGTTTCGGCGAGGACCCCGCGGACGCCGGAGGAGTCGAGAGGGGCTTCGAGGCGGCCGGTGCGGACCCTGGCGTCTTTGAAGTAGGATTGCTGGAGCCATGCGGGCATGAGTTCCTTGCCGACGAGACGGCGGCCGGCGTTGGCGAGGGATTCCGGGAGGAGGTGGCCGGCGGCCTGGTACCATGCGCTCATGTGGCCGCCGCCGCTGGTGGCGCGTTTGCGCCAGAGGTTGAGGAGCTGGGACCATTCGTGGCGGCGTGCCATGCCTGCGAGTCTGGCGGCGAAGTAGAGCGGGTAGCCTGCGAGGGTTTCGTCGCCGCCCTGGCCGTCGAGCATGACGGGGACGCCGGCGGCGCGGGCGGCTTTGAAGATTCGGTACTGGGCGTAGATGCTAGTGCTGCCGAAGGGTTCGCCCTGAGTGAGGAGGAGCTGGTCGAGATCGCTAGCGAGTTCGGAGGCGGAGAAGTCGACGGTGTGGAGGTGGACCCCGGCTTTATCGGCGGCGATGCGGGCCCAGCGTTCCTCGTTGAGTGAGAAGCCTGCGGGGGCGTAGCAGAAGGCGTGGATATCGGCGTTCGGTTCGAGGGCGCGCATGGAGGCGACGATGGCGGAGGAGTCGACGCCACCGGAGAGGGCGGCACCGACGGGGACATCGCTGCGGAGGTGGAGGCGGACGCTGTCGATGAAGCGATCGCGGAGGCCATCGGCGGCTTCCTTGAGGGAGATCTGGCGGGGTTCGTTGAGCTGGACGGACCAGTAGGGAACGGGGGTGCCGGCGGAGGGGTTGTCGAGGGGGATCTCGAGGGAATGGGCGGGAGGGAGCTGGGAGATTTCGCGGAAGAGAGAGGAGCGGCCGTCGTCGGCGGTGCCGAAGCGGAGGAAGTTGTAGACGTGCTGGGGGTCGAGAGAGGTGGGGGCGTCCGGGACGAGGTCGAGGAGCGCGGCGGTTTCGGAGGCGAAGGCGAGTTGGGATTGGTGGCGGAGGAGGTAGAGCGGTTTGATGCCGAAGGGGTCGCGGGCGAGGAGGAGCGAGCGGGAGTCGAGATTGAGGTAGGCGAAGGCGAACATGCCGCGGAGGCGCGGGAGGGCGGCGCGGCCGAAGCGGTCGAGCATGGCGAGGAGGACCTCGGTATCGGATTCGGTGTGGAAGGTTGAGCCGAGGGATTCGAGTTCGGCGCGGAGTTCGCGGTAGTTATAGATTTCTCCGTTGAAGCAGATGGCGGAGCGGTTGGAGGGGCTGGCCATGGGTTGGCGGCCGCGTTCCGAGAGGTCGAGGATGGAGAGACGGCGGTGGACGAAGCCGACGGATGCGGGGGCCTGCGGCGGTTCCCTGGAGATGGAGAAGGAAGTTAGGGAAGCGGCGAGGAAGGCGGAGTCGTCCGGGCCGCGGTGCTGGAGACGCCTGCCGGCGGCGGCGAGACGGTCGCCGGAGGGGTTAGGCGAAGAGGAGAGGAAGCCAGCGATGCCGCACATGGGATTAGTCAGGAAGGAGAGGACGAGGATTCAGCGGCGATGCGCTGGGAGAGAGGGGAATCGGCGAAGGCCATGAGGCGGTCGAGGACGACTTCCGAGCGCCATGGGAGGATGCTGTCGCGGATGGTGTTGCGGTTCCATGGGTGGTTGAGGAACTGCTGGAGCGTGGCGGGGAGGGAGGAGAAGGAGTCGAAGCGTGAGGAGTTAGTGCCTTCTTTGAGGATGTGGCTGGCGGGCTGGCCGGAGCGGAGGATGACGGGGCAGCCGCAGGCGAGGGCCTGCTGGATGCCGATGGAGACGAGGGAGAAGAGGGCGCAGGAGGCGTTTTCGAAGATGCCTTTAATGGCGGGGGCTTCGAGGACGGGGAGGGCGAGACAGCGGTCGGCGACTGGTGAGGCGGCGATCTGGTTTCTGAGGGCGAGGCCGCAGGCGTCGTCGGTGATGCCGGCGAGGATGAAGCCGGTGTCGGGGTTTGCTGCGAGGACGGAAGTGATGGCGGTGACGGCTTCGTCGAGTTGTTTATCGGGAGCGGATTTGGTGACGATGGCGATGAGGCGCGGGGCGCGGGCTTTGAGGGCGAGGACTTCGGGAGGGGTGGCGGCTGGCTGATCGCCGAAGATGGCGTTGTCGTAGCTGAGGCCGGTCATGAGGAGTTTGCCTGCGAGGAGATTGCCGCCGGCGGAGCGGAGCATGGCTTCGGTGTCGGCGGTGACGGCGGCGACGGCGTCGGCGCGTTTGAAGACGGCGCGGAGCCAGCGGCGTTTGAGGAGCCACCACATGAGACTGGAGGTGCGGTGCCATGGGAGGTCGCTGATGAAGGCCATGACCTTGCAGGCGGGCGGGAGGGCGGACATCCAGTGGTAGCCGATGCCGCTGGCTGGGGCGAAGAGGATGGCGCG
>JAIXPK010000102.1 GCA_027486335.1 Verrucomicrobiaceae bacterium | reverse complement strand
GCGAGTTCGATGCCGTAGCGGCGGCTGGAGGGACCGGCTTCGTTGGTGCCGGCGTCGCCGATGTAGACGAGTTCGCTGTCGCTGTGGAGGTACCAGAGGGAGGCGGAGTGGACCCAGTTGGTGAGGGCTTCCGAGCGGATGCCGAGTTCCGCGCCGAAGATGCGGACGAGCGGGTCGACTGGGAGCACGGAATCGCCGGAGACTGGGTCGATGGTGGTGAGGACCCCGCGGGCGTCGTTGCTGTGGAAGCCCCAGCCGGCGTTGAGGTAGTATTCGGTCTGATGCCATGGGCCGAAGATGGCGCTGAGTTTGGGGCTGACGAGGGCGGCGGAATCGGAGCCGGCGTTGGCGGCGACGGGGCCGGAGGTGCGGAAGAGGAAGGCGTCGGCGCGGAGGCCTGGCTGGAGGCGGAACCAATCGGAGAAGTGGAGGTCGGCATTGACGAAGAGCCCGGCGGAGGATTCGGTGACATCGTCGCGGCGGGTGGTGGAGAGACGCTGACGGGCGGAGGTTTTGTAGAGACCGATGTCGTCGATCCAGTCGGTGCGGGAGTCGATGCCTGCGGTTAGGGAGCTGTCTGAGGATGCGGAGGCGAAGGGGAAGAGCCATTCGCGGCGGAGGGAGGCACCGGCGAGCCAGCGGCTTTCTGATTGTTCGAACTGATCGCCATTGATGGGGTCATCGAGGAAGTAGGTGAAGTTGGAGAAGAGTTGGAGGTCGTAGCGGCTGAGGAAGGCGTCGGCGTGCCATTGGCCGCGGTCGTCGGTTTTGCGGGACCAGTCGGCGAGGAGGCTGTAGCGGGAGGAAGTGCCGCCGTTGGAGGGGTCGAGATTGCCGAAGCGGTCGACGAGGTTCTGGTTGGTGGCGCGTTGAGGGATCTGGTCGCTGCTGGTCCAGCGGCCGTCGTAGCCCATGGCGGTGAGGGCGAAGCGGTCGGTGGCGTCTGTGGAGACCCAGCGGAGGAGACCGTTCCAGCGGCGGGCGTTTTCGGGGAGGATCCACGGGCCGTCGTAGGCGTTGAATTCGAGGCCGTAGGTTAGGATGGAGGAGGGGGCGGAGGGATTGGATGGTGTGGTTAGGGAGATGGAGTCGGCGAGGAGCCCGCGGTACCAGCCGTATGCGCCGAGGGAGAGGGAGGCGATGCCTGAGGGGAGTGAGTCGGCGAGTTGGAAGCGAGCGGCACCGGCGGCGGAGAGGTCGCCGAGGTCAGCGAAGTAGGGGCCTTTGCGGTAGTCGATGGATTCGACGAGTTCGGGGATGACGATATTGAGGTCGGCGTAGCCCTGGCCGTGGGCGTGGGTGCGGAGGTTGACGGGGAGACCGTCGATGGAGATGGCGAAGTCGGTGCCGTGGTCGAGATTGATCCCGCGGAGGAAGTACTGATTGGCTTTACCGCCGCCGGCGTGCTGGGTGACGGTCATGCCCGGGACGACTTCGAGGAGTTCGCCGCGGCGGAGGAAGGGACGAGTGGCGAGTTCAGCGGCGCTGGTCTGGCCTTTGGAGGCGGAGGGGGCGAGGCCGATGAGGGAATCGGCTTTGCCTTCGACGGTCATTTCCGGGAGGGCTGGGGGCGGGGTGGGATCTGCGGCGTGGAGGGCGGTGGCGAGCGGGAGGAGGGCGAGGATGAGGCGTGAGGAGAGGCGTGAGGAGGGCATGGATGGCGTGAGTTCACCATGGCCAACGGGAGGGGGGCGCGGACTGCTCAGGTATTTTTGCGGGTGGGGAGCGGGTCAGTCAGGGTTGGAGTGACCACCATGAGTTGAGGCGGTGGCGGGCGCGTTGGACGCGGTTATCGATGGCGCGGGTGGTGGTGTTGAGGATGGCGGCGATTTCGTGGTGGGGGAGGTTTTCGATGGCGCTGAGGACGAGAGGTTCGCGGAGGTTTTCGGGGAGGAGGGCGAGACCGCGGGAGAGACGATCGAGGTCGGCGCGGTGGGCGGCGGTTTCGTCAGGGGATGGTGAGGGGGAGATGGCGTCGGGCGGGGAGTCGGAGGACCAGTTGCAGAGCCAGCGGAGGCGTGAGGAGCGGGATCTGGCGAGATCGCGGCAGCGGTTGAGGGCGATGCGCCAGAGCCATGGGCGGAAGGTGCCGGATTCGCGATAGCGTGGGAGGGCGTGCCATGCGCGGACGAAGGATTCCTGGGTGACGTCTTCTGCGTCCTGGAGGTTGCCGAGGCAGTGGAGGCAGAAGCGGTGGAGGGCTGGGCTGTGGCGGTTGACGAGACGCTGGAAGGCGAGGGAGTCGCCGCGGGCGGCGGCGGCGGCGTGGAGGGCGTCCCATGCGGCCTCTTCTGGAGGGGCGAGGGGGACGCTGGAGGAGTCAAGGAACCTGGCGGAGACTGTCATGGGTCCACTGGATGAGTTGCTGGCGCTGGACGGGGTCGAGGTGGTCGGCCATGGTGAAGAGGTGCGTTAGGACAGCCTGCTGGAGTTCGGCCTGAGCGGAGGCGAGCCGCTGGACGGCGGCTTTGAGTTCGGGTGAGTCTTTGCCGTCGCGGAGGATGAGGCGGCGGAGGTCGGATTCGGCGGCGGACATGGCGGCGCGGAGATCCTTGCGGCGTGAGGCGAAGGAGGATTCAGCGGCGTGGAGAGCGGCGTCTTCGGCTGGGGAGAGGTTGAGGTTCTGGTGGAGCCATGAGTGGAAGCGTTCCTCGGAGGCGGAAAGCGGGTCTGGCGAGGGTTGATGGGCGTGGTGCTGGTGCCAGCGGAGGACGGCGAAGGCGGTGAGTGCGGCGAGGGTGGAGGAGGAGAGGAGCCAGAGGAGAGCGAGCCGACCGCGGTTCATGGTGGTGTGGGGGTGGCCGGGGAGGCTGGGGGTTCCGAGAAGAGGACGAGAGCGGGAGGCTGGGAGGATTGGTGGGTGCCGTGGGGGAGGGAGGCGATGGTAGCGGCGGAGATGAGCGTGGCGGCGGCGGCCCATGGGGACCAACGGCGGAGCCAGCGTTGCCATTCGATGCGTTCCGGGTTCCAGCCGCGGGCGAGGTGGGAGCGGATGGCGGCCCAGCGCTGGGGGTCGTGGTGGGCGGTGGAGGAGGTGGCCGCGGCCTGCAGAATGGAGTCGAGCGGAGGGCGGTGCATGAGGGGAGGAACGATGGGTGGGGAGCGGGTGCAAGCGGCAACGCGTTCCCGGGATTGCGCGGTGGCGGTCGGGGCTTAGGGTCGCGGCGATTTTGAAATCCTACCCCCAAAAACTCATGAAACCTGTGTGCGTTCTGCTTCCTGTCCTATCACTTGGTGCTGTTCTGACGATGGCGACTGGCCAGGGGCCGGGGGACAAGTTCAAGATTCCGGACGATCAGGCGGCGAAGATCAAGGCGGCGCTGCCTGCGAAGACCCCGGTGCCGGTTCAGAAGAAGCATGAAGTGCTGGTGTTCAGCAAGACGGCAGGGTTCCGGCACAGTTCGATTGCGGCGGGGGTGTACTGCATGAAGGCGCTGGGTGAGAAGACCGGGTTGTTCAATGTGACGCATACGGAGGACGAGGCGTGGTTTGCGCCGGACAAGCTGAAGGCGTTTGATGCGGTGATCATGGTGAACACGACGGGCGAGATTTTCAAGGGATCGCCGTTAGGGGAGGACGTGCTGAAGGCGAGCCTTGTGAATTTTGTGAAGAGCGGGAAGGGACTGGTGGGGATGCATTCGGCGACGGACACGTATTCGTCGGACAATCCCCAGCTGAAGTGGAAGGAATACAACGACATGATGGGCGGGGCGTTTGAGAGTCATCCGTGGGGATCGGGGGACACGGTGAAGGTGCGGAATCTGGAGCCTGGGCATCCGTTGAATGCGGCGTTCAATGCGGGTGGGATCACCTTGCAGGATGAGATTTATAAGTTCCGGCCGACGACGGCGCAGCCGACCGAGCGGCGGATGCTGCTGGCGCTGGATCCTAGCGGGACGGACATGAAGAAGGACGATGGGAACAAGGATGGGATGGCTGACCGGAATTTCTATCCGATCGCGTGGCTGTCGAAGTATGGCGAGGGGCGGACCTTCTATTGTTCGCTGGGGCACAACGAGCACATTTACTGGACGCCGGAGGTCGTGGCGCATTATCTGGCGGGGATTCAGTATGCGCTGGGCGAGCTGCCGGCGGATGCGGCTCCGAAGGCGGTGGCGATGGTGCTGAGTGACGGCACGGTGGTGGCGCGTCAGTGAGAGTTGAGCAGGCAGATTGTCGGAGCGGCCCCGTGCTTCCCGAGGAGGAAGGCGGGGCCGCGAAATTGAAAATTGAAAATAGTGAATAGTAAAAGGGGACTGGTCAGGCGAGGGGCTTGAACGGAGAGGCTGGCCGCGCGCACTCCGTGCGCCCTGAGAGCTGTGATGCTCCCAGCAGTCCAGAGCCTGCGGCGCGCTGGTTGGGGAAGAGAGGAGAGGGGATTTGTCAGGCGATGAGGTCGCGGACGACCTTGCCGTGGACGTCGGTGAGGCGGTAGTCGCGGCCGGCGTAGCGGTAGGTGAAGGACTCGTGGTTGAAGCCGAGGAGTGCCATCATGGTGGCGTGGAGGTCGTGGACGTGGACGGGTTTATCGACGGCTTTGAAGCCGAAGTCGTCGGTGGCGCCGTAGGCTGTGCCGGCTTTGACGCCGCCGCCGGCGAGCCACATGGTGAAGCCGTAGTGGTTGTGGTCGCGGCCGTTGACCTTGCCGGCATTGGCACCGGCCTGGGGGAGTTCGACGACTGGGGTGCGGCCGAATTCGCCGCCCCAGATGACGAGGGTTTCGTCGAGCATGCCGCGTTGTTTGAGGTCTTTGAGGAGACCGCCGATGGCCTTGTCGGATTCGGTGGCGAGGCGGCGGTGATTGACTTCGAGGTCGTCGTGATTGTCCCATGGCTGGCCTTCGCCGTGCCAGAGTTGGACGAAGCGGACCCCGCGTTCGACGAGCCTGCGGGCGATGAGAGTCTGGCGGCCGTGGACATTGTCGCCGTAGAGGTCGCGGATGTGCTGGGGTTCGCGGTTGAGGTCGAAGGCGTCGCTGGCGTCGAGCTGCATGCGGTAGGCGAGTTCGAACGACTGGATGCGAGCTTCGAGGCGGGCGTCGCCGGAGCGGCGGGCCTCGTGTTCGCGGTTCATTTCGTGGAGGAGGTCGAGCTGGATGCGCTGTTCGCGCATGGGGAGGTTTTTGTTGCGGATGTTTTCGATGAGTTTGTCGAGATCGCGGTGCTGGGAGTCGATGTAGGTGCCCTGGAAGACGCCTGGGAGGAAGCCGGCCTGCCAGTTCTGGCTTTCCTGGATGGGGTATCCGCCTGGGCACATGACGACGAAGCCGGGGAGGTTCTGATTGAGGGTGCCGAGGCCGTAGGTGACCCATGAGCCGACGCTGGGTCGGATGAGGCGGGCCTCGCCGCAGTTCATGAGGAGGAGGGAGGGTTCGTGATTGGGGACGTCTGCGTGCATGGAGCGGATGACGCAGAGGTCGTCGGCGCAGGCGGCGACGTTAGGGAAGATGTCGGAGATTTCGAGACCGCTCTGGCCGTGGCGCTGGAATTTGTAGGGCGACCGCATGAG
>JAIXPK010000524.1 GCA_027486335.1 Verrucomicrobiaceae bacterium | reverse complement strand
TGCGTCAGCTTCGAATTGTCGATCTCATAGATCTTCTCAATGATCTCATCCATGAAATCGCGGTCGTGCGAAATCATCAGCACCGCCCCTGGATAGTGCTTCAGATAACTCCGGAACCACAGCAGCGACAGCAGATCAAGGTGGTTCGTCGGCTCGTCCAGCAGCAGCAGATCAGGCTCGATCACCAGCAGCCGCGCAAGGTGCGCACGCATCACCCAGCCACCGCTGAACTCCCGCGCCGGCCGCGTGAAATCCTCTTCCTTGTACCCGAACCCACGCAGAATCTTCCGCGCCCGCGCCTCCGCCTGCGGATTCTGCAGCGCCTCATGCTTCGCCTGCGCATCAAAATACGCCGGCGCACTCACATCCCCGCGCTTCTCATGCTCCTGCAGAATCGCCTCCAACCGGTCCATCTCCCCAGCCTTCCCCGTCGCAATGTCCAGCACCGTCTCCTCACCCACAGGCTCTCCCTCCTGCGCCAGATACCCTAGCGAGGTCCACTCATCACGGTTCACCTCACCCGAATCCGCGGTGTCCGTACCCAGAATCAGCGAAAACAACGTGGACTTGCCAGCCCCGTTCGGCCCGACCAGCGCCACGCGCTCGCCGTAATTCACCGTCATGTCCGCCCCCTGAAAAAGGACGCGGGCATTGAACGACTTAGTGACTTTGCGGATCGTGAGCATGGAATTGTTTTTGTCAGGTCGCCGGTTCAGCAGCTGATGCCGCTTTCAATCACGGCAACCGCATTGTGACTGTGTATACTTTCGAAATTCTCAGCCCTCGCTCGCCACCCCAGCACCCCCTCAAGCCGCGCCACCCGCACCCCGATCTCCCTCACCAGATCCTCCACAAACACCGGATTGTCATAGGCCCGCTCCGTCACAAACTTCTCGTCCGGCCGCTTCAGCAGGCTGAACAACTCGCAACTCGCCGCCTCCTCCACCAGCCCGATCAGCAAATCAGGCCACACCGGCGCCGTCGTCTCCACCGTCAGCGTCGCATACCCTCGCTGATTGTGCGCCCCACGCTCGCTGATCGCCTTCGAACACGGACATAGCGTCGCCACAGGCACCGTCACACTCGTCAGAAGTCTCACCCCCTCCGCACGGTCCGTCACCTCCCACACCACCTCGTAATCCACATACCCACCACCACCCGTCACCGGCGCTCGCTTCTCAATAAACCACGGAAACCTCATCTCCACCTGCGCCTCGTCCGCGCCCAGTCGCTCCCTCAACCGCCCCGCCAGCGCCAGCACCCCAGCCGCATCCATCGCCCGGCTCGCCTCATGCATCTCCTCAATGAACCGGCTCATGTGCGTCCCACGCTGACTCGCAGGCACCGCCACCGTCAGCGCCGCCGTCGCCACCGTATGCACCACCCCTCCCTCCGGTCGGGGAATCGCTACAGGATACCTCAACGCACTGATCCCAGCTCGGCTGATCGCCAGTCCGCGCGTGTCCCGCTCGCTTTGCGTGTCTTTTAAACTCATGAACGCCACACTAAAAATGAGTCAGGGGCGCAAATCCTTACGCCCCTGACCAGAAAACAGAATACTGTCGCGGGTAGCCCCGCAGCCCTTCAGGGATGCAGATTGACCGCGCGCGAACGCTTGATCTCACGCGTGATCTTCCGGTGCATCCAGGCAGAAATCCCAGTCAGGCGACGTGGAAGAATCTTCCCAGTCTCCGTCGTGAATTTCGCCAGATAGTCAGGATGCTTGTGGTTGATCTTGTCAATCTTGATGTCCAACCGGCGGCGCGGCATGCGCTTGTTCGCCTTCCGGAAATTGATCAGTCGCTGCGGTGTCTTAGGAAGCATGGCGTCAAATAGTAAAAATTCGTTTCAGTCGCAGTCTCAGCGCACTTCACGGTGCACCGTCCGCTTCTGCATGAACGGGTTGAACTTCACCTTCTCAAGACGGCCCGGGGTCCGAACGCTCTTCTTGTTGCGGGTGGTGACATAACGCGACGGAGACTTGCCGGCAGGCCGGGCTTCCGTGCATTCGAGAATGATGATTTCGCGGGGCATGTGATGAAAGGATCGTCGGGTTCTTGGACGGCAGCCTGCCGTCAGCGGGCGGCGAGACTAAATCAGTCGTCCGACTTTTCAACTGTTTCTTTTCCACCCTCTTCATCATCCTCATCGTCGTCGTCAGAATCCATCAGACCAAACAACGACCGCACCGAACGCCGTCCCCCATTCGCCGCCACCTCGCGCTCGTACTCCGACTGACACTCCACCGTGAACCGCGCAAACGGCAGCGCCTCAAGACGCATCTGAGGAATCTTCTTGTTCGACATCTCGCAGATCCCGTACGTCCCAGCCTCAATCCGCTTCAGCGCATCCTCAATCTCATACAGCGCATCCTGCTCCTTCGAAAGAAGGCTCAACGCAAAATCACGGTCGTACGCATCACTCCCCGCATCCGCCTGGTGCATCCCGAACGCCGACGCATCACTCCCCTCAGCTCGCGCCCGGATCGTCTCGTTCGCCATCCCCGTCACACTGTCCACCAGCGAATCCTTCAACTCCAGCAGCCGCGTCTTCTGCTTCTTGATGAACGTGTTCATCGGAATCTCCGGCTCCGGCACCCAACCGTCATCCACAATCGGCTTCCG
>JAIXPK010000461.1 GCA_027486335.1 Verrucomicrobiaceae bacterium | reverse complement strand
CCTTCGATTTCGTTTTTGACGGCGTGGGAGTGGACGAGGTCGATGATGACGGCGATGCCTAGGGCGTGGGCGGCGTCGACGAGGGATTTGAATTCTTCCGGGGTGCCGAAGCGTGAGCTGGGGGCAAAGAAGCTGCTGACGTGGTAGCCGAAGGAACCGTAGTAGGGGTGTTCGAGGACCCCCATGATCTGGATCGTGTTATAGCCGGCGGCGGCGATGCGCGGGAGGATGCGGAGTTCGAATTCCTGCCATGTGCCGACCTTGGCGGCTTCCTGGGCCATGCCGACGTGGCATTCGTAGATGAGGGGAGGTCGATTGGCGGTGAGGGGTCGCGGGTGTTGCCAGAGGAAGGGCGGGGATTCCCAGACCTGAGCTGAGAAGATGAGGGTGGAGGGATCCTGAACGACGCGTCGGGCCCATGCGGGGATGCGGTCGCCCTTGCCGCCGTTCCAGTGCATGGAGAGACGGTAGTGCATGCCGTGGTGGAGGGCGTCGTGGGGGAGGTGGAGTTCCCAGTCGCCATGGTCGTTGATGCGTGAGGCGGCGAATTGGGGTAGTTCCTGCCAGTTGGAGTGGTCGCCGACGAGGAAGAGCGCGGTGGCGTTAGGGGCCCATTCGCGGAAGACCCAGCCGGAGGTGGTGCGGTGGAGACCGTAGTGGAGGTGACCAGAGGCGAAGGAGGAGAGCGAGCCGGAGGGGCCGATGAGACGCTCGCGAAGGGCGGCGGTGTTTGCGGCGCGGCGGTCGAGGTCAGGGAGGAAGGCGGCGAGCCATGGGTCGTCGCGGAGCTGCGGGGGTGCGGGCGGCGACGAGGGCGCGGGGGAGTTAGTGGCCGCTGTGGGAGCGGCGATGGATTTGCGTTTGGCGCGGGGTTTGGCGGGAGCCTTATTGCGTTCTTTGGTGGCCGACATGGTGAGAGAGCGTTGAGCGGGCGGCCTTTGGGGGTCGGGCGTAGAGAGAGAAGTCAGGGGGCGGCCTTGGAGCGGGTGGAGGCGGCGGGTTTGGGGCGCGGGGCGCGGGCGGATTTGGCGCGTGCGGCGGGTGGCGGTTTGAGCGGCGGTGGAGGTGGGATGGGCGGCGCGTTTTCGGATTCGGTGACGATGAGCGGCCGGTGGAGCATGTCTTCGTAGATATCGAAGTAGTGTCGTGCGGTGGCGGCGTGGTTGAAGCGGGCGACGGATTCGGTGATGACCCTGCGGATGATGGTCTGGCGTTCTGGGGCGGGTCGGTGGTGGAAGCGGACGGCTTCGTCGATGGCCCAGCGGAGGCCGGTGGCATCGAAGAAGTCGAAGACGAAGCCATTGCCGGAGGTGCCGTCTGGAGAGAGGTGGGAGACCGTGTCTTTGAGGCCGCCGGTATTGTGGGCGATGGTTAGGGTGCCGTAGATGGGAGCGATCATCTGGGGGAGACCGCAGGGTTCGAACGAGGACGGCATGAGGACGCAGTCAGCGGCGGCGTAGGCGAGACGGCTGAGGGATTCGTGGAAGTTGCAGACGGCGACGCGTTTCTGGATTTCGTGGCGGCGGACGATGTCGGCGAAGTGGCGCTGGTAGTCGCCGTTGGCGACGACGACGAGCTGGAGGCCGTCGGGCCAGTAATCGGAGATGGTGCGGTAGAGGATTTCGGTGAGGAGCTGAGGGCCTTTCTGGACGGGGTCGAGACGGCTGGGCCAGAAGAGGAGAGGGGCGTCCGGGTTGATGTCGAGGCCGAGACGTTCCTGGAGAGCGGCTTTGGCGGCGCGTTTGCCTTCGGTGAAGGAATCGGCGTTGTATTTGAGAGGGAGGCAGATGTCCTGGGCAGGGGAGTAGCTAGCGTCCGGGGCGTTGAGGATGCCGACGGCGCAACCGGCGGAGCGTTTGTTCCAGATTTCCTGACGGACGGCTGGTGGGACGAAGTGGTGCTGACCATCGGCGACCTCGTCGAGGAAGGAAGGGCTAACGGTATTGATGTAGTGGGCGGCGAAGATGCCTGAGGCGAGCTGATCGACGGGGACGTGGGGGCGAGCGGACTCGTAGTTGAGGGGTGGTTTGTCGTAGTAGAGGTGCTGCCAGAAGAGGGCGGCGTCGATGCCGCTGGCTTCGATCTGATCGAGCGTGAGTTTTTCGGTGTGGATGTTATGGACCGTGAAGAGCGTGGGGATGCGGTAGCGGCGGGCGGCTCCGGGGATGAGGCCGGTCATCCAGTCGTTGCAGTGGATGAGGTCCGGGGCGACGCGGGGGATGATGTTGTTGATGACCTCGCGCTGGAAGGCGAGGGCGATGCGTGGGTTTTCGCCGCCGTAGTTGGAGTAGACGGTGTCGCGGTAGTAGAAGATGCGGTCTTCGGCGAGATGGATGCGTTCTTCCGGGAGCCGTTCGCGGATGGTTTTGAGTTCCTGGCTGAAGATGTCGTAGACATCGGCGTGGAACATCTGCCGGTAGTTAGGGAGGGCGACGTGGACATCTGCGCCGAGTTCGAAGAGTGCGGCGACGAGGGAGGCGGAGACATCGGCGAGCCCGCCGGCTTTGGCGTGCATCCGCTGGGCCATATTGCCCATGCCTTCCGGGAGGTACGTGATTTCCGGGGTGACGATGAGGATTCGCGGATTTGACACGAAGAGGGCGCGGTTGGGAGTTGGCGAGGGGGGACTCGGACTACTCCGACCATGTTACGTATCCCGGGGAAGCGGCCTTCCATTCGCCGCCGGCAGGGAGGACACGGGCGGAGAGACCGAAGCGGCCGCTGGATGGGCAGGGGACGGTGATGACGTATTCGTGCCAGCCATCCGGGGTGGATTTGCGGAGGGCCATGGGGTGGAAGGCTGGGGATTTAATCTGGTTGCCGGCGTCGGCTGGGCCTGTGCAGAGTTCGACGGAGACTTCTTCCGGGGAGAGTTGGCCGAGGAAGACGGAGGTGACGAGGCTGAAGGAGTCGCCGGAGTGGAGGGCGCGGAGGTCGCGGTCTGGTTGGGGTGAGTGGACGCGAACGTGGTGCCACGCGGAATTGAGGCGGAGACGCTGAGCGTTGAGGGCGACGGCTGCGGTGCCGGAGTCGGCCATGAGGTTGCGGTAGTGTTTGGAGGCGGGGATGTAGAATTTGTCGCGGTATTCTGTGACCATGCGTCTGGTGGTGAAGAAGCCGAGGCCCATGCGGATGGAGGCTTTCATCATGCCGACCCAGCCAGCGGGGTCGCCGCCGCCGGAGCGGGCGTAGAAGAGCGGGGCGATATCGTCTTCGAGCATGCGGTAGAGGGCGGCGGATTCGATGGCGTCGCCGTATTCATCGTCTTCGTATTCCTCGCCATTGCCGATGGCCCAGCCGCAGTCTGGGGCGTAGCCTTCGCACCACCAGCCGTCGAGGATGGAGACATTGAGACAGCCGTTGATGGCGGCTTTCATGCCTGAGGTACCGCTGGCTTCCATGCGGCGGCGTGGGGTGTTGAGCCAGACGTCGGCACCCTGAACGAGGGCTCGGGCGAGGCGCATGTCGTAATTTTCGAGGAAGAGGAAGCGGTGGCGGACCCCGGTGCGGCGGGAGACGTCGACGACCTGGCGGATGAAGTCCTTGCCGTGGTGGTCTGCGGGGTGGGCTTTGCCAGCGAAGATGAACTGGACTGGGCGGTCCTTGCTGCCGAGGAGGGCCTGGAGACGTTCCGGGTCGCGGAGGAGGAGCGTGGCGCGTTTGTAGCTAGCGGCGCGGCGTGCGAAGCCGATGGTGAGGATGTCAGGGTCGAGGACCCCGCGAGCGGCGGAGAGTTCGGCGCGGGTGGCGTTGCGGGCGGAGAGTTGGTGCGACATGGCGTCGCGGGCGGTGCGGAGGAGACGGCTGCGGGCCATTTCGTGAGCGCGCCAGAGTTCCTCGTCCGGGATGTCGTTGATGCGTGCGAGGTCGCGCGGGTTGAGGGCGGATTTTTCCCAATCTGCGCCGAGGAACGTCTGGAGGAGAGCGAGGATTTCCGGCGAGACCCATGTGGGGGCGTGGATGCCGTTGGTGACGTGCTGGACGGGGACCTCGTCGCGGAGGTGGTGAGGGAAGACGTGCTGCCACATGCCGCGGGAGACATCGCCGTGGAGTTTGGAGACGGCGTTAGCGCGCTGGGCCATGCGGAGGCCGAGGATGGTCATGGAGAGCGGACTGTCCTTGTCGCCGGGGGCGCGGCCCCATTCGATGACGCGCCATGGGGGGACACCGGTTTCGGGTTCGAGGGCCTTCATGTGTTCCTCGATGAGGGCGACTGGGAAGGTTTCGTTGCCGGCGGGGACGGGCGTGTGGGTGGTGAAGACGTTAGCGCGTGAGGCGACCTCGCAGGCGGAGTCGATGTCGAGACCCTTGTGTTTGGTGAGGAATTCGAGACGGGCGACGCTGAGGAAGCCGGCGTGGCCTTCGTTCATGTGGCAGACTTCTGGTTCCATGCCCATGGCGACGAGGGCGCGGAAGCCGCCGATGGCGAGGAGGAGTTCCTGGCGGAGCCGCATGAAGTGGTCACCGCCGTAGAGGCGAGCGGTGAGGTCGCGGTAGTGCGGCGGGTTTTCGCCGAGGTTAGCGTCCATGAGGAAGAGGGAGATCCCGCCGACCTTGAGGTCCCAGACGCGGAGGTGGCAGATGCCATCGGGGAAGGGGACAGTGATGTGGATGGCTTCGCCTGCGGGGTTGCGGGCGAGGCGCATGGGGAGGTTTTCGATTTCGTTGAGCTGGTAGTGTTCCTGCTGCCAGCCGTCGTGGTTGAGTTTCTGTTCGAAGTAGCCCTGGTGGTAGAAGAGACCGACGCCGCAGAGATTGACGCCGACGTCGGAGGCGGCCTTGAGGTGATCACCGGCGAGGACGCCGAGACCGCCGCTGTAGAGTTTGATGCTTTCGTGGAGGCCGAACTCGAGGGAGAAGTAGGCGACGAGCCCGTGGAGGCCGAGGGAATCGGAGGCCGTGCATTCGCGGAAGCGTGTTTCGAGGCGAGCGAGCTGGGTTTGGAAGCCGATGTCTTCGGCGAGGGCTTCGAGGGTGGGGCGGGAGACCCGGCGGAGGAATTCGAGAGGACTGCCGGTGCAATCGCGCCAGAGAGTGGGGTCGATGCGGCGGAGGAGCTGCTGGGCTTCCGCGTTCCAGCACCACCATGCGTTGCGGGCGAGTTCCTCGAGGAAGCGAATCTGCTTCGGGATGCTAGGGGCGACGTTGATGATCTGGACGTTCTTCATGAGATGGAGTGGCGAGAGGCTTAAAAGCAGGTGGCGTGCCTAGTGCAGCCCGCCTTACAGCTGGTATCTTCTGATTTCCTGAGAAAGTATGAACGTTCAGCCGCTTTGCGGGTGGAGGAACGGATCTTTTTCCCGATTCCGGTGTTGCTCATCGGTTGCGAATCCCGATTCGCGCCCTCTTTCGCGCCTTGGACTCGGAAAAAATCCCTCGTTCAGAAGACGCCATCTGTTCGGCGGACCGCACTGCAGCCGGGGGATGACGAGTATCATTTGCCGAGAGCGGAGGAGTCGAGGAGCTTGCGGACGCGGAGGAGTTCGCTGACGGACCATGCCTGAGCGCCGCAGCCGCCAGGGGAGTGGGGCGAGGCACCGTCGGTGATTTCGGGGAGATGGCCGAGGCAGTTTGAGGAGAGGAGAGCGGCGGCGCTGTCGAGGATGGAGCGTGCGGCTGGGAGGGAGTTTGGGAGATTGGAGAGGAGGAAGGCTTCGGCGAGGGAAGGCATGGGCCATGGCCATGCGGTGCCGTTGTGATAGGCTGGTTTGCGGCGGGTGTCTTCGTCGCCGGAGTAGTGGGGCCAGAAAGGGTTGAAGGGATCGTTGAGGAGGTGGCCGTTGCGGAGGACGGGGAGAGGGAAGGAGACGGGTCGGTCGGCGAGTGTGCGGATGGCTCCCGGGACGAGGAGTTCGGAGCACGCGTGGATGATGGCGGTGGCGCGGACGGGGTTGGAGACAGCGCCGAGCGTGACGGCGAAGAGCTGATTAGGACGGAGGTGGTCGTCGCGGGAGGCGAGGGCGGCTGGGGTGCCTGAGGGAGCGTGGAGACAGTCGGCGAGCCAGCCTTCGGAAGGATGGGGGAAGAGGGATTCGATGGAGGTGGCGACGCGGAGGGCGAGCTGGGCGCAGGATGGGTCGCCGCCGTGGGCGCCCATGAATGAGAGGGCGGCGTGCCAGAGCGCC
Organism: Verrucomicrobiaceae bacterium; assembly: GCA_027486335.1. Taxonomy (GTDB): domain Bacteria; phylum Verrucomicrobiota; class Verrucomicrobiia; order Verrucomicrobiales; family V1-33; genus V1-33. The sequence goes on along the minus strand of JAIXPK010000461.1, from coordinate 9,025 downwards.
TGGATTTCGATGGGATAGCCTTCGCGCGGGGTGCCGGCTGGGTGGTTGGTGTCCATCCATGTGAAGTGGGAGGGACTGAAGACGAGAGCGGAGGCTGGGTCGGTGTGGATTCCGTTGGGTGTGCCGGATTGATAGTGGGCGATGATGGAGCCGAGGATGGCACGGATGGGGCGGCCGCCGGCGGATTCGTCGAGGAAGGCAGGGCCGGTGGCGCGGACGAGGTCGGCGGTGGCGGTGAAGAACCAGAGCGGGGCGTCCGAGGTATCGCGGTTGGAGCAATCGCTCCCGCGGATCATGTTAGGGAGCGTGCCGCGGTCTTCGAATTGGGCGAAGGTGAGGAGGATGCGGCTGGAGGTATCGGTGTCGCCTGCGGCGATGAGCCCGCGGAGGGCGATGAGCGTGTCGCGGCCCCAGTCGAGGAACCATGGGTAGCCGGCGATGATGGTGTGGCCGGAGTCGCGTCGGACGACGAACTGGAGGAGCGCGTCGCGGAGCGACCATGGGGTTGGGCTGGGGAGAGGCGGGGGATCGGAAGGGATGGCTAGGGTGGAAGAGAGGGCGGCGTCGAGGACGATGGGGATGTTGGGGGCGAGAGTGGCTGAGAAGAAGCCTGGGCTGAAGAGATCGGAGGAGTGGCCGAGACCGCGAGCGGCGTCGAGCGGGTGGGAGACCGAGAGGGATTCTGGAGCGAAGGAGAAGCCAGTGCCTGATGCTTTGAGGACGAGGAAGCCATCGCGGCAGGGTTGGGAGAAGCCGTCGGGGGCTGGGAGCGTGGCGGCGGCCATGGAATCGAAGTGGCCGTTGGCGAGCGTGGTTTTGTCGTGGAAGCAGCGGTCTTCGATGTCTGGTCGGAGGATGAGAGAGACCTCGTGGGTGAGGGAGTCGGTGCGGGAGAAGTGGAGGAGACAGCGGTTAGAGTTCTGGGCGAGGTGGAGTGTGAGTGTGAGGGCGATGCGTTGTCCGTTTCCGATGGGGACGAGGAATTCCCATGCGGCGTGGGAGGCGGAGAGCCTTGTGACGCGGGTGCAGCAGTCGGTGGAGAGTTCGGTGCTGAAGCCGCGGCGGACGATCCACGCGCGGCAGCGGGTGAAGAGGATGCGGCGGTCGGTGGGGACGGCGGCGTCCGGGTTGGCGGCGAGGAGGGCGTCGTATTGGGAGCGGATGGAGTTCCATGAGGCGCGGACGTGGCTCATGGCGCCGGTGCCGTTGGTGAGGAGGACGTGGAGGTCCGGTTGCTGGCGGATTTGGGAGCCGGAGAATTCGGGGAAGCTGCCGGGGAGCGGCTGAGGTGGGACGAGCGGGATGGAGATGCGGGAGAGCGAGCGGCCGTCGCGGATGGAGGCGACGAGAGCGGGGCCGGGGTGGAAGCCGCTGGGGATGATGGCGGCGTGGAGCTGGCCGTCTGGAAGTGAAGGGAACGGGATGGCGCCGGCGGAGACCGAGAAGGGGAGGTCGTGGACGATTTTGAGGGTGGCGTCTGCGGGGGCGACGATGGAGCGGCGGGCGTCGCGCTGGAGGTTGATGGTGATGACGTGAGCGGAGGAGGAATCGGAGGAGGCGACGAGCGAGGCGGCGTGGGTGCGGAGGGCGTCGAGGGCGTTGTTTTCTGGTGGGAGCGGATGGAGCGAGACGGGGAGACAGAAGACTGCGCCGGGCGCGAGAGTGAGGTGGAGGAGACCGTCCGGAGAAGGGATGGGGGATGGGGATTGGCCAGAGAAGAGACAGCGAGCGCCGGGGGGTGGGGTGAAATCGGCGGCGGGCCATGAGGCCGGGTGTGGGTGATCGGGGTCGAGATTGACGAGGACGAGGAGAGAGGCGTCAGGGTTTTCCGGGACCGAGCGGATGAGAGCGATGACCTCGCCGCCGAGGACGGGGATGAGGCGGAGCCGGGCGTTGGCGGCGAAGGCCGGGTGGGAAGAGAGGAGAAGGTTGAGGGTGGCGATGGCGGCTTCCTGGCCGGGGGCGCGTTCCGGGTGGAGCGGGCTGGCTCCGTGGACGAGGACACGTTCCGAGGCGAACCACTCGACGCCGCAGGTGATGCCCCACGCGCCCTGGACGGAAGTGAGGGCGGCGAGGGCGGTGCGCATGCGGGCCCATGATTCCGAGCGGGAGGCGAGCCGTTCGTTGTCGTGGGTTTCGGCGTAGTGGACGTGGAGCCCGTGGGAGGTGGAGGCGTTGAGGGCCTGGGGGAGGTACCAATCGACGGCGCTGCGGGAGTGGTTCTGGAAGAGTTCGCTGTAGGCCCAGTCGAGACCGCCGCGGGTGAGGAGGTCGAGGGTGACCTTGAGCGGGCCGCCGAGGCCTTCGAGGAGGAAGACGGTGTCTGGGAATTCGTCGCGGACGCGAGCGGTGAGGTATTCCCAGACGGGGAGAGGGATCATGTAGCCGGCGTCGCAGCGGAAGCCATCGACACCTTGGCGGCACCAGAATAGGAAGACGTCGGCGATTTCCTGCCAGAGAGGGAGGTGGCGGTAGTCGAGTTCGACGAGGTCGGCCCATGTGACGCCCCATGCGCCTGGGGAGTGGAAGGAGCCGTCGGGGTTGCGGACGAACCATTCCGGGTGGTGCTGGAGGAGACGGGAGGCCCAGCCGGTGTGGTTGATGGGGATGTCGATGAAGAGACGGCCGTTGCGGGCGTGGATGGCGTCGGCGAGTTCGGAGAATTGTTCGAGCGGAGTGGTGCGGCCGTCGAATTCGGCGCAGGCTGGGTCGACGGATTTGAAGTCGAGGGAAGCGAAGGGACTGCCGAAGCGGCCCATGCGTGCGTGGGTGGTGGGGACGGGGAACGGAGGGAGGAGGAGGACGATGTGGAAGCCCATGGAGCCGAGGATGCGGTCCATGTGGGAGGCGAGGGCGCGGAACGTGCCGGAGGGGGGGATGGCGGACCAGCCGTCGCGGTCGAGGGCGGCGATCGCGGCGGGGTCGTGGGGCGGTTGTTCCGGGCGGAACATGCGGACGAAGGCTTTATAGATGGAGCAGCCTGCGGCGGTCCATGCGGGTTGGACCTTGATGCCGACGTTGCCGGGTGCTGCGGGCCAGACCGGTATGGAGGAATGGTGCGGGAGGAGGAAGGCGCGGGCTTCGAAGAAGCCTGGGGAGACGAGCGGGAGGGAGCAGATCCAGCGTCCGGGGCCGTCCGGGGTCATGGGGATGTCTTCCCAGTCGTCGCCTGGGCGAGGGGAATGGGATTCGGCGGCGAGGCGGATTTCGCGGCGTCGGGTGGCGGCGTGGCGGGCGTTGGTGCGGAGGAAGGCCGAAGCGGCGGGGGAGTCAGAGGAGAGAGAGAAGAGAGCGGAGCCTCCGGCGAGCTTGATGAGCGACGTACCGGGAGGCGGATCCTGCTGGGGGTGGCCTGCCATGGGAGAGGGAACTTGCACAATCCGTGCCTCGCAACCGCCCAAATTCCCGAGTGTTGCCTATGGAGGGGGAGCGGGGAGGTAGGTGGGGGCGAGGATGCTTATGATTTCGTCATGTGAAGTGTTGACACCCTCTGGCGAAACTGCCAATTGTCCGTGAAATTTCAGTACCCGAAAATTCCCTATGAGTGACCAGGAGAATCCTAATCCCACCCCACCGCGTCCGAACATAGCCGCACCTGCGGTTCCTTTGAAGAAGGAGACGGTGCGCATTACCTTGAAGCCTCAGGCACCTGGTGCTGAGGGTGAGACAGTTGCGGCGGCACCGCCGGCGCCATCTGCTCCGCGTCCTCCGATGGCTCCGCCTCCCCGTCCGGGAGCGCCGACGGTGCCACTTTCTGCGGCTCCGCGTCCGGCGACGCCGGGAGCGCCGCCTGCTCCTGGTGGGGTGCCGCGTCCGGCACCGCCGACGGTGCCTGTTGGCAGCAAGACGATTCCATTGTCCTCGCCACCGGCGCGTCCGACGAGTCCGGTGCTGGCGAAGCAGACGACGAAGATTGGCGGGACGGCTCCGATGCCACAGGCGATGCCTAAGGCGACGGTGAAGTTGTCGCCTGGGGCGGCACCGGCAGCGCCAGTGAGCAGCGTGGCGGTGCGCGGTGCGCAGTTTGAGGAAGAGGAAGAAGTCAACGAAGGGCCGTTGAACATCATGGGCTGGGTGGCCTTGGTGGGCGCGATTGCGGCGGTGATCGGAGCGTTGTCCTGCCTTGATAAGGTGAGTTTCTTCTCTGAGGGGACGTCATCGAGCAAAGAGGCGTGGATGAAGAACCTTCCGCCGCAGGGTGTGAAGCTGCCGATGGATTACTCGCCCTTTGACAAGAAGGACGAAGCTGGCGGGATTATTTCCGAGTATGAGCGCCTGCAGCCGAAGATTCCGGCCCGTCCGGAAGCTCCCTGAGTTCTGAAACTGAAATTATCCTGACAAATCAAATGGGACCTGTAATTTTTCTTTTCGTTGGCGTGGTGGGCGCGATTGCTGCGTTTTACATGACGACCTTCATGCGCTGAGCGGCCCTTGAGGCTTGCTTTGAGCAAAAAATCCGCACACACCCTGCGCGTTCCGGAGACGGAGCCGCAGGGTGTGTTTTTTTCGTTGTCAGCGGCGAAAGCCGACGCACTGTCATGGAACACGCGAAGGCGTCGACTTCAAACAACCAACAATCGAAACCCATGGCCAGCGCATCAGTGATTCAGGTAACGAAGGACAATTTTGAAGCGGAAGTGCTTCAATCGGCGGTGCCGGTGGTGGTGGATTTCTGGGCGGAGTGGTGCGGTCCGTGCAAGATGCTGGGGCCGGTGCTGGACGAGATTGCTGAGGAGAAGAAGGGTGCGGTGAAGGTGGCGAAGGTGAATGTGGATGACGCTGCAGACCTTGCGGTGGAGTATGGAATCCGGAACATTCCTGCGTTGTTTTACTTCAAGGGCGGGGAGTTGAAGCACAAGAGCATTGGGGTGCAGCCGAAGTCTGAGATTGTGAAGCGGCTTGATTCGCTGGATTGAGCTGGGTGGCGGCGCGCTGCGCTTGAGGGCACATGGCTGCGCCGTTTCAGGAGTTGAGGTTTACGAGGTCGGGCCAGGCGGTGACGTTTATGGTTGTTGGATTGGTGTGTCTGGCGGCGGCGGTGGGCGTGTGGTATGTGTGGTGGCAACGGATTGAGCACCGACCGGCGTGGTGGCTGGCGGTGGTACCGTTGTTGCTGGCTGGGTGGAGTTTTCGGACCGCGTGGCGATTGACGCGGCACGCGTATTTGCTGCTGACGCCGTTGGGGGTGGAGATTTTTCCGTTTTTACGTCCGGATCGGGAGATGCAGCTGGTGACGTGGGGGGAGATTGAGCGTGCGGAGGTGGATGAGGAGATGCGGCGGCTGACGCTGGTGCTGGCAGGGTTGGAGGACGCGCGGATTATTGTGACGCTGGCGCCTGTGGCAGCGCGGTCGCGGCCGTTGCTGGCGGCGGCGGTGCGCGGGGTGATGGCGAAGCGGGAGGAGGCGGCGGCTAGTGCGGCCGAGTGAGTCAGCGCTGGTCGTTGCCTGCGATGTTGAGCTGGATGGAGTAGAGGGACGTGCGGGCGGTGACGAAGAGGGTTTTGTAGTCTTTGCCGCCGAAGGTGCAGTTGGCTGGGGTTTCGGGGAAGGTGATGCGTGCGAGTTGTTTGCCGTCCGGGTTGTAGATGCGGACCCCGTCGCTGGCGGTGGTGTAGAGATTGCCTGAGGAGTCGGTGCGGAGCCCGTCGGAGCCGCCGGAGAGCCAGAATTTGGGATCGCCGAGGGAGCCGTCGTCTTTGACGGGGAAGGCTCCGACGCGCTGGGGTTTGCCGCTGTCGGCGATGTAGAGGGTTTTTTCGTCCGGGGAGAAGGCGAGACCGTTGGGCATTTCGAAGAGGGAGGAGACGGCGGAGACCTTTTTGGTGGCTGGGTCGAGCCGGTAGACGCGGTTGACGTCCTGTTCTTTTTTCTCGCCGGCGGGGACTCCGTAATTAGGGTCGGTGAACCAGATGGAGCCGTCCTTTCTGACGATGACGTCGTTAGGGGAGCTGAGTTTTTTGCCGTCGAAGGAGGAGACGAGGATGGTGGTGGAGCCGTTGGATTCGGTGCGGATGATATTGCGGCCCGAGTGCTGGCAGGTGACGAGGAGCCCGTTGCGGTCGAGCGTGTTGCCGTTAGGGTTAAGGGCGTCGGAGAGAGGCGTGACGCCTTTGCCGTCCTGCCACTGCATGAGTTTGGCGGAGGGGATGTCGGAGAAGACGAGGGACTGGCGTGCGGGGATCCAGACCGGGCCTTCGGTGAATTTCATGCCGGAGCCGAGCGTGACGATTTTGGCGTCCTGGGCGACGAGGGCGGAGGCGGCGGGGTCGAGGAACGTGACCTGGGCGGCGGCGGAAAGGGAGGAGGCGAGGAGAGCGATGAGGGGGAGTTTCATGTGGGGAGTGGATGGGGAGGGAGGAAGGCGGGTGCAATGGGGATGGGGTTCCACGAGTGCGGCGGAGGATCGTTTGCCGTTGAAGGGCTGGGCGGGTCCGTCATGGGTGGGAGGTATGGGCAAGCAGTTTTACATCACGACCGCGATTGATTACACGAATGGTGCGCCGCACATCGGGCATGCCTACGAGAAGATTCTTGCGGATACGATGGCGCGGTTCAAGCGGCTGGCTGGGAGCGAGGTGTATTTTCTGAGCGGGCTGGATCAGCACGGACAGAAAGTGCAGTTGAGTGCGGAGAAGGCGGGGGTGACGCCGGAGGGTTTTGTGCGGGAAGTGTCGGACCGGTTCATTGCGTTGTGGGATCGGTTGAATGTGCGGCCTGACGGGTGGGTGGAGACGATGGATGTGCGGCACAAGCGGGTGGTGCAGGACATGCTGCAGCAGTTGTTTGACGAGGGGCAGATCTACAAGAAGAGCCTGCGCGGGTGGTATTCGGTGAGACAGGAGCAGTTTCTGAATGAGAAGGACCGTGAGGCGGACGGGAGCTGGGGTGGGCAGTGGGGGCTGGTGGAGGAGCGGGAGGAGGAGAATTATTATTTCCGTCTGAGTGATCATACGGCGTGGCTGCGCGGGTATCTGGAGACGCATCCGGACATGATTTATCCGTCGAACCGGCAGACCCAGTTGCTGAATGCGGTGAAGGATAGCGAGGGAGTGGACCTGTGCATTTCGCGGCCGAAGTCGCGACTGACGTGGGGGATTCCGCTGCCGTTTGACGACGATTACGTGACGTTTGTGTGGTTTGATGCGCTGACGAACTACGCGAGTTTTGCGGGGTTCCGGGATCGTGAGCCGGAGGTGTCGGGGTTACCGCGGTGGGAGGATCTGTGGCCGTGTGACGCGCATGTGATCGGGAAGGACATTCTGATTCCGGCGCATGGGATTTACTGGCCGATCATGCTGCATGCGTGCGGCGTGCCTGACGAGCAGATGCCGAAGATACTGGTGCATGGGTGGTGGAACATGAAGGGGAAGAAGGTTAGCAAGAGCGAGAAGATCGAGGATGACGCGGTGGTGAAAGTGATTGCGGATCTGGTGGATCCGAATGCGATTGCGGACGTGGTGGGGGCGGATGGATTGCGGTATTTTCTGCTGTCGGACATTGCGACGGGCGGGGACAGCGACATCAGCGAGGAGCGGATTCTGGTGCGTTATAACAAAGATCTGGCGGACATTCTGGGGAACCTGCTGAACCGGACCCTGAACATGGCGCGTAAGTATCTTGGTGGGACGCTGGTGGCGACGGTGCATGATTCCGAGCTGCATGCGGGGTTGCGGGAGGCGGTGGTGGCGCTGCCTGGGAAGGCGCTTGGGCACATGAAGACGTGGCAGATTCATCAGGTGCTGGCGGACATTATTGACGGGGCGCGGCTGGCGAATGAGTTTGTGGACAAGACGGCACCGTTCAAGCTGGCGAAGGATCCGGCGAATGCGGACGCGGTGGCGTCGATCATGCGGCATGTGGCGGAGGCGATGGCGCATTTTTCGGTGATGCTATCGCCGGCGATGCCGGAGACGGCGGCGCGGATTCAGGGGCAGTTGAACTGGGTGCCGCCGGTGGGGCTGACGCTTGGGGATTTGCGGTGGGGGATGCTGCCTGACGGGCATGTGCTGGGGGAACCGCAGCCGTTGTTCCCGAAGGTGCAGGTGGCGGCGGCGGGGTGAGGGGGCTGGGTTTGCGACGGGTGCGTAGATTAAGTTTGGCACTTTCCCGATGCTGAAAGGCATTGGGTGAGGGTGGGTGGGCGTGAAAAAGTATGCAAATGAGGTGCCTGCGGCGTAGAGAATGGGTGGGATTGTAACGAGTGCTGGGGATGCCTGCATCTGCTGAAACTCCTATTGTTGTCCGTCCCCGGTTTGTTGCGCCGCTTGATCCCGGGTTTCAGCCGGCGGCATTGTGGAATCGTGCGGTGGTGGCGAGTGCGGAGGCGAGGGGAGCGGTGCCTTTGGTGATTGCGCTGGAGGGTGAGGGCGGGCGGGTGACGCGGTATGAGAGTGTGATGGCGGCGGTGCCTGGGGAGGAGGACATGCGGTATGCGGAGCGGTTGCTGAAGATGCTGTTGTGGGCGCGCGGGGGTTGGCGGGTGCTGGTGGCTGGGCCTGCGGGGGTGGCGGAGGCGCTGGCGGCGGCGTATGCGCCGGGGGGGGCGCGGGCATTTGATGCCGAGAGCATGAGGAAGGCGTACGGGAAGCCGATGGTGGTCGAGGGAGTGGCACTGGAGGCGATTCCTGAGACACATGAGAATGCGCGGCCGCTAGGTGGGCATTTGGATGGCTGCCGGATTGGGTTTGATCTTGGGGCGAGTGATTTCAAGCTGGCGGCGGTGGAGGGTGGCGAGGTGGTGTGGGCGCACGAGATTCCGTGGGATCCGAAGAACCAGGCGGATCCGGATTATCATTATCAGCATCTGGCTGAGGGATTGCGGACGGCGGCCTCGCATTTGCCTCGGGTGGATGCGATCGGGGGGAGTTCAGCGGGGATTATTGTGGACAATCAGTTCATGGTGGCGTCGCTGCTGCGGAGTATACCGGAGGAACGGTATGATGAGGCGCGGCAGTTGTTCCGGCGGTTGCAGCGGGAGTGGCAGATTCCGCTGGAGGTGGCGAATGACGGCGATGTGACGGCGCT